>DAISHS010000540.1:0-2508 GCA_036822415.1 Chloroflexota bacterium
CGCCCTGCAGCTGGCCCGTTTCAACGCCACCCAGGCCCTCATCATCACCTTCGCTTTGCTCATTCTGCAAGGCCTGGGCGCCGGTCTCACCGCCAATTTCTGGCAGACCATGATCAGCCGCACCATGCCGCCCACGCGCTGGGGGCTTTTCTTCGGCACGCAGGCCGCGTTCGGCTCACTTCTCGGCACCGGCAGCGCGGTCATCGCCGGCTGGATTCTCAACGATCAGCCCTATCCGCTCAACTTTGCCGTCTGCTTTTTCCTCTGCGTGGCGGCCATGTCCATTTCCTGGCTCTTCCTGGCCGCCACCCGTGAACCGCCGGATACCAACATCGGCCCGGCCATGAACGCCCTCGCCTTTCGACGCCAGTTGTTCACGATCTTACAGCAGGATCGCAACTTCCGCTGGTACCTGGTCAGCCGCTGGCTGCAAAGCCTGGTGGGCATCCCCAGCGCGTTCATCACCGTCTATGCCGTCAAACGCTTCGACGCCGACCCCGCGCTGCTGGGTATCCTCACCGGCAGCTTGATGGTGACGCAGATGATCTCCAACCCGTTGATGGGGATGCTGGGAGACCGCTGGGGACATCGCCAGGCCATGCTCCTGGGCACCGTGGCGGCTGTGGTCGCGCCGCTGGTGGCGCTGCTGGCGCCCAGCGTCGGCTGGCTCTTTGCGGTCTTCGTCCTCACCGGCATCAGCACGGTCTGCTTCTGGCTGGTGGGCATCACCCTGACATTGCAGTTTGGCCGCGAGCAGGACCGCCCGGCCTATGTGGGCCTGGCCAACACCTTGACTGCGCCGTCCGGGGTGCTGGCTCCCTTGCTGGGTGGTTGGGCGATTGACGCTTCCGGCTACCCGGCCATGTTCATCCTGGCGCTGGTGGGCGGAATACTGGCCGTGGCCGTGCTGGCGCTGGCCGTACGCGACCCGCAGCACGCGGCCGCGCCTGTGGAAGCATCAGGGGCCGCGCCGTTTACACCTTGACCTGCTCGATGGCCAGGGGATGAAAGAGGAGCGTCGCCTGCCAGGAAGCGTCCGGCCGGCGCATCAATTCCCACACCCCGGCCGGCGGCAGGGGATTTTGATGGTCGAAGCGCTGCTTGTAAGGCTGCAGATCGAGGGGCGGCTGAACGATGCAGCGCAGCAGCATTTCGATGGGGCCGCCGTGCGAAACGAGCGCGATCGGCCCCGCCGGCGCCTCCGCTAACACGCGGCGCTGCCAGAAGGCCAGCATCCGCTGCTCCAGGGCGTCATGGCCTTCCCCGCGCGGGATCTCGATCAAGCCGGGGTCAATTTCGACAGGCAGCAGCAGCTGCTGGCCCAGGAGTTCAGCCGTCTGGTGGGCGCGCGCCATCTCCGAGGTGAAAATGCGGCGGATGCCAGCGCCGGCCATGTGCGCGGCCAGCAAACGCGCCTCTTGCCGGCCCTGCTCTGTCAATGACGGCCCGGGTGGCGTATCATAGGGAATCGTGCGATTGGCCCAATCGGGCGTCGCATGGCGGATCAAGTAAACGATCTGGGTATGGTGGTTGAGTGACATAGGCGCCAGTGTAGCGCACAAAACAACAGATGGCAAGAAAAGCCAAAAAGGAGCAGCAAACATGCAAGCAACCATGAACGGGTTTGAAATGGCGTTCGCAGATCAAGGGCAAGGGCTGGCGGTCGTGCTGATTCACGGCTACCCTTTGCAGCGTGCCATCTGGGCGCCGCAGGTGGAAGCCTTACAAACGCGCTTTCGGGTCATCACGCCTGACCTGCGTGGCTTTGGCGAGTCGCAGGTAACGGCCGGGCCGTACACGATGGAGATGCTGGCGGATGATGTGCACGCGCTGCTGCAAGCCCGCGGCATCCGCACGGCCGTCATCGGCGGCCATTCGATGGGCGGCTACGTGGCGCTGGCCCTGGCGCGTCGCCATCCAGAGATGCTGCGCGGGCTGATCCTGGTCAACACCCGTGCGGGCGCAGACAGCGCCGAGGGCAAGGCTAATCGGCAAGCCGCGGCGCTCAAAGCACGGCAGCAGGGCGCAGCCGCCATTGCCGACGACATGCTGCCCAAGCTGCTCTCCCCGGTCACTTTGCAGAAACAGCCCGCGCTCGTTGCCCATGTCCACAGCCTGATGGCGACGGCGGCCGTCGAGGCCCTGGCCAATGCGCAGCTGGGCATGGCCCAGCGCGGGGACAGCCAGGATGTGCTGGAATCGCTCTTTTTGCCGGTGCAGGTCATCACCGGCGCGGATGACAGGCTCATCCCGGTGGCCGAATCGGAAGCGATGGCCCGCACAGTGCCCGGCGCGCGCCTGGCTATCCTGGAGGGGGCCGGACATCTGGCCTGCCTGGAAGCGCCGGCCGCGTTCAACGCCGCCCTGTGGGACTTTCTCACCGTACAGGTGGCCTAGCAAAGGCGGGTAGAAATTTGCCGGAACCGCCCAGCCTGTGGTAAAATTTCGTCCAGCAGTCGTACAACACGGCCCGCTAGCTCAATTGGCAGAGCAAATGACTCTTAATCA
>DAISHS010000541.1:0-2496 GCA_036822415.1 Chloroflexota bacterium
GCACGATGCATCGTAATCTGGCTCAGGTATGCGCGCGGCTCAGCAATCGAAATGGTTTCGTAGAAAAGATCCTCATCCGCGCCGCTGCGTTCACGCCAGATCTTGGCATTGCCCGGCCCGGCGTTGTACCCAACCAGCGCGGTGGCGACATTGCCATTGGCCGCGCGCAGCCCACGCATCGTATAAAAAGCGCCAAACTTGACGCTGATCCAGGGCCGGTAAAGATCGCTCTCATGAAAGTCGGACAGCCCTAACTCGCCGGCAATCCAGCTCCCGGTGCTGGGAATGACCTGCATCAGGCCGCGCGCCGCGGCCGAGCTTTCCGCGCCCGGCTCGAACAGGCTCTCCTGGCGAATCATGGCGTAGATCAGCAAAGGGTCTACCGCAAAGCGCAGCGATTCCTCGCTCACCAGGTCGGCGAAGTGCTGCGGATAGGCCAGCCGCTGCACGAAAAGGGGGGCCGCGCTGACCTGTGGGTTGGGCGCCAGGGCAATCACGCGCGCCGCGCTAATCACGCTCAGGCGGTAGGTTTGCAATTCTTCGAAAGCCACGGCCAGCTGATAAACCAGCAGAGGCTCATTCCAATAGCGCGCCCGCACCAATTCAAGGGCTTCGAGCGCCGGCCCGCGCAGGCGCAGCGCCAGATACGCCTGCCCGCGCTGCCAATCCTGGTCGCGGCGGATCCGTGGATCGAGCGCGGTCAGGTCGGTCGCCGCACTGCCCGTTTTGACCCAGGTGCGCAGCCAGCGTTCAGCAAAAGCCTGGCTGCCATCGTCGCCTGAGCTTTGCGCCCCAGTTCCCAGCGTCAGCGTCAGGCCGGCCGCACGCGCCAGGCTAAGCGCCCGCTGCCCGGCGTAACTCTCCGGCGCCTGGGTCGCCACGGCCTGCCACGCGGCCCTGGCCTCGGTGCGCTTGCGCTGCGCCAACAGCCCTTTGCCCAGCCACAGGCGCAGCATGGGCGCTTCAGCCGCGTTTGGATAAGCCGTAAGCGCGCGCTGCCAGAGCTTGACGGCGGCGCTAACCTCATTCAGGCGGTAGCGATTGATGCCCGCGCGCAAGAGCGCATTGGCCGCGCCGGTATGCTGGGGAAAAGCATCGGCCAGCAGGGTTTGATAAGCCAGGGCCGTGCGATAATCCTCATTGCGCTCCAGCTGGCGCGCTAACTCGATCAAAACCGCGGGGGTCTGGGCATGATCGGGGTAGCGTTGGGCAAAAGTGCGCAGCGTGGCAATCGCGCCGGCGCGATCATTGGCAAAGCGTTGGGTTTCAGCCTTGCCCAACCATGCGCCAGGCCAGGCGGCGTCGTCCGGGTATGAATTCAGCAGGCGATCCCAGGTAGCCAGCGCGCGCGGATAGTCCTGCAAACCCTGGTAGCTGCGCGCGATGAGCGCCAGGGCTTCACCCCGGCGCTGACCCGGCTGGCCGTCCAGAAAGGTATTGAGGGCATTGATAGCCGGCTGGTAGGCGGCGTTGTTGTAATCTACCTGGCCGCGGGTGAAGGCATCCACGGAGAGATCGTTGTCCACCAGCCGGATCAAGGCCTGGTAGGCGTAAGCGCTGCGGGGGGCAAGGGCCAGGGCGTCACGCCAATGTTTTTCGGCCGCGGCGCGCTGCCCTAAATTCCAGGCGGCGGCGCCGGCCAGGGCGTGCATTTCGGCCTGGTAAGGCGCGTTTTGCGCGACCGTCAGAATTGCCTCGTACTGGGCCAGGGCCGCGGCATGATCGCCGCGGGCGACGGCCGCCGCGGCCCACTGTTCGCGCGCACGCAGGGCCAGCACGCGGTTGGGCGCGGCATTGACGGCTGCCTGATACGCGGCGTCAACGGCGGCCGGCTGCTGCAAACCGGCTGCGACTTCCGCCAGGCGCGTCTGGACATCATACGCTAACAAGGAGGAGCCATCTTTCAAGTAGGCCTGATAGGCGGCGCGCGCGGCTTCCCACTCCTGCCGCGCCTGGTGAGCCTGGCCCAGGTGAAACTGGGCCGCGGCCTGCTGCGACGCGGTGGGGGCGCGGCGCAAGCAATCTTCGAACGCGGCGATCGCCTCGCTGTAAAGGCCATCGGCCGCGTAGCTCTCGCCCAGATGGAAGCTCGCCTCGGCCGCTTGCGGAGCGGCCGGCGCTTGGGCCAGGAAGGCGGCAAAGGCGGCGCGCGCGGCGGCATGATTGCCATTGTGCTGCTGTCGCAGGCCCGCGCTGAACAAATCGGCCGCGGCCGGCGGCGTCGGCGTGACCGTGGGGGTCAACATCCACACTGCCGGCGCGGCCAGAAGCGGCGGGGCGATGAAACAGGCGCTGAGCAAGGCGATGATCGCAGCGCTGAGGCATAACCCACAGCGCCAGCGGGGGTTGGAACGCGGTTGAATTTTCACCAATCTGTCTCCTAAAACCGTACCGGGCATTATCCCAGCAAAGGCACGCGCTGTCAATCCGGTTCACCTTTTGGGGTGCATTTCAAACTGGGGGCAGATCGGGCGACTGCAAGTCGCTGCAACGATT
>DAISHS010000542.1:0-2488 GCA_036822415.1 Chloroflexota bacterium
GTCTCCAAGACCGGAGCCTCCAAGACTGGCGCAGTCTCCAAGACTGCGCCAGTCTCCAAGACCGCAGTCTCCAAGACCGCAGTCTCCAAGACTGCGCCAGTCTGGTTACGACGTTCTTCATCGGTTCGCACCCGCACCGCAACGTGAAAATGGTTTCGCAGCAGGCAGTAGGCAAAGGTCTCTGCTACTGGCTCGATGTGACGGGCGTACAACTGCAAGAAATAACGGTAGTTGCGTTCCTCGAAGAAGATATTATCGCCATTGTTGCCGCGATTGTAGATGTGGTAATAATGGCCTGGTAAAAGGGGCGTGTCTGTTGTCGTCATGATGGGGTCCTTTCGATTACAAGACTGCGCCAGTCTCGCGTACATTTACCTTTCCCGTCACCGTTGAGGTGTTCAACAATGGCGAATTGGTCGGGAAGTGGGAGTATTGCCGCTCGATAGTCGATCAGGAAGTCTTGCTTGTCCTGCATACAACTCGCCAAATCCAACCGCTTCCATCGGGAAGAATGAGACTTCTACATCGAGTGGCAGGTTCCTAATTTCGCTGCGACTCGGATTGACCTTGGCGGCAAACTTAAGTCGCTTCACCTCCCACCCCGCCGGCGCCTCCCCCAACCACGCCACGCCCGAATTCCTGTACACCGGATAGGGTTTCATGGTTGGTCTCCGGGAAACTGGCGTAGTCTCAGAGACTACGCCAGTTTGGGGACGTCCAACGCCTCCACCAAGATGCCGTTCAGTTCGTTCTCCTCCGACACCGACAACATGCCGCCGGTGCCGCAGGCCGGGTCATAGATCGTCTTGACGATGCCGGGGCGGGTCAGCACCTCGTTGTCGTGCAGGAAGAGCAGGTTGACCATCAGGCGAATGACTTCGCGCGGGGTGAAGTGCTCGCAGGCGGTCTCGTTGGAGAGTTCGGAGAACTTGCGGATCAGTTCCTCGAAGACAGAGCCCATCTCCATATTCGAGACCGTTTCCGGGTGCAGAGCGATGGCAGCGAAGCGTTTGACCACCAGAAAGAGGAGATCGGCCTCGTCCAGGCGGGCGGCTATTTTCAGATCCGTGTCATCAGCAACCGGTTTCAAGTGGATGATCGAATTGTCTGGCTGCACGATCATTATAGCCGACCGTCCCGCGGCATGTCAAAAGAACTGGGCGACGGGCCGGCGCTGTGCGTCTGATACGATGGGTGGAGCGGCGAAATTGACGCGCTGGCTCATTTGCGCTAGAATGTCGTCAGTCTAACGGAGGGTTGCACGATGACAAATCTGAATCATAGTCGCCAGGTTGTGGTATGTAGTGCATTGATTCAGATCGTATCGTAACGACGTTATCCCATTTGCTTTCTGAAAACCGTGGGCGCACTGCATGCCCACGGTTTTTTGTTTCTGGCAACGGCTCAGCCTGCTTGCCCAGGCTCTGCGTTGACCCGCCCGCCGTGGGCCGCCGTCCGCTCACACGAGGGGAACCGGTATGCTTCAAGTCAGTAATATCCGCAAATCTTTCGCCGGCGAGGTCATTCTCGACGCTATTTCCTTGACGGTCAACCGCGGCGAACGCGTCGGGCTGATCGGTCCCAACGGCTGCGGCAAAACCACGCTGCTGCGCATCATCCTGGGCCAGGAGCCGCCCGACAGCGGCAGCGTCCGCCTGGGGCCAGGCGACGTCCGCATCGGCTATCTGGCGCAGGCGCTGGAGTATGCGCCCGACGCCACGATTGACCTGATAATCAAACAGGCCGTCGCCGGTTTGACCAACGCGGAACAGCGCGTGCAAACCCTGGCTGCGGCCATGGGCCAGGCCGTCGGCGCGGACCTCGACACGATCCTGGCTGACTACGACCGCGCCCTGGCCGACTTCGAGCGCCTGGGCGGCTACGGCATCGAGGCGCGCATCAACGCGATCCTGGATGGCCTGGGCCTGCACGCGCTCGATCCAGCCACGCCCGTGCAGATCCTCAGCGGCGGGCAGAAGACGCGGCTGGGCCTGGCGCGCCTGCTGTTGACTTATCCCGACCTGCTGTTGCTGGACGAGCCGACCAATCACCTCGACATCGGCGCGCTGCAGTGGCTGGAGCAGTTCGTGCGCGGTTACGACGGCGGCGTCATCATCGTCTCGCACGACCGCGCTTTTCTTGACAACACGGTCAGCGCGATCTTGGAAATTGATGACCAAACCCATCGTTTGACCGCTTACCCCGGTACGTATACGGACTATGTGGAGGCCAAAGAGAACGCGCGCTTGAAACACCTGGCGGCCTATAAAGAGCAGCAGGAGTTCGTTCAGCGCATGACCGCCACGATTGCGGACAAAGAATCGTACGCGCGCCACATCGAGCATGGGACGATTGATTTTGCCACGCGCAAGGTGGCCCTGGGCATCGCCCGCCGCATGACGGTGCAGCGCAAACGGCTGGAACGCTTGCTGGCCTCGGAAGAACGCATTGACAAGCCCTCGTTGACCTGGCAGATGAAGCTCGACTT
>DAISHS010000543.1:0-2487 GCA_036822415.1 Chloroflexota bacterium
GCGCAAGAAAGAATACGGCAATGTCGAAGCGGACCAGTACCTTGCCTGGTTCAAGATGGCCCTCTCCGAGCGCTTTTGACAAAGTATCGGTCTTAAGGTAAAGTAGTTTCATGTTCATCATTCTGTGCGATCTATGGTTGAGGAGGCCCAGGCAGACGGCTACCGGCAGCAGTCGGTGCGGCCAGGCGCCTGCGCGCATGTAACCGAACCGATCGCCTGAACCCGGAGCCGTTCCAGCCACGTGGGGATTTGACCCTTCGTGGCTTTTTTGTGCCATGCAAACAAGAAAAGGAGTTCATCAAACTATGTCCGCTCGTCATGCCATCAAGAAATGCGTCCTGGCCTACAGCGGTGGCCTCGACACATCGGTTATCGTTCCCTGGCTGCGCGAAAACTACGGCTGCGAAGTGGTCTGCTTCACGGCTGACCTGGGCCAGGCCGAGGAGCTGAGCGGTCTGGAGGCCAAGGCCATCGCCTCCGGCGCCAGCAAGTGCTACGTCGAAGACCTGCGCCTGGAATTTCTGACCGATTTCGTTTTCCCCACCCTGCGCGCCGGCGCCATCTACGAGCGCAAATACCTGCTGGGCACTTCCTTTGCGCGGCCCTTGATCGCCAAGCGCATGGTCGAAGTGGCCGAGGCCGAAGGCGCGGATGCGGTGGCCCACGGCGCCACCGGCAAAGGCAACGACCAGGTGCGCTTCGAGCTGACGGTCATGGCGCTCAATCCCCGCTTGCGCATCATCGCCCCCTGGCGCGAGTGGGAGATTCGCAGCCGCAAGGACGCCCTGGAGTACGCGGCCAAGCATCACGTGCCGGTCACCGCCACGGAAAAATCGATCTACAGCCGTGACCGCAACTTCTGGCACATCAGCCACGAGGGCGGCCTCCTGGAAAACCCCTGGCTGGAGCCTGAAGAAGCCATGTTCCAGCTCTCCGTCGCGCCCGAACAGGCGCCTGACCAGGCAGAATACCTGGAGATTGACTTCAAGCAGGGCGTGCCGGTGCGCGTCAACGGCGTAGCCCACGGGCCTCTCGGCATCATGGAGACCCTGAACGAGATTGGCGGCCGCCACGGCATCGGTCGCGTCGACCTGGTGGAGAACCGCCTGGTCGGCATCAAGTCGCACGGCGTGTACGAGACCCCCGGCGGCGCCCTGCTCTACCTGGCGCACCAGGCGATCGAAGAGCTGGTGCTCGATCGCGAGACGATGCATTACAAGCAGCAGATTGCGCTCAAGTACGCCGACCTGGTCTACAACGGGCAGTGGTTCACGCCGCTGCGCGAGGCGCTGGACGCGTTCGTCAACGTGACGCAGGCCAACGTCAGCGGCCGGGCGCGCTTCAAGCTGTACAAAGGCCAGGCCATCCTGGTCGGCCGCCAGTCGCCGCACAGCCTCTACCGCGAGGACTACGCCACCTTCGACCAGGACGACGTCTACAACCAGAAGGACGCCGAAGGCTTCATCAAGCTCTTCGGCCTGCCGCTGAAGGTGCAGGCCATGATTGACATCGAGGGCAGCGGCGCCAGCAAGTACCGACAGCCCGACTTTTCGCAGTTCAAGCGTGACTGATCGCGCAGGGAGGCGAGTCCATGGATGAAATCACGATGCCTGGCTTTGTGGCCAGCGGTGTGGCGGCTGGGATCAAGAAGACCGGCGCGCTGGACCTGGCGCTGATCGTGTCCGATCTGCCGTGCACCGCGGCGGCCGTTTTCACGCAGAACCAGTTCGCCGCGGCGCCGGTGGAGTATGACCGGCACGTGCTGGCCCTGAACAGCGACGCCATGCAGGCCGTGCTGATCAACAGCGGCTGCGCCAACGCCTGCACCGGCGTCGAGGGCCTGGCCAACGCGCGACGCATGGCCGAGCTGGCCGAACAGGCGCTGGGGCTGGCGCCCGCCAGCTGCCTGGTGATGTCCACCGGCGTCATCGGCGTGCAATTGCCGATGGCAAAACTGGCGCGCGGCGTGCCCGAGGCGGTCAACGCGCTGGCCGGCGCTGGCCTTGAGCGCGCGGCCCAGGCCATCATGACCACCGACACGCGGCCCAAGACCGCCAGCGCCGCGGTGATGCTGGCCAGCGGGGAAACCGTTCATCTCTGGGGCATGGCCAAGGGCGCGGGCATGATCCATCCCAACATGGCGACCCTGCTCAGCGTGGTGTTGACCGACGCCGCCGTCGCTGCGCCCGCGCTTGGGCTGGCGCTGCGGCAGGCGGTTGCTCAAAGCTTCAACGCAATCACGGTGGATGGCGACACGAGCACCAACGACACGCTGGCCGTGCTGGCCAATGGCGCGGCCGCCAACCCCCCGCTGACGGCAGACTCGCCCGATTTCAACGCCTTCCAGCAGGCGCTGAGCGCGGTCTGCCTCAGCCTGGCGCAGCAGATCGTGCGCGATGGCGAGGGCGCGACCCGCTTCGTCACCATCACCGTGGCGGGCGCGGCCTCCGACGCGGACGCCCGCGTGGCTGCGAAGGCCGTCGCCCA
>DAISHS010000544.1:0-2483 GCA_036822415.1 Chloroflexota bacterium
GCGCCTGCTGCCCGGCGCGCCGCCGGAGCTATGGCGCTATAGCCGCGCGGGCCTGCGTCAGCTGCAGGCGGACGCCCAGGCCCGCGGCGTCCAGATTATGACCTGGGCCATCAACAGCGATTTCACCGTTCCCGACCGCGCCTGGCCGGCCCAGCAGTTCTACCTGCGCCGCGGGCTGGCCGCCGCGCGCCTGTTGGCCGCGCCCCTGCTGCGCGTCACCCTGGGCGGCCGCGCGGAGACGCCCCGTAGCCAGGATGCGCTGATCGCCCGGCGATTGGCGGCCCTGGCGGCGGCCAGCCCGGCCGTGGTCACCCTGGAGAACCACTGGGGGGTCAGCGCCGACATCGAGCGTCACCTGCAGATCTTCGACGCCGCGGCCGCGGCGTTGCCGGCCGACCTGCGGTCGCGCTTCGGCTGCTGCTTCGATCCTGGCAACGTGCCCGATGGCCCGGAGCGGCCGCGTTGGTGGCGCGAGCTGGCCCGCCGCGCCAACCACTTTCATCTCAAGACGGTTGCGTTCAACGCCGCGGGCGATGAGATCGGCCTGCCGCACGCCGCCATCTTCGACCTGTTGGCCGAGGTCGGCTACCGCGGCCCGGTCACGATCGAGTACGCCGGCGCGGGCGACCCGCTGGATGGGCTGCGGCAAAGCGTGCGCCTCTGGCAGCGGCTGACGGCCGCAGCGGCGCCTCCCAAGGCAAGCCCGCTTGCAGATCGCCCAGGAGCGTCTGGCGCCTGATAGGCGCTGCCGAAGGAGACCCCCATGCAGAACATCCAGTATCGAGTCAACGAGTTGGACAACTGTAGCTTCAACCGCCCGTTTGATGATCAAAGCCAACTAAGAATTCAGCTTGAAGCCGAAGCAAAGCTCTTTATTCAACGAAAGGTTCTTGAAGGGTGATTGGAACTTGCTTGGTCGTATATCCTGGACTATGAGAGCGAAGCCAATCCCTTTGATGAACGACGAAAAGCGATTCAAGCCTGGAAGAAGTACGCGGTTAGCGACACCGATGAGACCCCAGTGATTTTGGTCAAAGCGCAAGCCTTAACGAAAGAAGGTCTCAAAAGCAAAGATGCGCTGCACATTGCATGTGCCATTGAGATGCAATGTGACTCTTGTATCACAACCGACGACAGAATCCTCAACAGAATGAAGGATTCTCATGAGATATCGGTTGTAGATCCCACCACTTTTGTACGGGAGGTCGAACTATGATAACCGATACAGAAATCAGAATGATCGGTGTCAAGGCGCTCACAGAAGCTCTAGGTGAGGTCAATGCCGAAAAGTTCATCAGTCTGATTCTGCGCGAGCCATTTGACTATACAAAATGGCAGCGTCGACTTTGGGAAGATAGAGGTGTAGAAGATCTCAGTAGCTCTGCAATGGCGTTGCGTAAATCTGCGTCAACTTGACCAGCATTGCATTTTATGGAGCTGCACGTGACCAACCGCACCCAGGTTGTCATCTCGCTGTCACCCTGCACCACGAGGTCTGCTGACACACGTCCTCGAGCAGCGGCGGCGCCGCAATCGGGTCCGCCCGCAGCTTCTGCCCCGCATCCGCACGCGCCAGCGCCTGCGCGCCGACCGGCGGCTGAGGGATTCGCTGCTAGGCCGGCCGTGCGCCGGCATCCACCCACGAAAAGGCCGGGCCATGTGGCCCGGCCTTTTCGTTTCTGCTCGAGATTTCAGGCTCGATTACCGGCCACCCGACAAATCTTCACCATTTCTTCACGTTGCGCGCACGAGAGATTCGCACGGGACGGCTATCCTCGCTGTGTCATCAGCCATGCTGCGCGTGGGCGCACGAAAGAGGAGGATACATGACTACATCGGTTCGCAGGAAGCTTGAGGGCAAGGTCAAACCCCGGCGCAAGGGGCTGACCGCTTGGCTGTCCCATCACACGTTCCGCCGGCTGGTCCAGCTCGGCGTGTTCGGGTTCATCGTCTTCATCGCCATCCGGCATTTTCTGGTCGGCGAAGAGGGCGCCACCGTGACGGCTTCCTGGGAAGCCTATTGCCCCATGGGTGGGCTGGAAACCCTGTACAAATACATCGCCGCCGGCGGCAGCTTTGTTGCGCACGTCCACCTGTCCAACGTCGCGCTCCTGGCGGCGGCGCTGGCGCTGGCGCTGGTCGCCCGCAACGCGTTCTGCGGCTGGGTGTGCCCCTTCGGCTTCATCCAGGACATGATCAGCAGCTTCTCCAAGTTCATCCAGAAGAAGGTGAAGCCGATCCGCCAGGCCGTGAAGGCGCTGAAGACCCGCGGCGCCAGCCTGGCCGTGCTCGACCGCTACCTGCGCTTGTTGAAGTACGGCGTCCTGATCTGGGCCGTGGCCGGCGCAGCCGTCTATGGCTTCATGGTCTTCCGCGATGCCGACCCGTGGGCGGCCCTGTGGAACCTTTTCCTGGAGGGCAGCCTGGGCTTCGGGACCCTCGTCCTGGGTGTCGTGCTGGCGGCTGCGTTCTTCGTCGAGCGG
>DAISHS010000545.1:0-2480 GCA_036822415.1 Chloroflexota bacterium
CAGGTGGCCGAGACGCTAGAGCGCTTGTTCCCGGACCGTACAGAGGAGATGTTGGGCTTGCTGGCCCAGCACTGGGAAGGGGCGGAAGGCCTGGACAAGGCCGTGATGTACCTGCAGCGCGCCGGCGAGTCGGCGGCCGCGCGCTTTGCCAACGACGAGGCCGCGGCCTATTTTACGCGCGGCTTGCAGCTGGCGCCGGCGGACCGCACGCGCACGCGCTTCGAATTGCTGGGTGGACGCGAAGCGATCTTCGACCGCCAGGGTCAGCGCCAGCAGCAGGCGCAGGACCTGGCGCAGATGGCGCAGGCGGCGGCCGCGCTGCGGGACGACCACGCGCAGGCGCAGGTGAGCCTGCGCCAGGCCAATTATGCACGGTTGACGAGCGACTACGCAACGGCGCTGGCTTGCGCGCACACGGGCGTGGCGCAGGCCGCGCAGGCGGGCGATCCAGTCCTCGAAGCCCAGGGCTATGCGCTGATCGGTCAGGCGCTGCGCCACCAGGGTCATCACGCGCAGGCGCAAACCTGGCTGCAGCAAGCGTTGGCGCTGGCGCAACGCCTGGGCGACCGCGGCTTGATCGCGCAGGCAAGTTACCTGGCCGGCCTCAACCAGTATTCATGGGATCACGACGACAGCGCCAGGCAGTACCTGGAACAGGCGCAGGGCTTCTATCGGGAGCTGAAGAGCGGAACCGGAGAAACGAACTGCCTGCTCCTGCTGGGAACCATGCAGACCCGGCGCGGCAACTATGGCCGTGCGATTACCTACCTGGAGCAGGCGCTCGAAATCTGCCGCCAGCTCGGCTGGCGCGCACGCGAAGCCATCATTCTGAGCGATTTGGGCAACACGTTCGCCGACGCCGGCGATTACAACGCCGCGCAGGCATGCCATCAGCGCAACTTGGACATCGCCGGCCAGATTGGCGATCGCGAGAGCCAGGCTGCCAGCCTGGACACCCTGGGCGTCATTCAACACCACCTGGGGCGCCACGCCGAGGCCTTGCCGTTCTTTGCGCAGGCGCTGCAAATCCAGCGCGCCATCGGCTATCGCCGGGGAGAGGCCTTCACCCTGACGCACCAGGGGTATGCGCTGCTGGAGCTGCGCAGCCTGGAGGCGGCGGCCGCCGCCTTCAACCAGGCGCTGGCGATTCGCGCGGGTCTCGGCAGCAACCTGGGCGTGCGCATGGATGACCTGGCCGGCCTGGCGCTGGTTGCGCAGCAGCAAGGCGCTGGCGATCAAGCCCTGGCCCATGTGGATGAAGTCCTGGCCTGGATCAATGCCCACGGCGCAGACAGCCTCGAATATCCGGTGCTCGTCTACCTGGCATGCGGCCAGGTGCTGGAAGCCGCGGCGACAAGCGATGCGGCGCGCCGGCCGCGCCTGCACGCCTGCCTGCGGGAAGGGTACGCCTTGTTGCAGCAGCGCGCGACCAGCATCCAGGATGAGGCGCGACGGCGCGATTTTCTCACGAACGTGCCGTTCAATCGCGCGCTCGCCGCACGGCACGATCGCTATTTCCCCATCTGATCCGCGCCCCGTCAGGGGGCGCTCAGAGCCAGCGCCTGCGGCCGCCGGTTGTCCCAGCGGCCAGTCTGCGCCAGCGTGACATTACCCACCTTGAAGATCACCGCCTGCCCGGGCACGCCACAGCCGGGCAGTTCGGCGCTGGCGGCTCTGACTTTGACACGGTAGCGTGTTTGCCCGTCTCCCGCGCGCGTGATGACGCCCTGACCGCACGCGTTGGCCCCGATCCAGGCGGTGATGGTGGCGCCGGCCGCGAACGCCGCGCGCGACGGCCCGCTGATGGCGCCGTAAAAAGCGGCCGGCGGCGTCAGCTGGCTCAAGCCTTCTACGGCGCCGTGGGCCAACGTCTGCCCACTCAGGGCCAGCGGAATACCCAGCTGCAGCGTGACCGGCCGCGTCACGCCGATCCAATAGCCGCGGCCGAACTGCATCTGCGCCAGGTCGTTGGCCCATACCGGCGCCGCGGCGTCGTAGATGCGCCAGGGATCCACTTTGTCCGTGCTGTCGTAACCGTAGACCGTGGTGTAGGCGCCGGTGATGGAGAGCAGCGCGACCGTGACGGGCCTGGCTTCAGGGATCGGGTAGGCGAACAGCTGCCAGCCGGGCGTTACCAGCGGGATGTCAACGCTGGCGGCCAGAACATAGAGGCCCGTGCCGGGCGCGCGCGCCACCGCCAGGTTATCCTGGGTGTTGATCTGCGCCGCCAGCTGGGTCCAATGCTGCCCTTCATCGGGCGAGTAGTAGATCTGCAGCCCGTATTCATAGCCCGCGGGCACGTCGCGCTGCAGGTAATTGAACGAGATATTGCGCAGCAGAGCGGCGTTGGCGACATAGCGGTAGCCCTGACCAACTGGCGTCAACCACGGCCACAGATTGGGGATGCTCGCCAGCACTTGCAGCGAGTCGGTGCCGGTGTCGGCAAAGATGTCGCGCGCATTGAACACCATGACCTGACC
>DAISHS010000546.1:0-2473 GCA_036822415.1 Chloroflexota bacterium
GCGCGGGACTGTTGGCCCTCGCCGCCGCCGTGACCTGGCGCAAACGGCGGTAGGCAGCCCCCTGCCGCTGATGGGCGCGGGACTGTTGGCCCTCGCCGCCGCCGTGACCTGGCGCAAACGGCGGTAGGCGGCCCCCCGAACGGCTTTCTTGACCGCATGGAACACAAAGAGCACAAAGATGCTCTTCCCTGATGCATCCAGCCTTTGCGCCCCCGCGCCCCTGCGACCTTGCGTTAGAAACGCCCAGCCAACGCCAGGTCGCCAGGGGGCGGAGGCGCAAGGGATTCTATGCCAGCCTTTGCGCCCTCGCGCCTCCGCGACCTTGCGTTAGAAACGCCCAGCCAACGCCAGGTCGCCAGGGGGCAGAGGCGCAAGGGGTTCGACGCTATCCTTTGCGCGCTCGCGCCTCCCCGACGTTGCGTTAGAAACTTCACTGATGGATCGTTTTCGCCCGTTCCGTTAGCGCTGACTCGGAGGAAGAATATCATGAAAGCCAAGACGTTCTTCGTTGTCTTCTACGGGTGCTTGCTCGTTGCCGTGTTGGTCGTCCCCGCGGCCGCGAATGCCCCCCTCCTACCGCAGACAGGCCCCCCGCCACAAACCCTTTCTGATGGCTCGATCGTCGGCGTGCCCGTCACCGGCGCACGCGGCGTCACCGAAACCGTGGCGCAGATCATGGCGCGCCAGCGGGCCGCGGATGCCATCGCCGCGGCCAACCCCGGCGCCGTCACGCCCAGGCTGACGAAGCCCTGGCTGGACTACACCGCCGTTCCGGGCAAGCGAGCGAACCCGGACGCGCCGGCCGTCTCGCAGTGGCCGCCCGCGCCGGCCGGCGCGGCCGTCGTTGGGCCGTTCAACCCACAGACTGTGGGTACAAGCTTTTTGGGTGTCCAGTTGTCGGAATCGGGCTATATCCCGCCCGACAGCATGGGCGACGTCGGCCCGACGCAGGTCCTGATGCACGAGAACGGCCGCATCAAGGTTTTTGACAAGGCCGGCAGCCTCGGAGGGTTGAATGTGACCGACGCGACCTTCTGGGCCTCCGTGACCGCCGGGATCAGCGATCCCGAGGTGCGCTATGACCGACTTTCCGGCCGCTGGTTCATCCTGGCCATCACGATCGCTGAAGCGACCAACAACAAGATCGTGGTCGCGGTTAGCTCCGGTTCCACGATCGCCAGCCAGTCTAGCTTCACCTTCTACTCCTTCACAGTGGGCAGCGCGATTTCCGGGGATAACACCAATTTTTGCGATTACCCCAGCCTCGGCGTGGACGCAAATGCCCTATACACCGGCTGCAACATGTTCAACAGCTCGGGCGCCTATCAACACTCGTCGGTCTTCGTCATTCGCAAGTCGAGTGTGACAGGCGGTGGGCCCATCGTGGTGACGGGGTTCGGGAATGTTGATAACAACGGGACTGACGGACCTTACGCGCCGCGTGGGGTGGACAACGACGATTACTGCGCGACCGAAGGATATTTCATCGGTACTGACAGTGGCTACTACAGCAAGTTGCAGATTCGTCGTGTCTCAACGCCGGGCGGCACGCCTACGCTTTCCGGGAACCTTACCTTGACTGTAGCCACGACCACTGCCATGGGCAGGCAGCTGCATCCGAGCAATACCACCCAAGCCAGAGGTCTTGATACGGTGGATGACCGATTGTTCCAGGCGTCCATACACAAAAACAAGATTACTGGAATCAGCTCGCTATGGACCGCTCACCACGTGGAAGTTGACGCAACCTGCGCTGCAACGACTTACAATGCGACCACCGCGCGCGTGGGCGCACGGTGGTACGAGATTGGCGCCCTGACGGGGACGCCAAGCGTGACGCAGTTCGGTACGGTTTGTACCACCTCTGGCACGAGCACCGTTTGGAACAGCTTACGCGGGTACCTCTTCCCGACGGTCGCCGAAACTGGTCAGGGGCACATGGCGCTCGGCGCAACGTACGCCGCCTCAAATCCAAGCGAATATGCGGGCGTCGCGGTGACAGGCCGACTGAGGACGGACACGCTTGGCGCGCTCGAGGCGGTGACGCTCGCCCAGACCAGCAGCTACACCTATCGCCTCTGCGACGGGACCAGTGGAGCATGTCCCCGTAACCGCTGGGGCGACTACTCCTTCACCGATGTGGATCCAAACGACGACATGACCGTTTGGACGTTCCAGGAATACGCCAATGCGACCAACAGTTGGGCCGTGCGCGCGACCCAGCTCAAGGCGCCGCCGCCGCCCGCTGCAACGGCGAATCCAACGACGATCCCACAGGGGGCGACCTCTCAGACCGTGGTTTGCACGCGCACGTCGGGAACCAACGAGTTCTTCGACCCCGGCACGGAGTCGTGCGGCGGCCCGGGTTGGGCCAACCACATCTCGGCCACGGCCACGAACAATGTTGCGGTCAACAGCATCACACTGTGACAATGAAGGCTGAAACAGCCTAATGGGCGAAATTAGTGTACAA
>DAISHS010000547.1:0-2472 GCA_036822415.1 Chloroflexota bacterium
TGCACTTTGCACTTTGCACTTTGCACTTTGCACTTTGCACTTTGCACTTTGCACTCTGCATTATGCACTTTGCACTTTGCACTCTGTACTACGCCCTCCCCATTCCTCATTCAGCGTTCAGCGTTCATCATTCCTCACGGCGCCTGGTAAATCACCTTCATCTGCGGGCGCACGAAGGTCACGATGTAGTCTGACGATGTGAATTCGAGTTCGGCATTGGTGCTGCCGCTGCCCATCACGACGATGCCGTGGTTCATGTCGGGGTGCATGACCCATGCCTGCGCCTCGTCCGTCACATCGAACCAGACCCAGCGGCCGTAGCCGCCGAAGGAAACGTGGTCAGCAATCGTGCTGGCATGATCGCTCGGCCCCATGGCGCCGGGCATTTCCCAGGCCATGCCAGCGTCTGCTTCCATCCAGGTGGCGGCTGCCTCTGACCAGGGCTTGAGCACGGCGTACGCGGTCATGTCCACGGCGTTGCCGCTGCCATAGGTAACCCACACCCCGATCTGCGCCTGTGACACGTGGGCCACATTGCTGATGCTGGAGAGGTCGAACTTCACCAGCGCGCTCTTGACGCCCGGTTGGCGCACATAGAAGTTGGTACTGGCGCCATAGGGCATCATCGGCATCCAGGCGTTGAGGAAGGTGTCGCTGGCGCCGCTGTAACCGTTGACGCCATTCTGCAGGCTTACCTGGAAGTCACGCAAAGCCGGGACGCTGAGCATGGCGGAGGCGGAGGCCATCTCGTTGTTCATCTGGTAGGAATGGAGCATCACCGTGGCGCCGGCGCCGGCCGCGCCCATTTCGACCATGGCCTGGAAGCCAAAGTGCAGCTCCGTGCCGCCCATTTGATTGCCAACCCATGCCACCGCCACCACCGTGCCGGTGTTTGGCGCAGCACGCAGCGCCTTCTCGCCGCCGGCCTGGAAGAGCCGCACCGCTTCGCCGAGCGGGACCGTGACCGGAATGGCGCCGCCAAAGGCGCTGCCATTCACGTACGAAAGCAGATTGCGGTCAATCGGCACGATGTGCAGCACGCCCATCGCATCGCCCCCGTAGTTCATGGCGTGGGCATGCACGGTGACCGTCTGCCCCACCATGGCGGTGTCAGGATCAACCATGACCGAATCGGTGATGGCAATGCGCACCACGCGGCCCATGCCTGGAACCACGCCATATTCAGCGACGTAGAGGGCGCCGTCCGGGCCGTAGGCCAGGCCGGTGGGCAGGAAGAGGTCGGTCGTAATCATCGTGCGCGTGCCATCGGGCGCCACGCGGTAGAGCGCGCCCATGGGGTTGCCCGAGAGCAAGCCTTCATGCGCCATTTCGACGACATACAGGCTGCCGTCGGGGCCAAAGGCGGTGTCCAGGATATTGGTAAAACCGCTGGCGTAGACTTCAGGCTCGCCGCCCATCGGCACGCGATAGACATTGGCGCCGCCCACAGGGAAGGGGAAGCCGGTCAGCTGCGCGACCGAATACGAACCATCAGGCGCCATCTGCACCGAGGTCGGCACCGACTGCATCGGAATCATGTTGCCCGAGCCGGGCGGAAACTCGACCATGCGATCAGGGAAGACGGCAACCGTCGAGATTACGCCGCTGGCGTCAATGGACAGCAGATCATTGCCGCCGGCGTCGGTGACGGCAAAGCCATTGTCCATCGCCAGGAGTGAGAAGGGATCGCTGTCAGGCACGCCGCCGTCGGGATTGGCAACGCCTTCGTAGCCCGCAACGTCGGTCATATTCTGCCAGGTACCATCGGGATGAATCTGCACCAGCTGGCCGAAGTTCATACCGTCAGCGCCGAAGATGCCCTGCGGATCGCGCGCGGCCGGGTCGGTGCCCAAACCAACGATGCCAAACAGGTTGCCCTGCGCGTCGAAAGCAACGTCGTGCAGGCCGACGCCCTCGCCGTCCGGGGTGGTCAGGGAGATCAGGCCTGGGCTGAACACCGTCTGCTGCCCATTGAGCACGCGGGTCACCTGGCTGGTATAGCCCCAGCACACCTGTGAGCCATCCGGCAAGGTAAAGCAGGAAGAGCCGCCGACGCCGGCCTCGGCGATGTAGAGGCTGCCGTCAGGGCCGAAAGTCATCCCACGCGGGTTATTCAGGCCTTGCGCCACCACCTGGAACGAAGTGGGACGCTGCGGCTGATGGTTATAGTGCGCGCTGGCGCCAAAGATGGGCTTGATTACCGGCTGCGCGGCGGGGGCGCTGGCGCCGACGGCCGGCGCAATCGCCGCCAGAAGCAGGACGGTGATCAGGAGAAAAGTCAATCGTTGATACGTACGCTTGTTCATGGTGAAAATCCTTCTTGACAAGATCTCGATTTTTCGAGTCGTCCTGAGCAGGGACACGCGCGCAAAATCCAGGCTCGCTGCGCCTCCTTTTGGCACACAAGCAACAATAACCGGGAGCTCCAGTTAGTGGGAAGTCAATTGGTTGGCCAGGTTTGATCGAACGGCG
>DAISHS010000548.1:0-2466 GCA_036822415.1 Chloroflexota bacterium
GGCGGCGATGCGCGCTACGTGGGGGCCTTGCGCGGGCAATGGGGCAATGAGACAGCCGCTCCGACTGCGAAGAACGCTACCATGAAGTCGGTGACGGTGGTGTCGAATTTGTACACGTACAAGGTGCCGATGAGCCAGACGTTGGTGGAGGATGCGGCCAACCTGGTGCAGATCGTGACAGACGACATTGTGGGGACGCTGGCGATTGACGAGGACGAGGCCTTTTTGGTGGGCGACGGTGTGGGCAAACCATACGGCATTTTGCCGGGTGGGGTGAACGCGCTGGCCCTGGCCGAGGTGAAGACGGGGTCTGCTTCGGCGTTGACGGCGGCCGGCATCAAGGGGCTGAAGCGCGGGGTGGCGTCGCAGTATCGGGCGAACGGGGTATTCGTGGGGAACTCGGATACCTATGGCGAGGCTGAGCTGCTGACGAACGGGTTGGGCCAGTATATCTTCGAGGATTTGTCGGAGACTGGGCAGCTTTTGATGCGGAAGGTGGTGGAGAGTGAAGCGATGCCGGATGTCGGCTCTAACACTTATCCGCTGGTTTTCGGGGATATGACGGGCTACTGGATTGTGCAGAAGGCCGGCCTGGCTATTGTGCGCTTCCAGGACTCGGCGACGGGCATCAACCAGGTTGAGTACCACGTGCGCCGGCGGGTTGGGGGTCGTGTGGTGCAGACGTGGAAGTTTGCGGTGCAGAAGGTAGCGGCGTAAGGAGGAAGCGATGAACTATCCAACGTTTGACGATAGTGTCTATGTGCAGAAGGTGAACGCGTTCAATACGGCGATCGTGGATGGAAATTTTCCGGCCAGCGCCTCTTATATTGACGTCAGCGCGTTCGAACGGTTTGTGTTTTTGATTGCGGCCGGCACTCTCGATTCGGCGCTGACGTGCAAGGTGCAACAGGCAGCGACGATCAATGGGACGGCGAAGGATGTGAGCGGGGCGACGGTGACGGTGGGCGCCACGGACGACGACAAGTGGTCCAGCATCGAAGTGCAGGGGGCCAAGCTGGACATCAACAACGGGTACAACTATGTGACGCTGAATGTTGCCGGCGCTGCAGGGAGCAATGACTACCTGTGTATCTTGTTCCTGGGGATGTACCCCAGTGCGCAGCCGGTGACGCAGCATGCCAGTTATGTGTCGGCGGTGGTGGTGGCCGGGTAAAGAAAACCAGGGGAGAGAACCGATGAAACGATTGATCGGGTTGGGTTTGGTGTTGGCGCTCCTGGCGCTCCTGGCGTTGAGCGTGGCCGGCTGCGGTCTGGTCACGCAGTCGCCAGGCGCGCAGCAGCGGGCGCCCAATACGGCGTGCTACTTCGAGCCAGGTGGGGCTAAGTTTGTGTGTGGCCCCGGTGGGACCATCGAGGTGCAGAGTGGGGGCGCGCTGGATGTGAAGAGCGCGGCGACGTTTGGGGGGCTGTTCACGGCCAGCGCGGGCGCCAGCATTACGGTTACAAATGGGGCGGCGTTTATCCCGACGGCGATGTATCAGCCGCTGAGCGCGGCGGATGCGGTGACGCCAACGATTACGGTGCCTGCGGCAGGGAAAGTCGTTTGTGTTTGGAATACGAGTAGTAACACGATTACCCTGGCCGATACAGGGAATCAGGTTTTGAGCGGGAATGCGGCCCTGGGGCAATACGACTTTTTGTGTGGTTACTCGGATGGGACGCGCTTCATCCGGTTTACCGGCTCGGATAACTAGGCGAAGCACATGACAGTACGTAGCCGTCGTTGGTATATGTCGTTGGAAGCGATGAAAGCGGAGCTGGGGCTGACCGGGACGACGAAGGACGCGCGCCTGAAACGGTTGCTTGAACGGGCGAGCGCCTATCTTGAGCAAACGACGCGGCGCGTGTTTGTGCCAGTGACGCAGACGCGCGTGTACGATGCGCCGGCCGGTGTGAGCGCGCCTCTGTGGCTCGACCAGGATTTGTTGACGGCTACGGCGGTAAGCGACGCCGGCGGGGATCTGGCCGGGTCTGAGTATGTGTTGTACCCACTCAATGGCGTGCGCAAGAATCGGATTGAGTTGGCCAGCGGGGTGGCGTGGGAGACGGGCGCCAGCCGGCGCCAGGCGCTCAGCGTGAGCGGCTTGTGGGGATACAGCGCCGACCTGGATGCGACCGGGGCCAGCCTGGCGGCGGCGATCACCAGCACGACGGCTACGACGCTGACGGTAAGCGATGGGACGCTGATCGAGACGGGTTGGAGTTTGCTCATTGACTCGGAGCATCTGTTCGTGGTGGCCGTGAGCGGGGTGACGGTGACGGTGACGCGCGGCGCCAATGGGACAACGGCGACGACGCACAGTCTGGCGGCGATGATCTATCGCTATGTGCCGTCGCCGGCGATCGAGGAAGCGACGGCGACGCTGGTGACGATGTGGTATGCCTGGCAAGACGCCGGCGGGGTGAAGAGTAAGACGATTGGCGATTACACGGTGAGCTACGTGG
>DAISHS010000549.1:0-2461 GCA_036822415.1 Chloroflexota bacterium
GCGGCGGCGCAAAATTGACAGGACGCGCAGGCTGAATAGAATGGCCCAACCCCATGTTGCATGATGCATCATCCTTCAATCATACGCTGCTTACACAGCAAAACTAACGCAGTGCGCCATAAGAAGTCAGAAAATCGAGCGACGCGTATGATATGGCGCATATGACCATTGGGCGGCGACGCCTATAATCCCGCTTGTTCATTTTATCACAGGCACAGCACAGCTTACCCTGATACTCTCATACGATCGAGTCAAATTTAGGAGGAACCATTCGATGGCCGGACTGGATACCCAAACCCTCAACATGGTGTTGTCCACGCTGCAAAAATATGCGGAGCGTGAACTGACCAATGCCTACTTGCTTGAGCTTGACTACAAGGACGAATTCCCACACGATGTCCTGCAAGCGCTCTATGGCGACGTGGGCCTGCATCTGCTCTTCATCCCCGAAGAGTTCGACGGCATGGGCGGCGGCGCCTATGACATTTATCGCATCTCCGAAGTGATGGCCGGCATTGACCTGGGCATCGCAACCGGTGTGCTGGCCACGTTCCTGGGCAGCGACCCCATCACCGTGGGCGGCACGCCTGAACAGCAGTCGCACTGGATGGGTCGTATCGCCAACGAAGGCCTGTTGGTGGCCTACGGCGCCACCGAACCGCAGGCCGGCAGCGACCTCGGCTCACTCAAGACCAAGGCCGAGCCAGTGCTGGAAGATGGTCGGGTGACAGGCTATCACATCACCGGGCGCAAGCAGTGGATCAGCAATGGCGGCGTGGCGAAAATCTATACCATCCTGGCCAACGCGCCCGGCGGGCCGAGCTGGTTCATCGTGGAGCACGACGCCGAGGGCTTCACCAAAGGCAAGCCAGAGGATAAGCACGGCATTCGCGCCAGCAACACGGCCGCCCTCTTCCTGGACAACGTCTATGTCCCGGCCGACCGCCTGGTGGGCGGGGTGGAAGGACAGGGGCTGGTGCAGGCGCAGGCCGTTTTTGGCTACACCCGCCTGATGGTGGCCGCGTTCGGTCTGGGCGGCGGCTGGGCCGCGCTCAAGCGCGCCATTCCCTATTCGCAGGTGCGCATCCAGGGCGGCGCGCCGCTCAGCCAGAAGCAGGGCTACACGCACAAACTGATCGTGCCCAACGCCGTGCGCCTGGAAGCGGCACGCGCCTACATTGAATGGACGGCTGAACGCATTGACGGCGGCGAGCCTGATCTGCAAACCGAAGGGGCCGTGGCGAAGTATCTGGCCACGGAAGCCGGCAACAAGGCAGCCGAAGACGCCATTCAGGCGCACGGCGGCTACGGCTACACCAAGGAATACATGGTGGAGAAGGTCAAGCGCGACGTCAAGATCACCACCATCTACGAAGGCACCTCCGAGATCATGGAATGGACGATTGCCCGTGATCGTTGGCAGCTGCACCTGAAGACCCGCGGCGCCTTCTACAGCGACTGGGCTGCCCGTCTGGACAAAATTCAGCGCACCGAGCCAGACAACGGCGCCGCGACGGCGGCCCTGGCCCTGCGCGCATTGGCGGTGGTGTTGGAACGCTGCCGTATTGACCGCTTGACGCGCAACCAGCACGTCCTTTTCCGCCTGGGTGAACTGATTGCCTATGCGGAGACGGCCGCCATTTTTGCCGAGCGAGTGCAGTCGCACCCCACGACGGCCATTCCACTCGATGTACCGACCCGCCAGGCCATGGCCCGCATCCATGCGCGTGACGCGGCGCTCAAGGTCGCGGCCGATGGGCTGCACTGGGCCATCGGCGCGGGGCAGACCGACCCCAATCTGGCCGGTTCGCTCAATTTACCAGGCATCTACCAGGCGCAGGCGGGGTTGATCGAGGACATGGATTTCGTCAGCAAGAAGCTCAACGAGGCGTTCCCGGCCGAGTAGGAGCAAGCAGTGCGGCGGGTAATGAGGCCCGCCGCGGGCATGAGGAGTATTACTTATGGATCAAACCGCAGACCGTGCCATTGCGGTGGTGGGCGTGGGCGCCGTCTTGCCAGACGCGCTCAGCGCCCCCGCGTATTGGAAAAATATCCGCACCAAGCATTACAGCATCACGGAAGTGCCGCCAGAACGCTGGAGTGTGGCCGATTATTATGACCCTGACCCCAGCGCGCCCGACAAGACCTACAGCAAAATCGGCGCCTGGGTGCGCGGCTTTCAGTTCGATTGGAAGCAGTTCCGCATTCCGCCCAAAGTGGCCGCGGCCATGGACGAGAGTCAGCAGTGGGCGGTGACGACGGCAGCCGAAGCCCTGGCCGATTATGGCTATCCCAACCGGCCGTTGAACACGGAGCGCACCGGCGTTATCCTGGGCACCGCCATGGGCGGGGAGCTGCACTATCTGACAGCCCTGCGCATTTTCTTCCCGGAATATACACACGCCCTGGAAAGCGCCGCTTCGTTCAAGCAGCTGCCGGCTGATCTGCGCGCGGCGCTGCT
>DAISHS010000550.1:0-2456 GCA_036822415.1 Chloroflexota bacterium
GACAAGACCGGCTACCCGCAAGATATGCTCGACCTGGAGCTGGACATGGAGGCCGACCTGGGCATTGACACCGTCAAGCAGGCCGAGACCTTTTCCGCCATCCGCCAGGCCTTCGACATCCCGCGGCGCGACGACATCAAGCTGCGCGACTACCCCACCCTGGCCAGCGTGATCCAGTTCGTGCTGAGCAACCGGCCCGACCTGGCCGGAGAGCAGAAGGCAGAAAGCACGGCGGCCGCGCCCGCAAGCGTGGCTGCGCCGACCGCCCCGGTCCCGCCTGCGGCCCCAGCCGCGCCCAAGGTCGTCGTGAAAACCTTCGGCACCCTGGAAGAATCAGAAAAAGCACCGCGGCGCGTGGTCGTGCCGGCTGTCCGCCCTGGGCTGGAGTTCTGCAAGCCGACGGGAGTCGCGCTTGACCAGAACAGCCGCGTCGTCGTCATGATGGACAAGGGCGGCGTGGGCAAGGCCCTGGTCAGCCGTTTGCAGAAGCGCGGCGTGACCACCCTGGTGCTCGAAGAAGCGTTGGAAATGGAAGCGCTCGTTGGGCAGCTGCAGAGCTGGCTGGCGACCGGCCCCATTCAGGGCGTCTACTGGCTGCCCGCGCTCGATGTGGAGCCGGGGCTGGAGGAGATGGACCTGGCGGCCTGGCGCGAAGCCAACCGCGTACGCGTCAAGAACCTCTACGCCGCCATGCGGGCGTTGTTCGACGCCGTCAGCGGGCCAGCCAATTTCCTGATCGCCGGCGTGCGCCTGGGCGGGCTGCATGGCTATGGCCCGGAGGGCGCCCTGGCCCCGTTGGGCGGCGGTGTGGTCGGCTTCAGCAAGGCTTTCAAGCGCGAGCGCGAACAAGTCCTGGTCAAGGCCGTGGACTTCGACGCCAGCCGTAAGACGGTGGAGCCGGCCGAGGCCCTGATCGCCGAAACGTTGAGCGACCCCGGCGTGATCGAGGTGGGCTACAAGGATGGCCTGCGCTACACCATGACCTTACGCGTCCTGCCGGCGCGTGACGGCAGCGCGGGGTTGACCCTGGGCAAAGAGACCGTCTTTGTGGTGACGGGCGCGGCCGGCGGCATCACCAGCGCCATCACCACCGACCTGGCGGTAGCCAGTGAAGGCATCTTCTACCTGCTCGATGTCGTGCCGCCGCCGCAGCGTGATGATGAGGACATTCGCCTCTTCCGCAGTGACAAAGAAGCGCTGAAGAAGGCGCTGATCGAGCGTGCACGCGCCGCGGGCAAGAAGCCGACGCCGGTGGAGATTGACAAACAGATCATCACCATCGAGCGCAACGAAGCGGCCCTGCGCGCAATCGAGACCGTGGAGGCCGCGGGCGGCACGGTCCATTACCACAGCATCAACCTGCTGAACGGGGAATCGGTGGCCGCGGTAATTGACGACATCCGTCGTCGTTACGGGCGCATTGATGTCATCCTGCACGCAGGCGGCCTGTTGATTGACAAGCCGCTGCCGGAAAAGGAGCCAGGCCAGTTCGCGCTGGTCTACGATGTCAAGGGCGATGGCTTCTTCAACCTGCTCAAAGCCGCGGCCGGTATGCCGATCGGCGCCACGGTCGTCTTCAGCTCCGTGGCCGGCCGTTTTGGCAACGCCGCGCAGAGTGACTACAGCGCAGCCAACGATCTGCTGTGCAAGATCAGCAGCAGCATGAAGTCCTGGCGCCCGCAGACCCGCGGCATCGCCCTGGACTGGACCGCCTGGGGCAGCATCGGCATGGCGACGCGCGGCTCGGTGCCCAAGATCATGGAGATGTTGGGGATTGACATGCTGCCGCCGGAAGTGGGCGTTCCCACCATCCGCCGTGAGCTGACCTACAGCTCATTCAAGGGCGAGATCGTGGTGGGCCAACGGCTGGGCGCGCTGATGAGCGAGCAAGACGTGACCGGCGGCCTGGATGTGGAGAAGGTCAACGCCCTGCTGGCCAAACGGGAGCATCCCCTGCCCATGATTGGCAAGGTCAAGGCGGCGCGGCTGTACGGCGGGTTGGAAGTCGAAACCACGCTCGACCCGCAGGCGCAGCCGTTCCTGTTCGATCATCAAATTGACGGCACGCCTGTGCTGCCGGGCGTCATGGGCACGGAGAGCTTCGCCGAGCTGGCGACGCTGCTCTTCCCCGGTTATCAGGTGGCAGCCATTGAAAATGAGCAGTTCATGGCGCCGTTCAAATTCTTCCGCCACCAGCCGCGCACCCTGTACCTGGAGGCAACAACCAGCGCCGGCGCTAACGGCGACATCGTGGCGCACACCACGCTGACAGGCATCACCCCGGCGCCCAAGCCGGAGCTGCCGCCGCAGGTCAAGGTTCACTTCACGGCCACGGTGCGGCTGACCACGGCTGACCTGGGTCAACCGACGGTGAGCCTGCCTGGGCCGGTGGGCAAGACGGTGACCGCGGCCGACATCTACAAGATCTACTTCCACGGCCCGGCCTACCAGGTCCT
>DAISHS010000551.1:0-2456 GCA_036822415.1 Chloroflexota bacterium
CCCAATTGGCCTGCGCCGTCGCCAGCGCGGCCGTCGCCTGGTTTTCTTGCGCCAGCAGCAGCGTGCGATCGAGCTCGATCAGGTCCGCGCCCTGCGTCACCGTCATGCCCTCGGCGCTGTGAAGCGCAACGATGCGCCCGCCGACCTCGCTGGTCACGTTCAGCACGTCGGCCTCGATGACGCCCGCACCCTGCAGGGCCGTTGAAGCGGCGGCCCTGTCGTCCGTGGGCCGCTGATCGGCGCCCGCGTCGACGCCTGTCGGCGCGCCAAAGGCAACCTCGGCGCCCATGCCGGCCTTCAAGGCATGGGCCGGATTGGCAATGCGCACGCGCACGGCGAAGACAGTCTGGGCGCGTTCATTCTGGGTCTGCACATTCTTGGGCGTGAACTCGGCCTGGCTGGCGATCCAAACAATGTCGCCAGCAAAGGGGGCGCGCGGGAAGGCGTCGGCCCAGACCGCCGTCGTCTCGCCCAGGTGAATCGCGCCCATGGCCGGCTCAGGCACGTAGACGACCAGATCCACCGTGTCCAGGCTGCCCAGGCTGAGCAGGGTCACGCCGGGCATCGCCGTCTCCCCCTCATGCGCCGCCAGGTGCAGCACATTGCCCGTGACCGGCGCATGCAGCGTGTATTTCGCGCGCAAGACGCTGAGCGCGTCGCGCGCGGCGCGGGCCTGTTCGACCCCGCGCTGCGCAATATCACGCTGCGTGGAAGCCGCGCCGGCCTGCGCCTGGGCTAAGGCGGCCTGCGCCACCGCCACCGCCGCGTTTGCCTGGCGATAGGCAGCCTCGGCCTGCGCCGTCTGAATGACTGCGCCCTGGGGGTTGTCGCGCAAGGCCAGCAGATTGCTGAGGGCTTGCTGCGCGGCCGCGCGGCCGGCGCTGGCGCGGTTCAGATTGGCCCACGCGCTCCAGACATCGGCGGTGGCCAAATCCCAGGCCAGCGAAAGCTGGCGTTTGACGGCGTCTCCGACGTAGGGCGAGTCGTTCACCGTGGCGACCTGCCGTTCACGCACGCCGGCCATCAGCTCGGCCGCGTCCTTGAGCGCCGTCGCCTGCAGCAGGCGCTTTTCAGCCACAGCCACCTGCGCACGGGCGCCGGCAATCTGCAAGTCAAGCTCTTGCGGATTGGCCTGCAAGGCCTGGGCGTCCTGCCAGGCCTGCTGCGCGCTATCACGCCGCGTCTCGGCCAGCGTCACGGCCACGGCGGCCACATGCACATCCTCGGCGCGCGCGCCAGCCTCGACGCGTGCGAGCTGCGCTTCCGCCAGCGCCACCGCCGCATCCGCGACGGTCATCTGCGCATCGAGCAGGGTCGAATCAATCTCCAGCAGGGCTTGCCCCTCCGTCACCGCGTCGCCGGCGCTGACCAGCAGGCGCGTGATGCGGCCGCTGACCTCGCTGGCTACATCCAGGGTGGGCGCCTCGACAAAACCGGACGCACGCAGCGTGGTTGATTCCGGCTCGGCTGCAACCAGTCCCAGCCGGATCAACGCCGGTTGGATCACGGCGCGCTGTTGCCAGCCCAGCCAGGCGCCGCCGGCCACGAGCAACAACAGCGCCAGCCCCAAAAGTGGGCGCAACCGGCGCATCTTCGTCGCATCTTCTCTCACGCCGTCCTCCTCACCACATCCTCACCCCTCACGCCGGGCGCTGGCAATGAACACATCTTCCAGCGACGGTGTAATCGGGGTGATTGCGATCACCTGCACGCCGGCCGCGGCCAGCGTTTGCGCTACCAGCGCTTGTTGGGCGGCCGCGTCCGCGCTGATGACGTGAATCTGCGCGCCGTAGAGCGCCACTTCGTCGAACAGCCCTGGCGCGCGCAACGCCATCACGGCCGCCGCCGGCTGGGCGCAGCGCACCTCCAGGACCTGGCCGTGCATCTGCGTCTCTTTGATCTCCTGCGGGGAGCCGCTGGCGACCAGGCGCCCGCGCTGAATGAAGGCCAGCGCCTGGCAGTGCTCAGCCTCATCCATGTAATGGGTCGTCACCAGAATGGTCACGCCGCCGGCGGCCAGATCGTAAAGCAGGTCCCAGAACGCGCGGC
This sequence comes from Chloroflexota bacterium, assembly GCA_036822415.1. Lineage (GTDB taxonomy): Bacteria > Chloroflexota > Anaerolineae > SSC4 > Amarolineaceae > Amarolinea. The sequence continues at coordinate 2,050 of DAISHS010000551.1, forward strand.
GTGAGAGCGGATCAACCCCGGCCGTTGGCTCATCCAGGAAGAGCATCTCCGGCTCATGCAGCAGGGCCGCGCCCAGCGCCAGGCGCTGCTTCCAGCCGCCCGACAGGTGGCCCGTCAGCGCACGCTGGCGTCCCTCCAGGCCGGCCATCTCCAGAATGGCCGCCTTGCGCGCGCGTAAGCGCGCTCCCCGCACCCCGTAGACATTCCCGTAAAAGTTGAGGTTCTCTTCCACGGTCAGATCGTTGTAGAGGCTAAATTTTTGACTCATGTAGCCAATGCGCTGGCGAATGGCATCGGCCTGGCGCTCGCTGTCCAGCCCCAGCACCGTGGCGCGGCCGGCCGTGGGACGCAGCAGACCCAGCAACATGCGAATGGTCGTCGTCTTGCCCGCGCCGTTCGGCCCCAGG
>DAISHS010000552.1:0-2440 GCA_036822415.1 Chloroflexota bacterium
GAGATTCGGCTCCATACTCTGCCCATTGACGCGCATCGCCTGCGCCACGAAGAGGTGAATCACCAGGGCAATCACCAGCGCCGGCATAACGGTCTGTAACATCGCTATGACGTGTTCTTTGAGCCGGTTCGACGCACTGGGCGCAGCCGCCGGCAGCAACAGGATGTCATCGTCGTAGTTCATCTTCGTTGCGTGTTCGTTCAACGTGTTTTGGCCGGGGTGCGCTTCACGCCTGGAGCAACGAGTTTGTTCGCACGGTCTTCTGACCATGCCCCGCTTGCTCCCAACTTGAAACGCTCCCCTTTGCCTCTTCGGTGTATTTCGACAAACCGGTTTTCGCGCAGAAAACCGGTTTGTTCGTTTGTTACTTAGCGACGGCCGCCGCGATCGCCGCCGCGCATGCCGCCGCGATCGCCGCCACGGTCACCGCCGCGATCGCCACGCGACCCACCGCGGTCGCCGCCGCGGTCGCCACGCGGCCCACCACGGTCGCCGCCGCGGTCGCCGCCGGGTGAACGACGATCACGTGAGCGGGCTTCATCCACGGTCCAGCCTTCGAGAACAGCCTGACGGCTGAGGCGAATCTTGCCCTGGTCATCCACATCGGTCACCATGACCATGACTTCGTCGCCGACGTGCACCACGTCTTCGACGGAAGGCGCACGGTAATCGGCCAGCTGCGAGATGTGCACCATGCCATCAACGCCGGGCAAAATTTCCACGAAGGCGCCGTAGCTCTCGGTGCGCACCACCTTGCCAACGTACGTCTTGCCAACCTCGACCGATTCGGTCAACGACTCGATTTCACGCACGGCCAGCTGCGCGCTGGGGCCATCGGCCGCCGCGATGAAGACGGAACCGTCATCTTCGATGTCAATCTTGACGCCGTACTTCTCCTGCATGGCGCGAATCTGCTTGCCGCCAGGCCCAATGATCTTACCGATCTTCTCTGGGTCCACGTGAATGGTCAGGATTCGTGGGGCCAGGGCCGACAGGTCAGGCCGCGGCGCGGAGATGACAGCCAGCATCTTGTCCAGAATGAACAAGCGCCCCTGACGCGCCTGCTCCAGGGCCTTTTCCATGACATCCATGCGCATGCCCTTGATCTTGATATCCATCTGCAGGGCGGTGATGCCATCTTTGGTGCCGGCCACCTTGAAGTCCATGTCGCCCAGGGCGTCTTCCATGCCCTGAATGTCGCTCAGCACTGCGTAGCGATCGCTTGCCGGGTCGGTGATGAGGCCCATGGCGATGCCTGCCACCGGCGCCACAATCGGGACGCCAGCATCCATCAGCGCCAGGGTGCTGCCGCAGACGGAGGCCATCGAGGTCGAGCCGTTCGAAGAGAGCACTTCCGACACGACACGCAAGGTGTAGGGGAACTTGTCCACGGCCGGGATCATGGACTGCAACGCACGCTCGGCCAGGGCGCCGTGTCCAATTTCGCGGCGCTTTGGCCCACGCATTGGGTAAACTTCGCCGGTGGAGTAGGGCGGGAAGTTGTAGTGATGCATGTAGCGCTTGGAATCTTCTGGCAGCAGGGTGTCGAGCGTTTGCGCCTCACGTGGGGTGCCCAGCGTGGCGATCGAAAGCACCTGGGTTTCGCCGCGGGTGAACAGGCCACAGCCGTGCGTGCGCGGCAAAACGCCGACCGCGCAACTGATTGGCCGGATTTCGGTGGTGCCCCGACCATCAGGGCGTAGACCTTCGTTCAGGATACGATCGCGCACCTGTTTTTTGACGATGCTATCGAAGACTGCGATACGCTCTTGGGTATCGTCAATCGTATCTTCCTCATCCACCACTTCACTGCGCAGGATGTCCAACGCCTCATTACGTTCGCTTTTGCCCATACCGCTCGCCACGACATCGGCGATTTTGCTCTGGATTTGCTCCGTTACCGATTCGACGATTTCGGACTTGGGCAGGTAGGTCTTGAACGTCATCTTGGGTTTGCCGATCTGTGCAGCCATGTCGAGCTGCATGCGGATGACGTCCTGGATGGCGCTGTGCGCCAGGCGCAGCGCTTCCACCATGGTATCCTCTGGAATTTCGTCGGCGCCGGCTTCCACCATCAGGATGGCGTCCTTGGTGCCGGCCACGCGCAAGTCCAGGGTGCTGTTTTCCATCTCGCTTGCGGTGGGATTGACGATGAATCCACCATCCACGTAGCCAATGCGCACCGCGCCGACTGGCTCCGCAAAGGGAATGTCAGAGATCATCAACGCCGCGGATGCGGCAATGATCGCCAGGGTGTCCAGGTAATGTTCCGGGTCGGCGGAGAGCGCCGTAAGAATGATCTGAACTTCGTTACGGAAGCCTTTGGGGAAGAGCGGGCGCAGCGGACGGTCTACCAGGCGGCAGAGAAGAATGGCTGACTCGCTGGGGCGGCCTTCACGGCGAAAGAAACTGCCTGGAATTTTGCCGGCGGCATACAGGC
>DAISHS010000553.1:0-2424 GCA_036822415.1 Chloroflexota bacterium
TGATAGTTCGGGGTACCGTCGCCGCAAGCGGGCGCGGTGTGCGCTGACCACCCACCGACTGAAACCATGACTGACCCCCCGCTGCCTGGGTTTCCTCAGCCGTGGTCTGGCCACTCTGAAGCGCCGCCTGGCGGAGTGATGCCAATAGGCCAGATTGGCACGTAAGCTGGGTCTCGACGGCTGCATGGTTCACTTCAAAGCCGCGTCTTGCGACCTTGTCTGTCTATGACATCACTGGAATTGCGTGCGAATTGCGAGATAATTACGCATTGCGTAATTATCTCGCAATTGCGTGCCAGGCATCATCAGCAATCATGATGACGCCTCTCCGTCATTGGTCCTGGTTTCAGCCGGGCCGGGATACCAACGGGCGCCCTTGGTGCGACCCACTCGATGGGTCAGCCCTCCGATCTGGAGTTCACGCAGCAGCCATTGAACTTGGTCGCTTGAAAGTGCGGGCAAGACCTGAATCAATTCACTCAATTGGCTGCCCGCTTGCGCGTTATCCTGGAGGTGCTTCAAGAGCAGCGCCTTGTTCGTCTCTCGATCAAGGCCGCGCTGGCGTGTGTAGACGCCTTTCTGTCCCAGGAAGGCGTACAGGTCGCGTGATAGCATGTAGCGCACCCCGCGGCCACGCCCGGTGCGCTCAATCAGCCCGTGGTCAACCAGGAAAGGTAGCCGTTCGCGGAGCAGGTCGGGAATTGGCTGTTCCCGGTGCACCAGATCCAGGAGCAGAAAGTCCTGGGTGACAAACGTAGCCAGTCGTTCCTGGCCAACCTGTTCCAGAAATCGCAGGAATTGCGGGTCCTGGATCTCGCCGTGCAAGGTGAGCGCGACCTGGTATTCGTCGCTATGGCTGAAGTCCGGCTGTGGTTTGCTCTCGCGAATGCACTCTTCGAAGATCCGGTTCATCCCTTGACCTGCCCGCTCAACCAGGCCACAGCGTGCAAAGGCCTCAGCCAGTCGCCGGTTGCGCGGCGCCTGCCGCCAAAGGATGTTGTCCAGGGTGATGCCGGGCGGAAATCCACCCGGGCTCACGATCTCCAGGCGGCGGGGGTACTGGTGAACAAATATGGACCCGGGTAGACGGTAATCACGATGGCTGACAGCGTTGAGAATCGCTTCGCGTACCGCCGCCTCGTTGAACGTCGGCACGTCCAGCATGACAAAGCCGTACTGGAAGTGTTGCTTGTCGTTACGCAGGTTGATTTTCTGCCAGATATCGTCCTGAAACAGAAAAAAGCCCCGGCGATATTCCTCGCGCTGAGCGGCTGGACCAGTAACATCGCTTGAACGGTACTCGAAAATGACCTCTGCCTGCCCCAGGTACTGTCCGAGCGCCTGGCGCGTGCCCAATAACACCAGAGCCGCATAGGTCACGCCATCACGCACCACGAGTTCGGCGTCAGTCAGGAGTTGCTCGACAGGAAGCGCGTCCAGGGCTTTGTTGCCCGATTTGCGTTGCCACATAGCACGGAAACGCTCGATAGCAGTCGGGTCAAGATCAGCCAAAGTCGCACGCGGGCAGATTTCTGCTGAGAAGTCCGGCCCCGCTTCGTCGAAGATCCGCTTGAGCAGATCAGCCGTCATCGGAACCAAGTCTTCGCCGCCCCGCATCCAGTACGCACCGTGGTATTGGATCGGCATGCCCAGGGGGCGCGATGGGACACGAAACACGATCACCCGGCCATCGGGATGCTGGATCATCGTAACATCGACGCGCAACCGCAATCGCTCGATCAGGCCGGCCTTTGTGCGCTCCAGGTCGGAGAATGCCTGGCTGCCGACGATGCGGCGGGGGCGTCTGTCCGTGACGCCCAGAATCATCGTCCCGCCGCCCTCGTTGGCGAGCGCAACGCAATACTTGACCAACTCCTCGAAGTCGTAGCGGTTCTTCGCCTCCTTGAACTCCAGGTGTTCGTCTTCCCCGGCATTGAGCCAGGTTTGTAGTTGCGCCAGATCTGTGTTCATCGCGGTTCGTCCTCTCAATGTCCTGGCATCCGCAACATCGTTGAGATGAGCTCCTGTGCCCATGTCCAACGACGATTGCGCCTGGTCAACATCACGATCCAATGAGCATGGCGCCATCCCGTCGGGCCTGCCGTGATTTTACCGCAGAATTATTCGAATTGGAAACCAAGCGACGTTAGTCTGGTAGTGCTGATCGAAACGGCGGATGACCAATTCGACGGTGTTGTTGGTGGCGGGGATGGTGGGAAAGCCGATGCTGTGGGTCAGCTTGGGCCAGTGGTGTTGCAGGGAATCGAAGAGGGCGCTGGCCCTGACCTACGCGCTCACGATCCACAAGTCGCAGCGAGGGCGACTTCCCGGCCCGTATGCGCAGGCCGGGCAGCCGTGGCTCGCCCTGTAGCAGCTCCGCCCTACTCGTAGCGCAGCGCGTCCGCCGGATAGATGCGCGCGGCC
>DAISHS010000554.1:0-2416 GCA_036822415.1 Chloroflexota bacterium
GAGCAAGTCAGATTCACATCATGATTGACATTTTTTGTATTCTCGGTTAAAATGCTCCCATTGCGCCGCCAGCCCATCAAGCTGGCGGCATATCATGCACGCGCTTGGCTTCAACATCCATATAAGCCGTTGAAGCCGTGATTAACATGACCGGGTATGGGTACCCGTGCTTTGTTAGGCTGAAACGTAATTGGTAGTTCTCGTTGAGCCGACAATTGGCGCAAGCGTCAGAATTGACTTAACAGAGCACATGTAGATAGCAAAGATAAAAACGAACAAGCCAATGGAGGATTGATGGGGACTTACGCGACGAAAAATATCCGCAATATCGCGCTGGTAGGGCACAGCGGTTGCGGTAAAACCTCTCTCAGCGAAGCCATGTTTTTTGACACAGGCGCGGCCACGCGCCTCGGCCGCGTTGAGGATGGCACAACGATCTCGGACTGGGACGATGAAGAGAAGCGGCGCCACGTTTCGATCAACACCGCCGTGATTCCCTGTGACTGGAAGGGAACCAAGATCAATGTGCTCGACACGCCAGGCTACGCCGATTTTGCTGGCGATGTGGTGGCCGCTGTCGCGGTGGCCGATGCGGGTCTGGTCATGGTGGATGCTGTCGCTGGCGCTGAGGTAGGCACAGAGCTGACCTGGAGCTATCTAACGGAGCGCAATCTGCCCCGTCTGATCGTTGTCAATAAGATGGACCGTGAAAACGCCAACTTTGACAAAGCGCTGCAATCGCTGCGCGAGCATTTCGCCGGTACGATCGTGGCGCTGCAAGTGCCGCTGGGCAAGGAGCACGATTTCCACGGCGTGATTGACCTCATGCAGATGAAGGCTTTTGTTGGCCCCAAGGGTGAGGTGCAGGACATTCCGGCCAACCTGAAGGCCGAAGTGGAAAAGGCCCGCACCCAATTGATCGAGGCCGCCGCCGAGGGCAATGACGACCTGATCATGAAGTATCTCGAAGGCGAGGAGCTGACGCCCGATGAGATCCAGCTCGGCCTTAGCCTGGGCATTCGCGCCGGCTCGATCATTCCGGTGGCCTGCACCGCCGCCAGCGCCAATCTGGGCGTGCAGGCGCTGATGGACGCGTTGGTGCATCTCGCGCCTTCACCGGCCGAATCGGCGCCCGCCACCGCCATCAAGTCGAACACAGGCGAAAGCGTGACGTTGGGGCAGGACGCCAACGGCCCCCTGGCCGCGCTGGTCTTCAAGACCGTAGCTGACCCGTATGTCGGTCGCGTCACCTTCTTCCGCGTCTTTTCTGGCACCATGCACTCTGATTCACGCGTCTTCAACGGCCGCAGCGAGGCGGAAGAGCGTATCCCGCAGCTGTTCACCCCACGGGGCGAACAGCATATCAACGTGGACGTGGTGGTGGCTGGCGACATCGGCGCCGTAGCCAAGCTGGCTTCGACCGTCACTTCGGACACCCTGTGTGATAAGGCTAACGCCCTGCAGCTGGCGCGGCCAAACTACCCCAGCCCGCTCTTCTCGGTGGCGATTTCGCCCAAGACCAAGGCCGACTCGGCCAAGCTGGGGCCGGCGCTGTCGCGTTTGAGCGAGGAAGACCCCACGCTGCGCTGGCGTCAGGAGCCAACCACGCAGCAAACGATCCTGGAAGGCATGGGCGACACGCACATTGATATTGCCATCCGCCGCATGGAATCGAAGTTCGGCGTCGGCGTCGAGACCGCCATCCCCAAGGTTCCCTACCAGGAGTCCATCACCAAGAACGCCAGCGCCATGTACCGTCACAAGAAGCAGACGGGCGGCGCCGGTCAGTTTGGCGAAGTGCACCTGGAAGTCAAGCCGCTGCCGCGTGGCTCCGGTTTCGAGTACAGCACCGATCGCGTTTTCGGCGGCGTCATTGCCAACTCCTTCTTCCCTTCCATTGAAAAGGGCATCAAGTCGGTTTTGGAAGCGGGGCCTATGGCCGGCTACCCCGTGGTGGATATACGCGCCGAGGTCTTCGATGGCAAAATGCACCCGGTGGACTCCAAGGACATCGCCTTCCAGGTGGCTGGGCGCGAGGCCTTCAAGCAGGCTATCCAACTGGCGACCCCTGTCCTGCTGGAGCCGATCATGGATGTGGCCATTACGGTGCCTGACGAGTATATGGGCGATGTGCTGAGCGACATCAACACCAAGCGCGCCCGCGTGCAGGGCATGACCCAGGAGCGCGGCCGCAGCATCGTCACGGCCCAGGTGCCGCTGGCCGAGATGCAGCGCTACGCCACCGACCTGCGCTCGATCACGCAGGGACGCGGTCTGTTTACCATGACCTTCTCGCACTACGAAGTGGTGCCTCCGCACGCGGCTGAGCAGATTATTGCCGAGTCCAAGCGCGAGGCCGAGAAGGAATAAAGCGCCAACCCAACGCCCGCGCCGCGCTTGTTCGCCAACGCGGCGC
>DAISHS010000555.1:0-2408 GCA_036822415.1 Chloroflexota bacterium
CGATGAAATGCGCCAGCAAGAGAGTCCAGAACATGGCTTTTGCTCACTTCTTCTCGGAGAACAGACGCTGATGGGTGCGGCGCATACACGTATCCATCACCACCTGCAGACCCGCATGGCGCGCACGGTCGGCCGCTTGCTCATGGATAATGCCCTCTTGCATCCAAACGACGGCTGCTTTGATCTGGATGGCCTGTTGCACGATCGGCGGCACCTCTTCGGCTCGCCGAAAGATCAGCACGGTATCCACCGGTTCAGGCGCCGACGCCAGGTCAGGAAAGGCCTTGACGCCAAGCACCTCCGTCAGGGTCGGGTTGACCGGGATGATGCGATAGCCCTGGGCCTGCAGATAAGCCGGCACCGTGGTGGCTGGTCGTCCTACTTTATTGGAAATGCCCACCACGGCAATGCTGCGCGTGGTAGCGAGAATCTGCCGCAGCTCCGCATCGGTCTGTCGCCGCATGGGCGTGAGCGGCACCGGGGCGACCATGGCCGAGTCTGGGCGAATGGGGAGCAGAACCTGGAAGCAGGTTTTGCCTGGCTGCGAAAAGACCTTGATGTCGCCGCGGTGCTTGTGCACGACGATGTTGTACGAGATGTCCAACCCCAGGCCGGTACCCTTGCCCGGCGCTTTCGTGGTGAAGAAGGGGTCGAAGATGCGCGGCAACGCCTCGGCGGCGATGCCGGGGCCGTTGTCCTGGATCTCGACGACCACGAAACTGTCCTCCTGGCGCGTGCGGATGATGATCTCCCCCTGTCCCTCCGCCTTTTCGTTGAGCGCATCGGCGGCATTGTCGAGCAAATTCGTCCAGACCTGGTTCAGCTCACTGCCGTAGGCCTCGATGCGCGGCAGGTCAGGCGCAAACTCCCGTTTGACCGAGATGCCCTTGAGCTTGTGGCGCAGGATGAGCAAGGTGTGATCGAGGCCCTCGTGAAGGTTGACCGCCTGCGTCGGCGCCTGATCCAGGTAGACATAAGACTTGAAGGATTTGACGATGTCGGTGATACGCGTCGCGCCCTGGCTCAGCTCGGCCAGCAGGCTGTAGGCGGTGTAGAGCGCGCCCAGCCAGCGGACAACGGTTTGCAGGCTATCACCGCTGAACGCGGCGGTCAGCTCGGCCAGCAGGCTTTCCTCAGCCTGGACTTCAACCAGGATGGGGGCCAGCTCCCAGGCGTCGCTGACGCCGTGGCTCTCAAGCCACTGTTCCAGCGCGGCTTCGCGGTCGCTGCGGCTGAGCGCGTCGAGTGAGAGAGGCGCCGCGGCTTGCTGCTGAACGTGGGCGGCCAGCGCCGGCAGGCGTTGCATCTGTGTGGCCGGCAAGTTGAGATTTTGCACGGCCGTCTGTGCGGCCAGCAGGGCTGGCAGCGCCTGGCGCAGCTGGTCGGCGCCGCGATGGACCGCTGCGGCCGGGTTGTTCAGTTCGTGCGCAATGCCGGCCGAGAGCGTGCCGAGCTGGGCCATCTTCTCGCTCTGCCGCAGCATGGTCTCCGTGGCGCGCCAGCGCCCCAGGACCGTATCGAACATGGCGCGCGAGGCCGAGGGGCTGATGCGCAGCAGGCGGCCCAATTGATCCTGGCGAATGGTGATCAAGGCGGCGGCCGAGCGCGCGCGGGCGGTGGCGGTGCGCGGCGAGTCTTGCAGCAGCGACAGCTCACCGATGACCTCGCCGGGCTGGCGCACCGCCAGCAAGATCTGGCGGCCGGCCGTGGCCTTGAAGATCTCGATTTCACCCTCGCGGATGATGTAGGCGCGGTCGCCGTTGTCGCCTTCGGCAAAAAGGAGCTGGCCGGCCTCCAGCTGCACCTCATCGGCCATTTGGCAGAGGCGCTCCAGGTCCTCATCGGGCAGATCAGCGAAGAAGGGGATTTTGCGCAAAAAATTATAGGTGCTCATACGGCCTTCAGGTACTGATGCACCAGGCTGACGGCGATTGCCCCCTCACCGACGGCCGAGGCCACGCGGCGGACTGCGCCTTGACGCACATCGCCGGCGGCAAAAAGGCCGGGGACGCTTGTTTCCAGCAGGAAGGGGTCACGCTTGAGGCGCCAGCCAGGCGGTCGCTTGCCATCCAACAGCCAATCTTGTCCGGTCAAGATGAAGCCGGCGCTGTTGCGCTCGACCACGCCGGCCACCAGCGTGCTGTGCGGCACGGCGCCGATGAATAAAAAGAGGGCCGCGGCCGGCCGCGTTTGCGCCTGGTCGGTGCGCCGGTCGCGCAGCGTCAGCGCCTCCAGGCGGTCGGCGCCGCGGGCTTCGCTCACCTCCATATGGGTGAGCACCTCGATGTTGGGTGTGGCGGCAATCTGGTCAATCAGATACTGGGACATGCTGGCCGCCAACGAATCGCCGCGCACGATCATACTGACGCGGCTGGCGTAGCGGGAGAAGAAGAGCGCGCCCTGGCCGG
>DAISHS010000556.1:0-2401 GCA_036822415.1 Chloroflexota bacterium
CTGCAAGTCGCTGCAACGATTGCAAAGTCCACCTGCGTGGACTACACCCCGAAATTGAAATGCACCTGGTCGGCCGGCGCGACCGGGCGCCGCAGGATCGTCTTCAGCTTGTCAGGCGCGGCGGTGCGTGGATCGCCCAGGTAAATTTCATGATGCTTGCCGACCATGCGGTAGCCATGCTCCGCGGCGAACGCGTCCATGCGGGCGACGGTGGCCGGCTCGTTGGCGTATGGACCGAGGTGCATGATCTGCAGCGCCAGGCCCTCGTGAAAGCGCGCCAGGCGCAGCTGGGCCAGGGCTGGGCTGTCGCCGCGCTTCTTGCGCAGCTGCGCGATGCCCTCGGCAAACATCGCGGGCGTGATGTGCTCCGGCTGCAGGATCATGATCGTCCAATGCCAATTGCCGGGGCGAGTGATGTCGAACTCGCCATCCTCGACCCACCACAAACCTTCCAGCCCCATCACCGTGTAGTCAAGCGGGTCAACGGCCCGCAGCTTGGACATGAACTTAAGGGTGTAGGAGATGCCGTAGAGCGCTTCCAGGGCCTGTTGAAAGGCAGGCGAGGCGCCAGGGGACTGGTCTGGCTCTATCGCGCCGTCAATCATGACAAACTGGAATTCAGGCACGTCCACCAGCGCCACCTGCCTGGCCGAGGGCGCATACAGATGCTTCAACTCTTTGCGCAAATCAATCTTTGGCATAGATGCCTCCTTGCTCTCGCGCCGCTGTTGACGACCACGCGTGCGGCGGCTCCCCGGTGGGCTGTTGGGCGCCTGCCCCCGTCGGGGCAAGCGTCCGACAGCGCCTGGCCAGAGTATGACACGCTTTGCCGCCGGCGTCAAGCCTTGCGCGGACAAGGAGGCATAGGGCAAAGGGGGGCCAGTTCATTGACAGGTTAGGGCCGGGAGGGCGTGCTCAACGGGCTGTGGAGCACCGGCAGCGCCGCGTCGTGCGACTTTCCGTAGCCTTCCGGGAAGATATACGCGCCGCGCGCGTCGGCCGGCTTGTCCTCTTCGACGGCAATGCGATTCGCCTCGGCGTACGGATCATGGCGGATGCCGGTCACCTGCCAGGAGACCTTCATGCCCGGCGCGCCGCCGGCGATGCTGAAGCGGTTATCCTGGATCTCCTTGGCGATGTACAAGCCCGGCGCGGGCGCGCCGATCGCCGTGAGCTGGTAGCGAAAGTCCTTGTTCAGCGATTCGAACCAGGCCGGCAGCTCGACGACCGCCTGGCCGGCGGCGTCGAGCATCGCCACGCCGTCGTAGATGTTCTTCATATCGGGCGACTCGACGAAAGAGTGGTTGAGAAATTTGTTAGCCGGGTCGAGGGGGTGGTCAATGCGAAAGGCGCCGGCGTTCTTGTACAGCGTGCCGGCTACCCATGCGTTGCCGTAGAACAGCCCGGCGTAGCCTGTTGCGCTGCCGTTGTTTTCTCCGCGTATCGCCTGGCGGTTGCCGTCGCTGCCGGTGGCGGTCCCTTGTACGCCGATGTAGGGGCCTTGACCCAACATGCCGCCGGTGGCATAGGACTGGCCGTAGACCCCGACCGTGCTGAAGCTGCGCCCATCAACTCCGTAGTCTGAGCTGCTGTAGCCGTAAACCGCCGCATTGGTGCTGCTGGTCGCGTACATGCCGATTCCGCTGGTCGAGGTGGCATAGACAGCCGTGTTGCTGCCGCCGTCGACGTGCAGCCGGCCGGCGGTGGGGTACAGCGTGCCGATGCCGACGTTGCCGCCGGGGTTCTGCAGGAGTAGATTCTTAGGTGTAAAGGTGCCATAGTCGAAACTAAAGATGTACCCCTGTTCGCCCGTAAACCCAATCCCGATGCCCTTCCCCGCGGCGGCCGGCAGCGGCGTGCTGTCGCCCTGAAACCAGCTGGTGCCGACAACGTTCAGCGGCGCTTGCGGCGCCGTGACGCCGATGCCCACGTTGCCGCCCCCCGGCTGCACGATGAGCGGCTGGCCGTCGGTGGTGCCGATGAAGTTGGTCGTTGGATCAGTACCGGCATTGCCGGTGAGATTCCAGGCATCCGCCCCGTATGTTCCGGTCTGATTCCAGCGGTCAGCCACCAACTGCACATCCACGATGTCAATGCTGCTGTCGTGGTTCACATCGCAATTCGGGTCGTAGGTCCCGGTCGGGCTGAGCGAGCAATCAGCGGCTGCCGGGGTCGCAGGTTGAACCTGCGCCGCGGCCAGGCCGCTGCCCAACGTCAATAGCGCACACAGGAGCAGGATGCCCCGCTGGATCTGAAGTCTGTACGACATGGTGACTGAGAACCTCCTGATATTTCTATTTGCTGACATGGATTGGCAGGCGGCGTCCGTAGAAACCGCTGCGAGAAGGGAACGATCATACCAACGAAAACAACCCTCGTCTGTCAGGGGGTACCCAATGGG
>DAISHS010000557.1:0-2395 GCA_036822415.1 Chloroflexota bacterium
CCCGCGCCGGGACAGGCGCCAGCGTCGCGCGGGGCCGCAGGCTCAAGGCCACGGGGAGTAAGCCCAGAAGCAGGGCGGCCAAAACCGGCCAGAACCAGAGCGGCGCCACCGCGGCCGCGCTGGGGCCAAAGGCAAGCCAGCGCAGCGCGTCGAGAACGACATTCACACCCTGCTCGGTCACGGCCGGCGCCGGCCAGGCGCGCACGCGCGCGAGCGCAATGCCCGCCCAGGCCCAAAAGCCAAAGACGATGACCAGATGCAGAAAAAGCCAGCGCACCACACGCAGCCGTCTGAATGGGCGCGCCCAGGTGCTGAGCAACCAGCCGCCGTAGACCAGGTTGATGACCACGAGCAAAAGCGGGAAGAGGTAGTGGGTGTAGAGGCCGAGAATGGCCGTGACGGCGAACACAAAGCCGGGCGTGGTGCCGATCAAAGGCGCTTCGCGACGGCCTGGCGACACCTCGATCATTTCCTGCTGCAAGAAAACGACGAAACTGGCAACCAGCGCCGTGGCCCAAAAGGTGAGCAGGGCATACATGCGCGCTTCCTGCGCGTAGTAGACAGCCAACGGCGCCACCGCCAGGAGGAACGCCGCCAGCAGTCCAGCGACTCGCCCGAACAAGCGCCGCCCCAAGTCGAAGGTCAAGCCAACGGTGGCCGCGGAAACGACAGCAGATAAGCTGCGCAGACCATTTTCAGACGAGCCAAACACCTTGACCCACAGGCTGAGCAGCCAGTAGTAGAGCGGCGGATGAATATCGGCCGCGGCAGCCTGGCTAATGTCACTCCAACTGCGCCAGGCCAGCGCTGCGCTGTTGCCTTCGTCGGCCCACAGGCTTTGTCCATTCAGGCGCCAAAAGCGCAGACCAACCGCCAGCGCGACAATCAGCCAGGGCAGCCAGGGCGCCAACCAACGATCCAGGCGGCGCAAGAAAAAGGCGCCAGAAGAGAGCGCAGTCATAGAGTTGAGTCCTCGTCTATTCGATGATGAGGCCATCCACGGCAAAAGCGCCGCGCAGCAGTATCTGATGAGTACCTGTTGCCAGCCCAGACGCCAGGCGCAGCCGCGTGGGAGCCGACGCGTCAGCGCGCAGGGCCAGCGGCTGACCATCCACGCTGACCTGCGGCAAGGCAGTTTGCCCCGGCGGCATCACCAGCGTGACGGCGCCGCCGTTCACGTCGAAGCGTAAGCTGCCGTTGGCGTCAACGCTGCGGCGGTAGCGTCCAAGCACAGCCTGCTCATCGCTCACGGTCTGCCAATTTCCGCTGTAGGTCAGCGCCCAATGATCTTCCTGGTGAAAGCCAAGGCCGAGCAGCGGCGGCTGCGCGGTGTAAGCGGCCAGGGCTTCATAGGCCGGCAGCGGCCGGAAATCGGGCGTCAGCAGACGAAAATAGGCCTCTGGCTTACGCTCCTGTTCCCACTGATCGCTCGCGCGCTTGAGGTACCAGACATTGGCCACCCCCAGCCAGGGCCATTCAGCCTGCAAACGCTGATAAGCCGCGACAAGGTTCTGCGCCTGTTCCGCTTCGCTGACCTGGCCAAAGCGCTTGTCCGCGATGTCGTCGGGCACGGCATTCCAATTCATCTCGCTGATCCAGATCGGCTTGGCTGCATCGCCGTTGCGCACCATCAGGTCGCGGACAAAGCGCGGGCGGCTGAAGTTCATCACCCGCGGCTGCATACGCCGGTCTGTGGGGCCAGACCAAAGGCCGTAGCCCTGCATCGCCAGGATGTCGAAGTAGGGCGCCGCGCCGGCGTCGTACAGGCGCTGTAAATAAACCAGGTCGTTGAGGCCATAAGGCGGTGTTGGCGTCAGTTCGATGGTGGAAGCCAGCGCGCCCAGGATGACGACGACATTCGGATCGGCCGCGCGCGCCCGCGTCGCGCCCACTTTGAGCAGGTCTACGTACGCTTCCGGGTTGACGGGCCGCTCGCCCCATTCGGGATAGATATTCGGCTCATTCCAGAGCTGGTAGAAGCGCACACGCCCCTGGTAACGGCTCACAACCGCGGCCACAAAGTCGCCGTAATCGGTCAAATTGTCAGGAGGGGCATAGGTTCCAGCCGCGTTGCCGTCGCGACGCGTCCACGCCGGTGGATTGCTGAGGCGCACGATCAGCTCGAGGTGGTATTTCTCGGCCAGCCTCACAATGTCATCGTACTTGTCCCAGGCCGACTGGTTGAACTTGTGATCCCAAAAATCGCCCTTGGCGCTAATCTCGATGTCTTCCCAGGGAAATTCCTGGCGCAGCCAGTGGAAGCCGGCGGCGGCCGCCATTTTGACGGCCAGCTCGCGCTTTGCTGGCTCCACCTCCTGTTCCAAAAAAACATTGACCCCGAACGGATTGACGCCGGCGTACTGCACCGGCGTTAGATCTGCGGTCTGTACGGCCG
>DAISHS010000558.1:0-2372 GCA_036822415.1 Chloroflexota bacterium
AAGAGCTTGTAGCCGGTTGGGCTGCCGCCGCCGCTGGCCCAGGTGAGGTTGGCCGTCGCCGCCACGCCGGTGGCCGCATCCGCCGGCGAGAAAGAGGTCGCACACGCGGGTGGGGTGTTTGTCGCCTCGATCGTCACGTCATCTACCATCAGGTACCACTGGTTTGCGGCGCTATAGCCGTGCCAACCGACATAGTAGATGCCGTTGCTAGACGGGGTGAAGGCCGAAGATGTGCCCTGAATGTAAGTAGCAGAGGTAATATTCGAGTCGTTGAAGATTTGGCCGCCCGTCATGCCAGCAGCCGAAGCACTGGTTCCCCATTTCACCTCCATTTTCTCGACGCCGCCGCTATAGGTGCGGTACCAGAAGGTGACCTGATAGTGCGTGCCGCCAGTCAACTGCAGAGGTGGGCTGAAGAACCAGTCATTCATTGCCAGGCTGGTATTGTAGCGGATATACATCGAATTAGGACTCGAACGTGGGTAAGACGTACTCGTCTGCCACGTGTAGGCATCGCTATTATCATTCGAGCTTGACCAACCGCTTGGCAGCGCGGGCGCAGTCACGCCGTCGAAGTTCTGCGAGTAGGGGAAGGTCGTAATCGTGGGGTCGGCCTGGGTCGTGAAGGACCACACCGAGCAGCCGCTGGCTGAGCCGCTGCCATTCTTGGGGATGATTTGCCAGTAGTAGGTGGTGCTGTAAGCCAACGCGCCGGGGTTGTAGGGGCTGGCCGCTACGTTGGCGACGAAAGGCGGAGTGCCGGATGTGCCAAAGTAGACGTCGTAGCTGGTCGGCGTACTGCCGGCCCCTGCACTCCAGGCCAGCGTCGTGGAAATGGAAACATTGGTGGCTGCATTGGCCGGCGCGGGGCTGATCGCGCAGACGGGCGGGCCTGAGGGCGGCGTCCAGGTGTAGGTCTGACCGGAAGCAGGCTTGACCGTGGTGGACAAGGTCATCGTTGCGGAATTGCTGTCGCCGGCCGTAGAAGCCGACCAATTAGTGGTCGTGGTGCGGTTGCTGTAGTCGCTGGTGCTGGCGCCTTTGATACCTACCTGCGGGGTGCTACTGGTGGCGTTGACATTGAAGGCGCCATACTTTATCTCAACCACATTGGTTGTTTCATAAAACGTAACCTGAAAGTTGAAGTCGTCGCCCGTGACGTTGTACTTGCGGTAGCTCTTCCACTGCACGGTAAAGGTACGATTGGGGGTCGAGCCTTGCGTCTGGTAGCGTAGTTCGCCCGACGTTGTGTTGCCTTGCAGATCCATGCCCAGAGCCGAGATCAGGTTATTGTACGTCGCGCTGCTGATAGGCGTGTACGGAGTGCCACACGAGGAACCGGTGTTCAATCCCATCACGATGTACCCGTTGGAGCAGACACCGACCGTAGTATAGGCGGTTCCGTCATAGTTGAAGGAGAAGCCGATGGCGATGCTGGGAAACAGCGTGTCGTCGTTGGCGGCAGTGCCGAGTGTACTGCCACCACTGATGGCGGTGTACGTGCCGCTGGACTGAGCGAACGTGTAGCTGGAAACGGCCTCGGCGCCTTCAGGCGCCGCCGACTGCGTCGCGCAGTCGGCCTGCTCGCTGAGCTTCAGGAACAGGTCATAGTCGGCGCCAGCGAGCTGGCCGGCTTTGTTGATCTGCGCCAGTTTAGCGAAGGCGGCTTGTTCGTCTTTCGAGAGCGGGGTGCAGGCCCCGCGGGTCGTTTGGGTCAAGGGCGCGCTGGTGAGCGGTGCGGGCGGCGGGACGCTCTCCTGCGCCAGCGCCGGGATGACCAGCGCCGTCAGGAGCGTCAAGATCAACAGGACGACAGGAAGCAGGCGATGGGTAGAACGGGTAGTCATGCGATTCTCTCCTCTCGAACAACAACGGACGAACTTGGCTGGGAGTTGATGATGATGACGATCAATTCTTCGTTGGCGATGATAGAAATAACTTTCTATCGCGCTGGCTTGCTGTGCGATGACCGGGGGCCATGGGCGCTGGTTTGCTGTGCGATGGCGGGGGGCAATGGGCGCCGGCTTAGCGCCAGCGCGTGGCGGCGATGCTCAGGTCGAGCACGCTGAGGACGCCGTCGCCGTCGAGGTCGTGGCGCGGGCTGTAGCCGGCGCCCCAGGCGGCGGCCACCTGCTGCACGTCGGCCGCATCCACGTCGCCATCGCAGTCCACGTCCGGCACGGCCAGGTTGACAGCCGCCGGCAGCAGGGTGGTCTGCCCCAGCTGGTCGCGCAGCGCGGCGGCCACGGTGAGCTGACCGCAGGCGGCGCGCGTGGGCGAGACGACGCCGCTGAAGGTCAGGGTCAGCGGCGAGGCAACGGGGACCGCCCCCTGCCAGGTCAGCCGGTGCGTCGCCGGCGCGTAGGTGAGAT
>DAISHS010000559.1:0-2371 GCA_036822415.1 Chloroflexota bacterium
GTCAGGCCGCGCTGGCGCCTGCGCCAGTTGGCGCGCCAGGGTCTGCAGCAGCGCATCCAGGCCGATGCGCTTGCGCGCCGACACAGGCGCCATCGGCGCGCCGGCCAGGCAGGTCGGCTGCAGCAGCTCACGGATCTCCTCCTGCACCAACTCCAACCAATCGGGGTCTTCGATCATATCCGTTTTCGTCACCGCAACCACGCTGGCCGGAATCTGCAACAGGTCGAGGATGGCGACGTGCTCACGCGTCTGCGGCATCACCCCTTCATCGGCCGCCACGACCAGCAGCGCGGCGTCGATGCCGCCCACGCCGGCCAGCATGTTCTTGATGAAATCAATGTGACCTGGTACATCCACGATCCCGACGCGCTCAGAGTGCCCATTGACCGCGGGCAGCGTCATCCAGGCAAAGCCCAGGTCAATCGTCATCTCGCGCGCTTTTTCTTCCTTGAGCCGGTCTGGGTCCATTCCTGTCAGGGCCATCACGAGGGTAGATTTGCCATGATCCACATGACCGGCCGTACCGATGACTCGCATACACTCACATCCTGGGGGCGCCGGCGCCCGTCAAATTCGTTCGCTTCGCGGCAAAAACCGTTGCCCTTTGGGCAAGCATCCAACAGGCGCGCTTAGCCGGCATGCGTGGAGGCGCGCTCCTTGAGCGACTCCTCCAGTTGCCCAAGCCAGCGTTGCCCTTCAGCCAGCCGAGCCAGGCCTTCCGTTTCGTGCAAACGCCACAAACGCTGAATCTGGGCATCATGCACGCGCTGGTTCTCCTCGAGCGCAGGAAAGCGCGCGGCCAACTGGCGGTTGATCTTATCCTGCTCCTGCACCTCGTGCTCCCACTGCAAAATCTGGCGCTTCCAGCGCTTTTCGTTCTCCGCCTGCCAGGTTTCCATCTCCTTGCGCTGACGATCTTCGGCCAGGCGCTCCAACTCCGCCACCTGGTTCATCTCCCGGCGAATCGTCTCCTGGAAGCCCTCGATGGAGGCAACGGCGCGCTTGCTCACTTCGAGCTGCTCAGCGAAGGCCTGCATGGCCTCGCGCTGGCGGGCAATCACGTCGCGCTGCACCGTAAATTCATCCTGCCATTTGGCTACTTCGCGTTGACGTTCTACATCGGACACGCGCATCTGCTCGATAAACTGCTGCTGCTCGCGCTTAATGTCCTGCGGAATCGGCTGGATGCTGGTGATGATCCGTTCCAGCTTTTGCAGCTTCTCCTGCAGAAGCGGCGTCTTCCCGGTCTGCTCTTCGACGCGCTTGAAAAGATCAACCGTTTCCTGCTGCAGCTGGAGAATGCGCTTGTTATCCTGCACCCGCTGTTCCGCCAGATAAGGCAGGCTGCGCGTGCGTTCGTCTATTTCCTTGTTCAACGAAGCCACGCTTTGGCGCAATGTCAGCACCAGCTCGCTCAGCCGCTGATCTTCAGAGCGCCGCAGGGCCAGCTCCTCCTCGATGCGCCCAAAGCGGTTCAGTTCCTTGCGAATCTCACTGACACTGCGTGACACCGCCTCGCGATCGGTCACCCGCATCCGTTCGCGTTCGCGCTGTTCCGCGTCAACTTGCTCTTCGCGCTTTTGCAGCATCAGCACAACTTCGTTCTTCAGCTGTTGCAGCGCCTCGTCCACCTGCGAAAAACGCACGAGTTGTGACTGGGTGCTGACCAGGCGTCCCTCCATATCCTGAATACGGCGCGTCTGTTCCACCAGCTCCACATTCAAACTCTCGATACGCTGCTGCAGCTTGGCAACTTCTCCGCGGTCTCGCCGATGTTCTTCATCCAACCAAGAGACCATCTGCGCCAGTTGTGTTGTGTCCATGAACCCTCTTTATTTCACCTGTTCTCTGTGGCAGTAATCGGCGCTCATTATAGCATGAGTCCGCGATGGTGCAAGACTCCTGGCGTCTATCACGGTTCGCCGTTGGGAGAATGAACCGGCCGCCCGGGCGGCCAGCGGGCGCCGGGCCTGCGCAAGGCCGCATAAGTCTGGGATACCATTTGACGGAGTCTATCCCTGATGGTAAGATGTCAGACGATTCTTACCTCTGGTCCCTGTGCATCCCATTTGGAGTCACAAGATCGCTATGCGCATCGGAATTGATGCACGGATTGCCTATTACACTCGCGCTGGCATCGGCCAGTATACCTGGCGTTTGATCGAGTCCCTGGCGGCGCTTGATCACGCGGATGAATTCCACATCTTCAAGCACCGAAAAGATCAGACCGAGTTCGCACAACAGGCCAACTTTCAACATCACGCCGTCTGGACGCCCAGCCATAACCGGTTTGAAATCTACCTGCTTGGCTGGGAAATGCTGTCGTCTGGTTTGGCCCTGGACATTCTTCACAGCACCGACTTCATTCCCC
>DAISHS010000560.1:0-2364 GCA_036822415.1 Chloroflexota bacterium
CACGGGTGGAGAAGAGGACGGCGTAGACAACACCGGCGTCAGCAGCTCCCGGCTTTATACGCAGCCGGAGGAAGTGGCGCAGGCTTACGAGGAGCTGATCAAGGTCAGCCCGCGCTTCACCATCGCCGCCGCCTTTGGCAATGTCCACGGCGTTTATAAGCCAGGCAATGTGAAGCTGCGTCCCGTGATCCTGCACAACACCCAGGTGTACATCCAGGAAAAGTTCGGCACGCCGGAAAAGCCGCTCAATCTGGTCTTCCACGGCGGCTCTGGCTCAACCCTGGAAGAGATTCGCGAGGCCGTATCCTATGGCGTTGTCAAGATGAACATTGACACCGACCTGCAATGGGCGCTCTGGGAAGGGATCAAAGACTACTACGTCAAAAACGAAGGCTACTTGCAAGGACAAATCGGCAACCCCAAAGGCCCAGACGAGCCAAACAAGAAGTACTACGACCCGCGTGCCTGGCTGCGCGCGGGCGAGGAAACCTTCAAGGCGCGACTGCGGCGCTATTTCGAAGACTTGAACAGCGCGAATGCCTAGGCGACGAGTCCTTATCTTTTTATACTTGTAGGAGGCGATTTTCTGTATGAAGGATCGAGTACGTGAAATCCTCAGTTGGTATTCCAGTGACAACCCCGGCGTCAAGACAAACCTGGCGCGCATTCTGAACCATGGCCGTCTCGGCGGCACTGGCAAAATGGTCATCCTGCCGGTTGACCAGGGCTTCGAACACGGGCCGGCGCGTAGTTTTGCGCCCAACCCGCCCGGTTACAATCCGCTCTACCACTTCCAGTTGGCGATAGATGCGGGTCTCAACGCGTACGCGGCGCCGCTCGGTTTCCTGGAAGCCGGCGCAGCCGCCTATGCCGGCGATATTCCGCTGATCCTCAAGGTCAACAACCACGACGTGCTGCACGGAGATAGCGAGCCGATTTCAGCCGTCACGGCGAGCGTGGATGATGCGCTGCGCCTGGGCTGCGTTGCCATCGGGTTCACCATTTACCCCGGCTCTCTCTACCGCAACACGGCCTACGAGCAGCTGCGTGAACTGGCGGCCGAGGCCAAGAGCGTAGGGCTGGCGGTCGTTGTCTGGTCATACCCACGCGGCGGCGACCTCAGCAAACAGGGCGAAACCGCGTTGGACGTAGATGCCTACGCTGCGCAGATCGCCTGCCAGCTGGGTGCACACATCGTCAAGGTCAAGCTGCCCAGCGATTACCTGGAGCAGTCAGAGGCCAAGAAGGTCTACGAGAAGTACGAGATTGCGCGGGCTACCCTGACCGAGCGCGTACGCCACATCGTGCAGAGCGCGTTCGATGGCCGACGCATCGTGATCTTCTCCGGCGGCGCCAAGGTCACGGACGAGCAGGTCTTCGACGAAGTGCGCGCGATTCGCGATGGCGGCGGCTTTGGCTCGATCATGGGCCGGAACGCCTTCCAGCGCACGCCCGAAGAGGCGCTGAAATTCCTGGATAACGTGACCAAACTCTACGCCGGCGAGATCGCCTGAACGTTCTCTCGGCGGCCATAGTCAATCAAGCAAACAAGAAGGCAAGGCTGGACAATTGTCAGTTGCCTTGCCTTCTGTTTTTACAGTCCTCTCTCGAGCATGATTTGGACGGCGCCGGTATGTCTATTGGAATCGTTCCTTCCATCCTTGCCGCTGATTTCACCCGCCTGGGCGAACAAGTACGCGCGGCCGAGGCCGCCGGCTGTGCGCGCATCCAGGTGGATGTGATGGACGGCCACTTTGTCCCCAACATCACGATGGGGCCGCTGGTCGTGGAAGCCGTGCGGCGTTCATGCACGGTCCCCATCGAAGCCCATCTGATGATCACGCAGCCGGAGCGCTACGTGGCCGATTTCGCGCAGGCCGGCGCCGATGTCATCATTGTCCACCTGGAAACCGCGCCGCATCTGCATCGGCTGTTGCAGCAAATCAAGGGCCTGGGCAAGCAGGCCGGCGTGGCCCTCAATCCGGCAACCCCGGCCGCTCTCCTGGACGAGGTCTGGGATTTACTCGACCTGGTGCTGGTGATGACCGTCAATCCTGGTTTCGGCGGGCAGGCCTTCATACCGGCCACCCTGCCCAAACTGCGCAGCGTGCGCCGCCTGGTCAACGAACGTGGTTTGCCCTGTGACATCGAGGTGGACGGCGGCATCAGCGCGCAAACGATCGGCCTGGTCGCCGCGGCTGGCGCCAACCTGGCCGTCGCCGGCTCGGCCGTTTTCAATGACAAGGCCCCGGTGCAAGAGACGATGGCTATTTTGCGGCGCGCCGTGGAGAAAGAGTTGGAATAAAGAATTGGAATGAAGATCTGCATCCTGACGCCTGGTTACACCGACTCCACCTCTTTGAC
>DAISHS010000561.1:0-2344 GCA_036822415.1 Chloroflexota bacterium
TGCAGGCAGCAAGGCATTGCGGTTCGCTCAGAACATCGGCAACGCTAACTGGACGATCAACAGCACCGGCGCGGCGTCGTTTGGCGGGTCAGTGGATATCACGGGCACGGGCGACCTCTACGTCGCGGGCAGCCTGGGTGGCGCTGGCGGCGTGCTTAAAACCTCGGGCAACCGTGTTGGTATCGCCTGCGTGCCTGACAGCCAGTTCGCGTTGGATGTGGCAGGGCCGATGCGGGCGCAATACTACATCGGCCCTCATGCGCTGCAAGTGCCAGACGCTATTATGATCTGCCACTACGACGGCGCGGCGCCCTACAGCACCAACTTCAACGGCATTGCTCTCGGCCACATGGGACAGGTGGGCACGGCGACCGGCGGCGTCATCTTTGTTGGCGGCAAGTTTCAAAAGGCCGTCCAGGTTGCCAAGGCAACGACCAACTACCTGCTCGACCCCTCCTGCGAGTACGACGCCAATCTGACGCAATGGACCGATTTTACTTCCGCCGGCACGTTCACCAGCACGCGCAGCACGGAGGTCGTCCCGCTCTACGGCACTTACACTGGCAAGCTGGTTTGCTCCGCGTCGGCGTCGGGGTTGTTCTACCAGTCCATCACGCCGCCGGCCGGCACAGTGAACGTCACGGCCTACGTGCGTAAGGCTGACAAAAGCGCCGTCACGTCGTCAGATTGCAGCATCTACTTCGGCGCGGACAAGACCACCACCCACCGCAGTATCGGCGGTGGGTGGTATCGCGTGGAGTGGAGCGGCACGGCCAGCGGCAGTGCTACCCAAACGGGGCTGCGCGTACAGGCGAGCAAGACACTGTACGTGGACGGTCTGCAATGCGAGGTAGGAACCAGCAGCCCATTCTGTGACGGCAGCCTTGGCACCGGTCACAGTTGGAGCGGCACGGCGCACGCGTCCACCAGCAGCCGCACGGCGGGAGCGCTGGCCTACACGCTGCCCTCGATCGCCTACGATTCGCCCGTCAGCATCATGGCGTGGGTGAACCTGGACACCGCGCTGGCGGCCAACTACCAGTACTTATGGTACGCGACCGCGGACGCCTACAGCGCCTATCGCAACAGCGGCGGCACGCTCGTGGTCGGTGGCATCAACTGCGGTGCGCTGCCGGCGGGCTGGGTACACATTGCGCTGGCGACAGACGGCAGCGGCACGGTCGAGGCATTCGTCAACGGCGTGAGCAAGGGTACGGCGGCGATCGCGCGCTCCAACCTCGCAGCGTTCAACGTCGGCGGGCAGAGCGGTGGCCTCACCTGTGACGGGCTGATTGACGATTTTGCTGTCATCGGTCGGGCGCTAGATGTCAACGAAGTAAAAAGCATCTACAACAGCAACGCGCCCATCTTCGCCGAGACTGCTACCGTCTCCTGGGTGGCGACTCCCTCCGGCCTCGTGTGGGCGGACGAACGTGGCCTGTGGATGCGCGACACGGCGGGCAATCCGGTGCTGGGTGTCTACGGCGGCGAGGCGGCGACGTACTCCTGGGGCGGCTTTACCATGGCATCGGGTGATCTGGTGTTGGGGCGCAATGCGGTCGGCAGCTCGGCCATTCTGTGGGACCAGAGCGCCGGTACATTTGGTTTTTACGGCGCTGGGTCCGGCACCCCCCAGGTGGAGATTGCGACGGACGGCAAGCTGGTGGCCGGTGCCGGTGCGGTCAAGCTGGACAGCGCCGGCTTTCACGCCTTCAACGCATCGGCGGTCGCTACCATCGACATCGACTCCAACGGCATCTACCTCGGCGACGGCGGCGGGCGTACGACAGTTGCAACCTGGACCAGCGGCAATCGCATCCGGGCCTACAACGTGGGGGAGATGTATGAGGCGACGCCAGAAACGTACCTGGACGATTCGTCCATCAGCCGCACCCTTTACCCCTTGGTGGTCCGTGCCATCCGGCAAGGCAACGACGCGGCGCTGGTGGAAATCTCAGCTGTCAACACATCGAACGTTGGTGCGTTTTTGCGTGTCGGCGAAGGCTTCCGGCTCAAGGACTACTACGGCAGCCCCTACAACACCAACCGCATGGTGCACCTATCGGCCACCGACATCATCCTGGAGGCGACCAATCTGCAGCTGCGCAGCCTGACCACTTCAGGCACGGCAGTGGGCAGCTACAGCGGCAAGATTCGCATCAATATTTCCGGGACGAACTACTACATCCCGTACTACGCATCTTAGGAGGCTTATTATGGCACAGGGAGCACGTGAACTGGCGATGCGGGTCCGAGACGGCCTGCTGCTGCTGGAAGAGAAAGAACAGGAGACGCCGACCACGCTGATTGAAGAACTGGAGCAGGAGGCGGGCGCAAGTCTGCG
>DAISHS010000562.1:0-2338 GCA_036822415.1 Chloroflexota bacterium
CACGCACACGCGCCGGCCGGCCGCGCTGAGCAGATTCCAGAGGCTGGGCAGGCGCCGGTTGGCGGCCGTGGCCGGCGCAAAGTCGTAGGTGCCCGGCTCGCGATAGACCCAATCGTAAATGCTGTGGCGGGCCGGGTTTGCGCCGGTGGCGAACGTCGTCCAGGCCGGGCCGGTCATGGGCGGCACGGTGCTGCGCAGCTGACCCCAGGCGCCGCGGCGCAGCAGCTGCGCAAACGTGGGCAATTTGCCTTGCGCCACCCAGGGCCGAATCAAGTCGAACGTGGCCCCATCGAGGCCAATCACATAGCAACGGTAGGTCATAAGAGCGATGTCAATTCTCCGTGGCCGGCGGCCGTGGCCGGGTTGATAGGCGCAAGCTGATCGGGCGCGGCGGTTGCATTGCCCCCCCGCTCAGGTTCATCGAGGGTAAGCGCCGGCCGGCGCAGCTGTTGTACTTCCCAGGTCAGGAGCGCAATCTCTTGCGCCAGCTCCTTGTTCTGCGTCTGCAGCCGTGAGAGGGTGATGCCCTGAAAGAGCAAGATGACCACCGCAAACATCATGCCGACGCCAAACAGGATAGACGGCGCGTAGACCACGCCGATCAAATCGGCGATGAAACGCAGCGCCCCCTCGAAGATCGAGAAGAGCAAGAGCACCACGCCGGTCAACAGCCACAACAGGGCGTGATCTTCGCGCAGCCGCCCACGGCGCACCAATTCCACGATGAGACCGAGCCAGCCCAGGCTCACCGCGATGGCAATCAATTTCAGGATCGGTTGCGGCATAAAATCCCTACTTCACCGGCTTGACCGCAGTAATCAAAACCGCCAGCAGCACCTTGACCATGTAATACGCGCCGCGCCACTGGTTGATCGAAGAAACGCCGCCGCGCCGCGGCGCCATCACCGCCGGCAGCTCGATGGTGGTCAACCCGGCGCGGTGCAAAAGGATGCGCGCCTCGATTTCAGGGTAATCCTGCGGATAGGCGCGCGCCAGAAATTCGATGGCGCGGCGGTTGGCGGCCTGCAAGCCGGAAGTTGGATCGGTCACGCGCCGTCGGGTCAGGCGTGAGACCAGGGCGGCGAACAGGCGAATGCCCAGGCGGCGGCTGGTTGGCACACGGTAGGACGAGGGGCCGCCGTGAAAGCGCGAGCCAATCACCACGTCGGCCTGACCAGCCACGATCGGTTGCAGCAGCGCGTGCAAATCGGCCGGGTTGTGTTGACCATCGCCATCCACGCGGCCGGCCAGGGTGTAACCGTGACGTGCGGCAAACTTGAAACCGGCCTGCACTGCGCCGCCAATGCCCAGATTGTAGGGCAGGCGCAGCACAATGGCGCCCGCGGCCAGGGCCACCTCCGCGGTGCGATCGGTCGAGCCATCGTCAATCACCAGAACGGCAGCCGCCGGCAAATGGCGCGCACGATTCTGTGCATGAGCAGTCAGCACACCCTGCACCACATGCGCAATGCTGGCCTCCTCATTGAACGCCGGCACAATCACCAGCAGCCGCTCTTCGCTCTCTGCGTCCATTACACCTGCCGTGAATCTCAATCATCCAGGGTCGGGGCGTGGCCTTGCGCCCGCCCACGTCCGCGCCCACGACCAGGGCGACCGCGAGGGTCGCCCCTACCCAATCCCACGTCCGCGCCCACGACCAGGGCGACCGCAAGGGTCGCCCCTACCCAATCCCACGTCGGCGACCGTACGGGCGGGCCTTGCGCCCGCCCATGCGGGCGACCGCGAGGGTCGCCCCAACCCAACCGGCCATCGGTCGGGGCGTCCTGACAAATTGAGCCTATTTCCGCTGCGCCTCGTCATACCACGTTTGCGCCGCGGCCAGGTCGCCCTGGGCGCGCGCCAGGTCGCCCAGGCGCCGGTAGGCCCACGGATTAGCGGGAAAGCGCCGCGTCTGTTCCAACCAGGCTTCGGCGGCCGCCGCGGGCTGCCCGGCGGCCAGCAGGGCCTCGCCCAGCCACAGCCCAGCCCACGGCAGCGTAGGATCGAGGCGCGCGGCTGTTTGCAGGGCCGTCGCCGCGGCGCTGGGATCGGCCAGAGCCAGGGTCACGCGCCCCTGGTAATAGAAATCAATGGCGGCCGGCTGCCTGGCCGCCAAAGCCACCCCCTGCTGCCACTGCCTGACCGCAGCGGACTGATCGCCTTGCGCCCACAGCGCTTCGCCCCACAGATAAAAGGCTTCGGCGCGCGTCGGCTCTAGCGCGGCCGCCTGACGCGCCCATTTGACCGCATCGTCGGCCGCGGCCTGGTTCAACGCGGCCTGGGCCTGCCGGCGCAAACTCACATAAGCGGGCCAGCCGGCCAGGCGGTAGTGCGTTTG
>DAISHS010000563.1:0-2305 GCA_036822415.1 Chloroflexota bacterium
GCGAGCGAGAGTACGGAAGTTGGCTCGATTGCGCCCGTGCGATCAAACAGCGTCACGGCGGGCGAGAGTGCACAGGTCACGTCTGCTGCGCCCTGGTGGACAAAACCGGGAGGAGCGGGCGGTGGCCACGGCAGCAGCGCCTAACATCAGGTGCAGCCGACCGGGGATGAGCTGGGCGGGTCTGTACGTGGAATGCGCCTGGCGGCTGACCTCGGCGTTGGGGCGCTGCACAAGACACACAAATTGTGTAAAGCGATAAAATCGTATCAACACTGTTTATTTGTGTTACGAAGGGTCAGCAAATAATGAGCGCCTTATTCCCTGATACTCATCCTAAAATGGAAGCTCTGCAAATTGAGCTGTGGCGGCAGGCCAGTCCGACCCGCAAGATGAACATGCTGGCGCAACTCAACAAAGCGGCGCAAATACTGGCGTCAGCGGGTCTGCGCACACAATATCCCCAGGCCAGTCAGTCGGAAATCCGGCGCAGATTGGCCGGTTTGTTATTGGGAGAAGAATCCGCCTGCAAAGTGTATGGACAAATCAGTCATGCAAAATGAACCGCTTGAAGTCACGCTCAAAGTGACCGGCGTTCTTGAATGGCTTGGAGTTCCCTATCTTATTGGCGGGTCGCTTGCCAGCACGCTCTACGGGATGGTAAGAACCACGCAAGATTCGGACATTGTGGCCGAAATGCGGCTGGAGCACGTGCGGGCTTTTGTCGCGGCGTTGCAAGATGAATTCTACATAGACGAGGAGATGATTGTGGAGTCCATCCAACAGAACTCCAGTTTCAACATCATCCATCGTGAAACGATGTTCAAGGTAGATGTTTTTGTGCCGCGAGCGCGTCCGTTTTTACAGTCGCAACTGGCTCGTGCCCAAAAGCAGACCTTCGCACTTGAAACAGAAATTAGCGCTCAATTCGCCAGTCCTGAAGATACAATCCTTGCCAAGCTCGAATGGTATCGCGTGGGTGGTGAAGTATCAGAACGCCAATGGCGCGATATTCTTGGCGTGCTGAAAACCCGTGGGGAGGCGCTTGATTGGGATTATCTGCAACAATGGGCAAGTGAACTCAAGGTCAGTGATTTGCTGGAACGCGCCTTGCAACAAGCGATGTAGATAAAAGTTCAAGCAAAAAGCGCCCCAACATCGGTGCACCTGACTTTGAGGGATTCAGCCGGAAAAACTGGTCTATCGGCATCCCCAAAGGTGGTTCTGATCCCAAAGTCGGCTCGCGTCCCGCCCAGCCGCCGGTAACGCAAGTCGTTAGGCGCTCGTCTCGGCGGGCAGAGTACGGGAGTTGGCTGGCTGCGCTCGTGCAATCAAACAGCGTCACGACGGGTGGAGTGCGCAAGTCACGTCTGCGGCGTCCTGGTGGGCAGAACCGGAAGTAGCGGGCAGCGGTCACGGCAGCGGCGCCTAACATCAGGTGCAGCCGACCGGGGGTGAGCTAGGCGGTTTGTGTGTGGAATGCGCCCGGCAGCTGACCTCGGCGTTAGGCCCTCAAACTAACCCTTCGGATTCACCAACAGAAAGAGAACCACAGCGCGGCGTTCAAACCAACGTTGAGCACCACAACGCGTAACCCATCGAGTTGCAACTTGGGAAGTATTGGGTTACAATGACCTCATGATCAAGAGCTTCGCGCACAAAGGGCTGGAACTGTTTTTTCTCACCGGCAGCAAGGCGGGCATCCAGCCGCAACATGCTAACCGCATTCGGCTGATTCTGGCCCAGTTGCAGCAAGCCCGAACTATGGACGACCTGCGCATCCCAACATTGCGTCTCCATGAACTCAAGGGGGATCGCAAAGACACTTGGTCAGTTACCGTGCAGGCGAATTGGCGCATCACCTTTCGCTTTACCGCAGGTGATGCTGAGGTAGTGGATTACGAGGATTATCACTGAGGACTGAACGATGATGAAGATGCACAATCCCCCACATCCTGGCGAGATTATCAAGGGCTTGTGGCTCGATCCAATGGGCGTCAGCATCACGGAGGCGGCGCAGGCGATGGCAATCAGCCGCAAGACCTTGTCCAAGATCGTGAATGGCCGCGGCCGCGTGACGCCGGAGATTGCTGTGCGCCTGTCGCTCGCGTTGGGCAGCAGCGCCGAAAGCTGGCTAAGCCATCAAGCCGCCTACGATCTGTGGGAGCTTGAACAACACCCTGATAATGTGCGTATCGTGCCGCTGTTCGCATCCGCGCCCGCCGCTTTGACCTCGGCCTGACCTCGCGGCTGGTCACAACAGCAATTGGGCAGTATGGTTCGCCGTCATGGGGAGCGAGTCTCGTTG
>DAISHS010000564.1:0-2299 GCA_036822415.1 Chloroflexota bacterium
CGTGCAGGCGGCGACTGGCCCCGCCCCACCCATCGGGGCTGACGCCGCAAACGAGCGCGGGCGTGACGTGCGTCTCGCCCGGCGCAAGGTCCAGTTGAAAATCGAACGGATGATAGCCGGCGTGGACGCGCACGTCCCAGGTGGGCAGCTGCTCGACGGCGATTTGCCATGCGCCGCTGTAGGCCAGGGCGCCGAAATAGACCGCGCCGGTCTCCTCCCAGGCCTGACCGGGGCGGTTCAGGAAGAAGAACGGATTGGCGACATGCCCGGTTTGCAGGTTGCGGCTCTCGATGAGGTGCGTGCCCGGCGCCAGGCGTTCACGATGCGTGGTGAATTCCCGCGCCCACGTGCCGCTGACGTAGGTCAGTTCGTTCACACCGCCGGGCAGGTGCAGCGACGCAAAGTAACAGATCTCGAACGAGACGGTGTCTTGCCCCGCGTTGTGCAGCTCGCACCAGCGCTCGATGATGTCGTGCTCTGGCGTGAGGCGGTAACACAGGGTGACGAAGAAAGCCTGCACGGGGTCTTGCAGGCGCACCCGCAGGGTTTCGCGCGGGCCTGTCTCCTTGACCGGTAGGCCGTGGGTTGGCGACAGGCCGGGCTGAGCGTCGGTCACGACTTCGTGCTCCACGTAGCGCAGCCGCAGGTCGCGCAGCGGCAGATGGCGCGCTTCGCCTGCCTGCAGTGGGAGCGGCAACGATAGGAAACTGGCCTTCAGCGTGCATCCGTATGAGGTGACATCGCCGAAGGTCAGGACTTCGTCGGGTCGGAACTGGGTGATGAAGCTTGCGATCGGCTCGTAATCTCGATAGGGGGCCTCGCCGGCAATCACGTCATCGGGCGCGGCATCCGCAGGGCGGGGACCCCAGCCCCGGTGCACCAGCCGGCCGGCTTGATCCACCTGAAAGGCGTAGTAGCTGGTGCGCAGCTGCAGATTGAACGTGCGCGTGCGCGGGTTGAAGTGAATCATCTGACCTCTCACAATTTGGAAGCAGCGGGCAGGCCATCTGCAACCAGGCCCGGGTGCGATCCGGCGACCGGCCGCAGCGGATCGGCGGATCGGCGGATCGGCGCCTCATGATATGCCGGCAGCCAGTCGCCGTGGGCTGCGGTCAGGTCATCCACCCGCTGTGAGCAACGCCTCATGCTGCAAATACAGCGGCCAGAGAATAGACCGCTGGGGGCGAGCGCCCCGCAGGCGCCTCAAGTATGGGCAAAGGATAGCGGGAGTTTCCAGAAGTGTCAAACCTGGGAAGCTGGGCGCAGGAATCCCAAGCGTCGTTGCCGCGCCGCGCTGACGCCGCCGACCCTGGCAAGCGAGGCAAGCCCTCGCTGCGCCGCCCGGCGCGCATCCGGTTTGCAGGTGAAAATGAAACGCTCCTGCGACTACCGCGCTTCCCAGAGAAAGTGGACCTGCGCGCTGGAGTCCGGCCGCAGCGTCAGCACCCGGCCGTCGGGCGCGGCCAGGAAACAGGTCCACAGACGGCCCGAAGCCAGCGGCCGGGCGCACTGGTAGTGGGCCGTGAAGCTGAACTCCGGCGCACGCGCCCAGCCCAGGCGCGAGCGCAGGCTCTCGATCTCCTGGAACTCGCCCCGCCAGAGCTGGCCGAAGCCGCTCACCGGCTCGAATAGCCCGGTTGGCGGCGCGACGCCGACGCGGTTGTCCGGGGAAGCGCCGGGGTTGAAGCGGTAGGGCGCATCGGTCCACTGAAAAACCTGCGGCGTCTCGTCGTAGAACACGTAGAAGCGATCGGGCTGCGCCAGCCAGATCATCAGGCCGCGCTCGAAGCGCTGCGCGGCGGCAGGGGAAGTGGTGGCCGCGTCTTGCGGGCAGCGCGCCGGCGGGTTGGCGAAGAACCAGTCGTACAGGCCCTGACAGCCCAGGGTGAGCGTCACCACCGACTGGGCAGAAGCGGCGCCGGAAGCGACGCGCAGCGCCATGCCGTCCCAGGCCAGATCGTCCTGCGTCACCGTGATCGTCCTGCTGCCCACCGGCGGCACGGGGACACAGGCTGGCGTCAGCAGCGCCGGCCCGCCCATCCCCAGCACGAAGGGGCACAGGGTGGCCTGGCCGCCCTGCGCCTGCCAGGTGAAAGTGATGGTCTCGCCCAGGCGCTGCGTCGTCGTGGGCGCCGCGGTAAAAGCCACGATCCTGGGACCGGCCGGCTTGGGCGATGGCAGCGGGGCGGCTGTCAGGGTCGCGCGGGGCGCCACGGGGGTAGGGGACGCCGCAGGCCCGGCGGCCGTGGCGGTCACGGTGGGCGCGACGGCCGTCGGCGTTGCGCTGGGCGCGGCGCGC
>DAISHS010000565.1:0-2294 GCA_036822415.1 Chloroflexota bacterium
TGGCCGCGCCGGCCGAAAATGGCGAAGGCGCTGTGGTCGCCATGAAGCTGGCGATCCGCAAGGCCGGCATCAAGGTCGAGGAGATTGACTACATCAACGCGCATGGCACTGCCACCAAATTGAACGACAAGGGCGAAACCACCGCGATCAAGGCGGTATTGGGCGCTCATGCCTATCGCGTCGTCATTAGCTCAACCAAGTCCATGACGGCGCACTTGCTGGGCGGCGCGGGCACCTTCGAGGCCCTGGTCTGCCTCAAGGCGCTGAGCGAAGGCATCATTCCACCGACCATCAACTATGAAACGCCTGACCCGGAGTGTGATCTGAACTATACCCCGAACGTTGCGCGGCGCTTGCCCATCAACATCGCGTTGTCAAACTCCTTTGGCTTTGGCGGTCACAATGCAAGTATTATCATGCGCCGTTGGCCCCAGGCCGCAGATGCGGCGGCATAAGATGCACAGCCACCAGGAGAATTGATCATCATGGCTCATTATGCACAAATCGTCGGTTGGGGCTGCTACGTACCGGAGCGTGTCCTGACGAATCGTGATCTGGAAGGGATTCTTGACACCTCCGATGATTGGATCGTCACCCGCACCGGCATCCGCGAACGTCACATTGCCACCAACCCGCGTGAGACGACGGCGACGATGGCAACGAAGGCCGCCGCTGCGGCCTTGCGGGTGGCGGGCGTGTCAGCCAATGAGGTAGATTTAATTATCTGCTCTACCTCATCCCCCGAACATCAGTTCCCAGCCACGGCCTGCCTGGTGCAGGATGCCCTGGGCGCGGAGCGCGCCGGCGCCTTTGATTTGAGCGCAGCCTGCTCGGGCTTCGTCTACGCGCTGACCATGGCGCGCAGTATGATCATCAGCGGCGCGGCGCAGAACATTTTGGTCATCGGCTCCGAGACCCTGTCGCGTATCGTGGATTGGAGCGATCGTGCGACCTGCGTGCTCTTTGGCGATGGCGCCGGCGCGGTGCTGATCAGCGGCAGCGAGGAGCCGGGCGGCATCCTGGCCAGCGTGCTTGGCTCGGATGGCTCCGGCGGCGAATTGCTCTCCCTGCCGGCCGGCGGCAGCCGCATGCCCACCACCCTGGAGACGGTGACCGGTCGCCAGCACTATGTCAAAATGGACGGCAGCGCAGTCTTTCGCTTTGCCACACGCATCATGGCGACCGCCACGCGTGAAGTGATCGAAAAAGCCGGGCTGACCCTGGATGACATTGACCTGATCATCCCGCATCAGGCCAACGCGCGCATCATCGAATCATCGGTGCAGCGCCAGCTCAAGATTCCGCGCGAGAAAATCTTCATCAACCTGGAACGCTATGGCAACACCTCCACGGCCTCTATTCCGTTGGCGTTGTGCGAAGCGATCGAGGCCGGCCGCGTCAAGAAGAACGACCGCCTTGTCTTCGTCAGCTTTGGCGCGGGCTTGACCTGGGCCGCAATGGCGATTCAATGGGGCGCGCCGGTGCCTGCCTCCCAGCCGAAATGGTGGCAAGAGGCGCAGCGTCAGGGCGCCTATGGCGCGGCGCGCGCGCGTTCGACCGTGCGCCGGTTGCTGCGCAAATATAACAGCCTGGCCGAGGATATTCGGGTGCCGGAGATCGAGCTGCCGGAGCGTTTTCGCGTGCTGGGTCTGGGTAAGCGCGAGGCCAAGAAGCATGAACAAGATGGCAATGAATAACGCGTCGGTCAGGGCAAGGCCCCGACTAGACGATGAGCGAGAGGAACCATGTTGAGCGCCGAAGATTTCGAAGCCCTGGTGGTTGAAGCCGTGGCAAGCATGCCTGAGCACATCCTGGGCTATCTGCGCAATGTTGCGATTACGGTTGAGACGTGGCCGACGCCCGCGCACCTGGCCCGCGGCCGCGTGGGGCCAGGTTACACCCTGTTCGGTCTCTATGAGGGCATTCCGTTGATCCATCGCGACTCTGGTTACAACCTGGTCGCGCCCGATCGCATCACCATCTTTCAAGGGCCGATCGAGCAGGTTTTTCGCACCCCCGAAGCCATCCGCGAGCAGGTGCGCAAGACCGTTCTGCACGAAATTGCCCACCATTTCGGTTTCGACGAACACGAGATTCGCAATCTTGGCTATTGAACCGTCACCCGCAGATCGTCTCCTCGACCGGCTCGCGGCGCTTGGCGCGGCGTTGGCGCAGCGTCCCTCTGCGCTGGGGCTTCTTGGTCTAGGCTCCGTCGGCGCCGAGCTGGCGCGCCTCGATGCCTATTCGGACCTCGATTTCTTTGTCATCGTGCAGACCGGCCACAAGGCGGCCTA
>DAISHS010000566.1:0-2290 GCA_036822415.1 Chloroflexota bacterium
CCGCCAGATCGCCGATCACCGTGACCTGGTAACTAACCTCGCCGGCGGTCGGCGTGCTGATGACGCGCACGATCGTCGGCGGGGCAACCAGGGCCGGGATGTTGCCGGTGGTGGTCAGCGGGGCGGCCGCTCCCGGCGGTTGGCTGGGCAGGTTGGGCGGCTCGGGCGTGGGGTAGACGCTGATATTTCCGCTGTAGAAGAGACGGAAGTCAAGGTCGTCAAAGCGGCGCAGCGTACCGGTGGGCGACGTGGGCGTGCTTGAACGGAACTGCGCCGGTTGCACCAGCAGCAAGGGGCTGCCAGTCTCGCCGTGGGCCAGCACATCGAAATAGTTGGCGCGCCAGGGCTGCACGGGATAGAACGAAGCGCTGAAGAAGGGAATGTGGACGCCGCGAACCTCGGTGGCGCTGGCGCCCGTCAGCGGCAGGATGTCGTTGAGATCGGTGTAGTGGCCGCCGCGGAATCCGATGCCGCGCAGCATCTGCCCTTCCACCTTCACATTGCGCGACTCCAACGGTAACACCGGTTCCGCAGGATAGACAACCACCCCGTCGGCGCCGGTTAGATAGGCGGCTGTAACCGTTTGGCTGGTGGAGTTCGTGTTGAGAATCTGAGTTTGCAGGCTAATGGTCGGCGTGATCGTCACGTCGGCAAAGCGCAGGTCGAGGGTCAGGCCAGGATCGGTCGTAAAAGCGCTGGTGGCGTCTACGATCGAAGGCGGCGTGGGCGGCGCGCCGCGCCCGAAGGGCAGGTCAACGCTGAGCATGGGAAGGCCAAAGAGGGTGGCGATCAGGAGCGATTTCTGGTCAATGCCGCGCAAGGTCGGTGTATTCGTCAGGTAGGCCTGCTTGGCTGCGACCAGGGCTTTACCCACCGGCACCGGGCCTGTGCCCTTCAGCAAGGCGCGACTGAACTCGGCGTAGATTTGCTCGCTGTACTTGAGAAAATCGGTGTCGCCGTACTGATAGCCGGTGCCGCCGATGAAAGTGACCTGCTTGCGGGCAAACGCCTGCGCCCAGTCTGGCTGCGGCGAGATGCCGGCGATGCCGTGCGCGTTGACCAGGTTGTAGCCCGAATGACAACCGGTGCTGAACACGATGGCGTTCTCCATGTCCACGGTAGACGACGCCACGTCATTGGCCAGCATACGCGTGCTGAAGTCGGCGGCCAGCGCGCTGCCCGCGCTGAAATGACCGGCCAGGAAGACCAGGTCATGCCGGCTGCCGAGCAGGCTGTTGCGCAAATCGGCGGCCGTCCACGCGGCCGGATCGGCAGGCGACTGGTTGGCGGGAGCAATCAACGTATCGGCGGGCGCGCCGATTCCTGTCTCCAGCGCGGCTTGCACCGCCTGCGCATTATCAGTCAGGAAGTCATAGCCGGTGACGAGGGCCGTGGTGGGCGTATCTACGACGCCGGCGGCCGTTTTCAAGTAGGCATCCACCATACCGATGATTTCGGCCGGCGTTTCCACCAGGCGCCCCACGGCCAGATCAGGCACCGGGTAGGTGGTCATTTTCTGGTTCAATTCGATGGCCGCGCCGTAATCGTCCTGGCTGAGGACATAGCCCAGGCGCAGGCTGGCCTGCGAAGCCGAGCTATCACGCACCGGGGGCACGTAGTTGCGCTCACTCGCCAGCAGCGCTTCATCGGGATGGCGGAAAAAGGGGATGACGTCATCGCTGCCAATGAGCACGATGTATTCCAACGGATTGACGCTGCGGTAACGATCCACGAGCGTCTTGATGGCGTCGGCCACCAGGTTCTTGGCCGTTGGGCAAGCCGGGTAGGAATCGGCCTGGGCGTTGGCGGCGGCCACGCGCGCATCGGCGCTGACGTCAATGATCGCGCCGTGCACTTCTGGACGCGCGGCCAATAGCAAGAGCTTGCTCTCCAGGGTTGGCGTCAGCGGGTCAGTGACGGCCAGGCGCGTGCGGTCGGTCAGGATCAGGGTGTGGAAATTGCCCGCCGTTGCCGTCAGGCTGGACGGCGGCAGGATAGAGGTCACCCCATCGCACACACTCGTTTGCAGCGTCACCTCCAGATGGAAGGCGCGGTTGGGGCTAAAGGCGCCATTGCGTCCACGCACCCGAATGTAAAAATCGCTGCTGTGGTCCCAGGTGTTGATGATGATGCCTTCGCTGGCCGTGCCTTCGAAGCCGGCCGCGGCCAGGACGCTGCGCACCTGCGCGCTGGCGTAAGCCGACGCATCGGGGCTGTACACGTCCGGGCTGTAGACATCGGGGCTGTACACGTCCGGGCTGTAGACATCGGGGCTGTACACGTCCGGGCT
>DAISHS010000567.1:0-2287 GCA_036822415.1 Chloroflexota bacterium
ACCTTGCGGCCCATCGCCATGTGCTCTCGAATGTGTGGGATAACCTCCTGTGCCTTGATGGCTTCGAGCAGATAGCGCCTCGACTGGTAATCAAACTTGTCGGCAATGACCTTGCGAACATCTCTCAGCGCGGCTTTTCGGTCCTTGTCGTTGGTCTTTTTCCCCTGATCCTCGAACCACTCAAGCGCCTCGTCGATGCGCTGGCCGATGGCCGACTCTACAAGGAGGAAACGCCGGTCATAGTCGGCCTCGACATCCAGGACTCTCCCGGACAGCGACCCCTTCTTCTTCAAGAAGGCGTTGAATTGTCTCTGCATCAGCCCGCGGTCGACCTTGGCATCTGGCTGCGTCAACTTGCCGGTACGCATCCGGTAGCCAAAGTGCTGCATGAAGAACTGGTCGCTGTTGCTGCCCTGGTTGTAGCCCCTGGACTCCGTCTTGTCTGATGGCCTGCCCTCGTTGTAATCGAACAGGTAGCCGTTCGCCCAATCGATCGACGGTTCGTAGGCGAAGGGGGTGAAGCTCAGGAACAATGCGCGCGGGCGGACGGCGCCCTGTCTGGATTCCACATCCTCGCGAACAATCTTCTGCGTCTCGCGGTTGCGTTTTTCCGCCAGAGCGAGTGACTCTGAAAGGCGGGCGTTCTCAGCGGCGATCCGTTCCTTTTCGGCGACGGGAATGGAACTGCTCTTGCCAATCTCGATGTTGTTCTTGAGCTTCGCACGAAGATCGGCCAGCTTCATGATCTCGTCGGCGTACAGCGCCGCGTGCCGGTCGTTCGCCCCGTCCGGATGAAGCGTGATGGCGCGTAGCGTGCGCAGGGCATTGGTCGATCGCGCCTCGCTGTTTTCCATCAAGTGGTGCGCTTCATCGTGCACCACGAGATCCCATTCGCGCCTGACCAGTTCCGAGTTGGCCCCCATGTTGGCGTAAGTCGTGACAACAATCCCCTTGCCGGCATCCTTGGTGTTCTTCAGCTCGGAAATATCCAGGCCCAACATCCTCCCAGACTTCTGCCAGTCCTCGATGATTTTGTCGTTTGGTACGACGATCAGGATGTTGTTCTTGCCGGCGTTTGAAAATCGCTTGATGATGCCGAGTCCGGAAAACGTCTTGCCGGTCCCGGTCCCGTTCGTGAAGAGCATCCCGTACCCATCAGGAACGGCGAACCGGCGTTCTGCCTTGGCTACGTCCTCTTGCTGTCCGGCAGACAGCATCGGCAGCGCGTCGGCGATCGATGCGCCGGGGTCGGTTGGCGCGCTCGCCTGCAGCGCGATCTTTCTGGCTAGGTCAGGTCGGCCTGTAGCAGCCGCGCCAATACCTTTTGCTGCATCGGGCTCAATGGGCGGTCCATCGAGGCGTAGATCACCGCCTCGCTGACTGACGCTATCTCCGGAAGCGCCTGGAGAAACTCCGGGTGCTCCAACGTAAACCTCGTTATCGCTCGCCGCTCGATCAGCAAGGGCTTCAGGTCCAGGAATGCCGACGCCACTACCGGAGCTACCCGTCGTTTCAGCGCCTGGTACTCCCGGTCCTCCAGCGCCGCCATCTCGGCCTGATCCATCGCGAACGCCTTTCTTGCCCACTCCGTTTTCAGTGGCTGCGTTCTCGCTATCTCGTTCCAGATCGGTGCCGCTACGCTCGTCAGGGACATTTCCTTGCTCCAGTTCGGTTTTTGACTCGACGCTCACCACGTCGCGCTTTGCGGTGGCCAATTCCTTGCCGCCGGACATGGCGATGTAGGCGCCCTGCAGATGATCAATCGTGACCGCATCGGCCACCTCCGCCCCGATCTTCTCGCGAATGGTCTGCAAGACGAAGCGGGCAGCATCCTTGAACGAATGATAGCCCAACCGGAAAGCCGCATCGAACACGCGCACCATGACCGGGAACAGTTTTTGTTCCTGTTCCGGCATCATGTTGGCGCGGAACTTCTTGCCGAAGATATCGGCGAGGTCGCTGAGCGCGTCGTTCAGGTCTTTGGCGGCTTGCTGTTTTTCTGGGGATGGTGCCGGCGCATCAAAGATACTCTGCTGTCCGGTCAGGTTCGCCATCGCATCGCCGCCCAACTCGAACGTGCTTGCGGCCGCTTCTGACCTGCGTTTAACCTCGGCGCGGTCATTGGCCGCCTTCTCGTCGGCCGCGGCCTTGTCGCTCGCGGCCTTCTTCGCTTTCTCTGCGGCTACTCGGTCGGCTTCTTGCTTGGCGAGTTCTGCTGGGGTCTGTCCGGCAAGTTCAATCCCCGGTCGCGAAGACGCTTGATCGACTGGCTGACTCTCGCTTCCGC
>DAISHS010000568.1:0-2284 GCA_036822415.1 Chloroflexota bacterium
GCGCGGCGGTGACGCCGGCGCTGGCGCAGACCCTGCAGACCCTGCCGGTCGCTGAGCTGGAGAACCTGGTGGATGCGGCCCTCGACGCCAGGTCGTTCGCGGCGTTCATGCAGGCCATGCCCGCGGCCGACGAGCCTGGCGCGCAGCCCTCAGCAGTCTGAGCAGCGAAGCCCAGAGTCCGTCACCCCCGGCGGCCTGAGCGGCAAGGCCCAAAGTCCGTGACCCCCGGCGGTTTGAGCGGCAAGGAGAAACGGCTCCGCAGATGAACCGCACTTGTCTATTTGCACGCCTGGTGCTACAATTTTACTGTCTGAGAATGATTCAGGGATACGGCGGTTCAAACCGCAGCAACCGCTGCGAAGTCGGCTGGCGCCGACTACCAGAGCCTCCGCAGGGAGGCTTGGCGACCGTTGCCGCGACTTGAGTCGCCCGCAGACTGGCGGTTCAAACCGCAGCGACCGCTGCGAAGTCGGCCTGCGCCGACTACCAGAGCCTCCGCAGGGAGGCTTGGCGACCGTTGCTGCGACTTGAGTCGCCCGCACAGCCCCCCCTACCAAAAAACCTCACACGGAAAGCAGGCGATGACGCGGGTCCCCAGGTCCGCCTCGCAACCGGGTCTGCCGCCCGCGTGAGCCGCATGTTGCCGACCTGGCCAGCCTCCGCCAGAAGGACTGGTTGTACCTGATCCTGGTAATAAACACACGCCGCCCCGCCCGGGGGTGAGTGAGGAGGAATATCATGAAGACTCGACGCATTGTGTATTATGTGTTCTTGGCTGTGGTTGTGATGGGCGCTTCGGTCGTCCTAATACCTCACAGCGCTTTGGCTTGGCCCACGGCACCTGTCATCAATTCCGACATCGGCACGGATGAGTATGGAACCGGCAATGCGTATAACTATTCCAGTGGAACTCCGAAATGGTACATGACGTGGGACGATACGTACGTCTATATCTCAATCCAGGATGCCAACGAGACCCAAGCGGGGATCGTCTATTTTGACCTCAGTCCCATTGAACCGGTGAACGGCGGAAGCACAGGCAATGGGAGCTTGACTGGACTACCATCGTACGATGGACTAACGCCGGATTTGCCCTTTCGTGCGGACGCAGCAATCTACTTCAAGAACGATTATCGCGAGCTACGCCGTTGGAACGGTTCCAGCGCATGGACGAGCATCAGTTCTGGTAATGGGGGGTTAAGTGGCGCTAACGACGACTATAGCGATAACTCATACTCCTCCAATAACCATGGAAGCGCAAATAGTGATGATGATCGAGAGTTGCGGATCTCTTGGTGCCGCTTAACAGGTGGAAGTTCCAACTGTCTACCTGGCTCTTTCAACTGGACAGGTTACATTGCCTATACTAACGGTATCTACGGTCAGGTGCCAATTGAGAACCCCAGTGGTACGTTAACTTCTGGATCAACCCCTGACTTCATCCGCTATTTCACGGTGTCAGTCACTACCGATGGTTCACAGACTAATCCTATGTCGCGCAATAGTTATACGCACGTGGGCGACGACATATCTAGCTTTGCCGCCATTGGGGTTTGGGATTTCACCATGAATACCACTGGCAAGAGCATCACCCGATCGAGCGGCGACTGGACAATATCTGGGAGCTTCCGGGTGGATTCTGGCACCGTAAGCTTCGGCTCAACAAGCAGCAACACCACGATTGGTAATGTCATAGTGGGAAGCGGTGGTACGCTGAACCTGGCAACGGCGACCGGCACATTCAGTGTCAGCGGAAGCGTGACGAATAACGGCACGATCCAACAAACCAAGACGGTAGGTACGAGTGCAAATGTCAACTTTGGTATGATTGATACCAAGTACTACGGTGTGAATATCGTGACCGATAGCAGCCATAACCTGGGCAGCACGACGGTTTCCGTCAAGGGTAACCAGATTTGTGCACAAGCCCAAGGCTATCCGGTGAAGCGCTGTTTTGATGTAACGCCGACGACCCAACAGTCAGCTAACATTCGGTTCTACTACAGCCAGGCTGAGATGCAGGGCGGCGCCTACGACACGCTGAACGTGTGGAACTACCACAGCAGCCAATGGAACTCGGTGACCCGGGGCGGCGATAGCGGTTCCTGCGCGACCAATGCCATCAACTGCTACGTCCAGGGCAACAGCATTGCCAATTACAGCCCCTTCGCCTTGAAGGTGACCTCCCCCCAGGCCATCACCCTGGCGGACTTCTCCGCGGCGCAGACGGGCGACGCGGTGCTGCTGACCTGGGAAACCAACAGCGAGCTGGACAACCGCGGCT
>DAISHS010000569.1:0-2268 GCA_036822415.1 Chloroflexota bacterium
TATGTCACCGAAGCCTGTGCGTTGGCGGAGCTGGACAAACGGTCTGGTTACCGATTGCGCCTGGCCGTTGACGAAATTGCCACCAATATCATCAACTATGGCTACGATCGTTCGCAGCTTTCGGGTGATATCGAAGTCAGCGCCCATGTGCATGACGAGTCGCTTACCATCATCCTGGAAGATACGGCTGTGCCCTTCGATCCGTTGCTGCACCCAACGCCGGACAACCTGGATGCGCCGCTGGAATCTCGCGGCATCGGCGGCCTGGGCGTCTATCTGGCAATCCAGGGCACTGATAAATTCTTATACGAGCGCATTGATAATCTTAATCGTAACATTTTTGTGGTCAAACGTCCTGCCCCGACACCGTCATCCACGAGTGGGCCTGAAGCCTAGCGGATGGCCAGAGAGATGGCAAAAGGAGACGCCTGCGCGTGCCCATTCAATCTGCACGAGTGCTAGTGGTTGATGATAGTTCACTCCGGCGCACCACGTTGGCGCGTCGCCTGGAGGCTCAGGGCTATAGCGCCCTGATGGCTGAATCCGGTCAACAGGGACTGGAAGTGGCCAAAGCCGAAAAGCCAGAATTGATGCTCCTGCAAATCCATCTGCCGGACATGACCAGCGAGTATGTTCTCAAACAGCTCAAGGTAGATGAGGATTTGAGCAGCATCATCGTTCTCATGCTGACGTCCGGGCAAAGCACCGAGGGCGTGGAGGCCTGCCTGGCCCTGGGCGCGGAGGATTATCTCCCCGAACCGTTCTCGCCTTCGCTGCTGAAGGTGCAAATCACCGATTACCTGGAACTGCGCCAGCGCCGCATCGAAGAACGCGAACGACTCAAACGCGAGAAGGTGCTCAACGATGTGGCGATTGCGCGGCGGTTTCAGAGCGATTTCTTGCCCAAGGAAGTGCCGCAGCCCAAAGGCTGGCAGCTGGCGGCGTGTCTCCATCCCGCGCGCGAAGTGGCCGGTGACTGGTATGACATTTTTACCCTCACCCAGGGGCGCCGCATTGGCATTGTCATCGCCGATGTCTGCGACAAGGGGGTGGGCGCGGCGCTGTTCATGGCGCTCAGCCGCAGCCTGACGCGCGCCTTCGCCCAACAGAACTACAGCCTGAATCTGGTGGATTCGCTCTTGAGCGACGGGCCGACCCAGATCAACGCACGTCCGGGGCGGCGCGGCTTGCCAGCCATTGGCTCCACCGCGCTGAAGAACGCGGTTCTGCTGACCAATAATTACATCCTGGAAAATCACTCCGATCTGAACATGTTTGCAACGATGTTCTTCGGCGTTCTCGATCCAATGACCGGCGGTTTGGTCTATATCAATGGCGGCCACAACCCGCCTTATATCATGGGCGCAGATGGCAGACTCAAGGCGGCGCTCAAGGCCACCGGCATGGCGGTTGGGATGATGGCGCAGACCGATTTCAGGACCGGCGAGGCGCAGCTCGAACCCGGCGACACCCTGGTCATGTACACCGACGGCGTGCCCGATGCGCGTAACCCGGCCGGGGGGCAGTACACGGACAAACGCCTGCGTGAGTTGTTGGCAACGCCCGCCGCCTCTGCGGCCGGCTTGCTCGAGCGCATTGATACGACCGTGCGCAATCACATTGCCGATGCCGTCCAATTCGACGACATCACGATTGTGGTGGTGCGCCGCATGTTGGTTGGAGAAGATAGCGCAGTGGCCTGAGGGACGGATACGCGGCCAGCCAGCGCGCCTCTCGACGCGCGGCTTGCTGCCCGGTCTTGAATTTCATTGCCCTTCACCAATGGCCGTTATTGACGATCGGGGGGGGTGTGCTAAAATGGGCCGACTTGCAACACGCGATGAGGCTTGGCTATCGACGTGGCGCCTGCTGTGGGTGAGACCAGCCTGACGGTGCTGTAAGAAAACAAAAATCCGAACTGAGAAGGCGGGAAGTTATGATTGTCTCTGTTCACTCGTTTCGAGGTGGCACTGGTAAATCGAATACAACGGCCAATCTGAGCGCAGTGCTGGCGATGAGTGGCAAGCGTGTCGGCGTCATTGACACCGATATCCACTCCCCTGGCATCCATGTTCTGTTTGGTCTCCAAGAAGGGGACGTGGTGCACTCACTCAATGATTACTTGTGGGGCAAGTGCAACATCGAAGACGCGGCCCTTGATGTGAGCTCCCGCTTAGGGAAGAAAATCGCAGGGCAAATCTTCCTGATCCCATCCAGCATGAAGGCCGGTGACATTGCCCGCGTTCTGCGCGAGGGCTATGACGTCGG
>DAISHS010000570.1:0-2252 GCA_036822415.1 Chloroflexota bacterium
CTTCCGTGGCGACAGCTTGCTGCTGGCCGGCGGATTTCGCGCCGAGCAGATCGTGGCCCTGGCCGTGGCCCTGCTGGCGCTGCCGCGGGTGCTGCGCGCCGCGGGGTACGAGCGACGGGGCAGCGACGACGGTTCGAGGAATTCAGCATGAAGTGCCGCCAATGTGAACGTGAAAACCCCGCGCAAGCTCGCTTCTGCCTGGCCTGCGGGGCCAGACTGGGCCTGCGCTGCCCGCAATGCGGGACAGAGCTGCCGCCTGATCTCGATCTGCGCTTTTGTTTTGCCTGCGGCGCCAGGCTGGGCGCTGAACAGCCTGTACCGGCTGCGCCAGCGCGGCCAGAACCGGAACAGGCGGTGGTCAGCGACCGGCGCCTGGTGACGATGCTGTTTGCCGACCTGGTTGGGTTCACGTCGCTTTCCGAGCGCCTCGACCCTGAGGATGTCAGCGCGCTGCAGGACGCCTACTTTGCGGCCGCTGCGCAGTCTGTCAAAAACTACGACGGCGTCGTTGAAAAATACATCGGCGACGCCGTGGTTGCCGTCTTCGGTGTGCCGCAGGCGCATGAAGATGACCCCGAGCGCGCCGTGCACGCGGCCCTCGCCATGCACGCCGCCATGCGCGGCGTGAACGAGCAGGTGCGAGCAGACCTGCGCGCGTCCGTGGCGCCTGCCTCTCCGCTCGACCTCGACCAGCTCACGCTCCGCCTGCGGATTGGCGTCCACACCGGGCTGGTGATCAGCCGTGTGGAAGAAAATGGAGAGTTCGCGGTCACCGGCGACTCGGCCAACCTGACTTCACGCCTGCAGACGGCCGCAGAGCCGGAAACGGTGCTGGTGAGCGCCGACACGGCGCGCCTGGTGGCGCATGCGTTCGAGATGCTCGACCTGGGCGCCATCCGGGTCAAAGGCAAGGCGGAGCCGGTGCGCGTCTTCCGCGTCTTAGGCCCCGCGGCGGTGCGCGCGAGTCAACGCGGCATTGCCGGCCTGGACTCGCCGCTGGTCGGTCGCGAGGGAGAGATCATGGCCCTGCGCCGCGCCGTAGACGATCTCGGCCGCGGTGTGGGGGGCATTGTCACGCTGGTGGGCGACGCTGGCATCGGCAAATCGCGCCTGGTCACGGAGCTGCAAGCCTGGGCCATGAGCCAGCGCGACGGGACAGCGGCCAGGATGCAATGGCTGCACGGGCGCTGCCTTTCCTACGGCGGCGCCAACGCCTACGCCCTGTGGCAGGACATGCTGCGCAACGCACTGGGGCGAACCCTGGAGGATGCCCCGGACACTGTGCGCGCGGCGCTGCAGCAGTGGGTCGAGCGCCTGTGCCCTGACTGTTTCGACGATGTCTTTCCCTACGTGGGGCAGCTGATGACGCTGCCCCTGCCGCTTGAGCTTAAAGCCAGCCTGAATGAGATGGATGGAGAAGAGCTGAAGCGGCGCACATTCCAGGCAATCGAGCGCGTCCTCGCCCGCGCGGCCCGGCATGGTCCGCTCGTCCTTGTCTGCGAAGACCTGCACTGGGCCGACGCCAGCTCCCTGGAGCTGCTCCAGCGCCTGTTAGCGTTAACCGACAGCGAGGGTCTGCTCATCATCGGCGATCTACGTCCTGAGA
Organism: Chloroflexota bacterium; assembly: GCA_036822415.1. Classification (GTDB taxonomy): domain Bacteria; phylum Chloroflexota; class Anaerolineae; order SSC4; family Amarolineaceae; genus Amarolinea. The sequence continues at coordinate 1,607 of DAISHS010000570.1, forward strand.
CGCAGCACACAGCCTGGCGCTGGCGCCAGCATGTCGCGGACGCCTACCATCACCGCCATACCGACTTCTGGCTGCAGCCGCTCTCGGCGGCTGACAGTGAAACCCTCGTCAACCATCTGCTAGGCAGCGGGACTTCGGCTGCGGCCGCAGGTTGGCGCCAGCTGCCATCCCGGCTGATCGAGCGCATCCTCGGTCAGGCCGAAGGCAACCCTTTCTACGTGGAAGAGGTGCTGCGTTCCTTGATGGACAGCGGCGCGCTGGCGCAGGACAGCGCCGGTCACTGGACAGTGACGCAAGAAGTAACCAGGATCGAGATTCCCAGCACGCTGCAGGGGGTGCTCAGGGCGCGCGTTGACCGTCTGCCGGGCGACACCCGCCGCGTGTTGCAGCTGGCAGCCGTCATTGGCCGCACCTTTCTCTACCGTGTGCTGGCGGCGCTTGCCGCCGACGGGCAGGACCTGTCCGAAAAGCTGTTGACCCTGCAGCGTCAGGATTTGATTCGCGAGGAAACAGATCTCCCCGAGCTGAGCTATTGTTTCAAGCACGCGCTGACCCGCGAGGCGACCTACAACGGCATCCTCAAGAAGCAGCGGCGCATGTTTCACCAGCAGGTGGCCGAGACGCTAGAGCGCTTGTTCCCGGACCG
>DAISHS010000571.1:0-2249 GCA_036822415.1 Chloroflexota bacterium
GTGGCTGTACGAACCCGAACAGATCAACATGGCGCGCCTGTTCGAGCCGTTCCTGCGCCTGTTGGGCAGGAGATGAGGCGAGCGCGTCCGGCATCGGCTCTCAACGCACGCAAGAGTGCACGCAGAACAAACAGAGCGAAGGAGATTATGAATCAGATGAAGAAGACAGTGACAGCCGCGTCTGCTGCTGCGCAAACCGCAGTCGCCGCGCGAGTCGAGGCGCTGCTGGCGCGCATGAGCTTGGCGGAGAAAATTGGCCAGCTGACGCAGATTGGCGGCGCGGATTGGAACCCGGGGCCGCGGCCCGAAGATGTCATTCGCACAGGTGGGGCCGGCTCGGTGCTGTGGCTCAACGACACCCGGCGCTTCAACGCGCTGCAGAAGATCGCCGTAGAGGAAAGCCCATCCGGCATTCCGCTGCTGTTCGCGCTCGATGTGATTCACGGCTACCACACGATCTTCCCCGTGCCGCTGGCCCTGGCTTCTTCCTGGGATCCGGCGGTCGCGGAGCAGGCGCAGGCCGTGGCGGCGCGCGAAGCTCGCGCGGCCGGGCTGCACTGGACCTTTGGCCCCATGCTCGACATCGCGCGCGACGCCCGCTGGGGCCGCATCGTGGAGGGCGCGGGCGAAGATCCCTGCCTGGGCGCGGCGATGGCGGCCGCGCAGGTGCGCGGCTTTCAGGGCGATGACCCCTCGCACCCCGAGCGGATCGTGGCCTGCGCCAAGCACTTCGCCGGTTACGGCGCCGCGGACGGCGGGCGCGACTATGACCCGGTCTACCTGTCCGAAACCCAGCTGCGCAACGTTTACTTCCCACCCTTCCAGGCCGCAGTGAAGGCAGGCGTCGCCACCTTCATGAGCGCCTACATGGATCTCAACGATGTGCCGGCCAGCGCCAACCGCTGGCTGCTGCGGGATGTGCTGCGCGACGAGTGGAACTTCGACGGCTTCGTGGTCAGCGACGCCTTCGCCATCGCCAACCTGGTCGTCCAGGGCCATGCCCGCGACGGGCGCGACGCCGCCCTGCGCAGCATCCAGGCCGGCCTCAACATGGACATGTCCAGCAATACCTACGCCGAGAACGTGGCTGGCCTGGTGGCTGAGGGCGCGCTGACGGTGGCCGAGATCGAGGAACTGGTGCGCCCCATCCTGGCCCTCAAGATCAAGATGGGCCTGTTCGAGCAGCCTTACGTGGATGAAAACCGGCTGGCCGAGGTCGTGGCTCGCACCGAGCACCGCGCGGCCGCGCGCTGGGCCGCTCAACGCGCGCTGGTGCTGCTCAAGAACGAGGGCGGACTGCTGCCGCTGGCACGGGATTTGCAGCATGTCGCTGTGATTGGCCCGCTGGCCGACTCTCAGGAAGCAACGGAGGGGGCCTGGATGGTCTTCGGCCATCAGCCGGCCGCGGTGACCGTCCTGGCCGGCATCCGCGCCAGGCTGCCCGCGGCCGCGGTGACCTACGCCCCTGGCCCGCAGATCCGCCGCGACATAGGGGCTGCCTTCGATGATTTCTTTGCCGGGCCGAAAAAGCCAGTGCAGACAGCGGCGGCGGCCGGAGCGGCCTTCGAGGCTGCGCTGGAAACGGCGCGCGGCGCGGACCTGGTCATCATGGTCCTGGGCGAGAACGCGGATATGGCGGGCGAGGCTGCCTCACGCGGCTCGCTCGATCTGCCGGGGCGCCAGGAAGCGCTGCTCAAGGCGGTCGTGGCCCTCGGCAAGCCGGTGGTGCTGGTCCTGCTGAACGGCCGCCCGCTGAGCATCGCCTGGGCGGCGGAGCATGTGCCGGCGATTCTGGAGGCCTGGGAACCGGGGACTGAGGGCGGCAACGCCGTCGCCGACGTTCTCTTTGGCGATGCCAATCCGGGCGGCAAGCTGCCGGTCAGTTTCCCGCGCAGCGGCAGCCACGCGCCGCTCTACTACGCCCGCACCCTGACCCATGCGCCTGAGAGCAGCCCCATGTACCGCTCGCGCTATTGGGACGGCCCGGTCACGCCGCTCTATCCCTTTGGCTTTGGCCTCAGCTACACCACCTTTGCGATCACCAACCTCAGGGTTTCGGCGCCCCAGGTCAAGGTGGGCCAGGCCGTGACCGTGAGCGCCGATGTCACCAACACCGGCCCGGTCGCCGGGGACGAAGTGGCCCAGCTGTACATCCACCAGAGGTGGGGCAGTGACTCGCGCCCCCAGCGGGAGCTGAAGGGTTTTGCGCGTGTGACCCTGCAAGCGGGCGAAACGAAGACGGTCACCTT
>DAISHS010000572.1:0-2244 GCA_036822415.1 Chloroflexota bacterium
GCCAACGAAAAGGACCGTGTGCGGTTGCGGCTGACGATCAAGGCTGAAAAAATCAGCGTGCACGGGATTTTCGATCAGATGCAGCCGGGCGCGCGTGTGGGGGCGCACAAACTGCTCGACCCAGGGGCAGATGATGACCAGATCGCGCGCCTGGCGCAGCACCGCCAGTTCCGTGGTTCGCCAAACGGCCGTGCGCAGCCAGGCTTTGAAGCGCCCGCCGCGGGCTTCGGCCGCGGCCTCGTGCGTGTTGATGCCGTGCACCGTGACGACCGTGGGCTTGCCGGCGTCGAACGCGGCCAGCGGATAGGCCGCAGCTTGACCGTGCGCGTGAATGACATCGGGGGCGATCTCTTGCAGGCGCCGGCGCAGCGCCCAGCGGTCCACGGTGCGCATGGAGAGGGTATGCGGGATGCGCGGCGATGAGGGCAGGTAGTGCACGGTCAACGGGCCATCGCGCACCACGGCGCCGCGCGCGGCCGCGCCCTTGAACCACTTTTCGCAGGTGATGACGTGCAATTCCAGGTCGGCCTGCTGCTTGAGCGCGGCCAGTGTGTAGTACATCACGGCCTGAATACCGCCGACGAGGGTTGGTGGGTTTTCAGGGTAATCGCCCAGCACCGCTACGCGCAGGGGCCGCGTTCGTGTTGCCTGCATGGTTGTCATTGCGCGCCTCCAGCGGCATCAACATTGACAAAAGCCAATGCCGCCAGCACCCAGACGTACCACTGCACCGAGGTGTATTGCACGTAGTTGTCGGTCAGGCTGACGACCAGTCCGCCCGCAACGGTGGCGACCAGGGCCAGGGCGTAGGGGTTGGCGCTGGCTCGCCGTGCGGCCGCCAGCAGCCAGCGCAGCTGCCAGCCGGCCCAGGTCAGCGCGCCCAGGAGGCCGGTTTCGATCAGGACCTTGAGATAGTCGTTGTGCGGCGGGGCCACGTAGCGCGGGGGCAGCACTTGCTCCACGTAAACCGGGAAGGTGGAAAGGCCGCGGCCAACCACGCGCGTCAGGTCAATCAGGCCAACGCCCACCTGCCACAGCTCCCAACGCCAGGTAACCGAATCTTGCGCATCGGCCGAGGTGAGGCGCTCACGAATGGGCGGCAAGGCCAGCAGCGCCAGGGGCAGCAGAACGGCCAACCACAGCCAGCGCGGCCGCCGAAAGGCAAGCAAGACCACGACGGTCGCCCATAGCCCCAGCCATTGCGCGCGCGCCAGGGTCAAGAGCAGGCCGAGGCCGGCCAACGTCAGCATGACGAAAGCGGCCGTGCGGCCCGGCGGCGCCAGGCGGCCGCGCGCGGAGCGATCGGGCGTCAGCCACAGCGCGCCAGCCAGGGCGATGACAACGAGCAGGAACGAGGCCAGGATGGCAGGGTGGCCGAAAGTGCCCTGCGCGCGGAAGGCGTAAGCGGTATCGGCCAGGCCAACGAAGAAGTAGCCGGTGCCGGTCGCCAGCTGAAAGAACTCCAGGGCGAGGGGCGCCAGCGCGGCCAGGAAGATGGCCCACACCAGGGCAGGGCGCCGGGTTGGATTGGCTGCCAACGGCCGCGCCAGGACGAAGAGCGCCAGTCCGCTCGCCAGGCGCACCCACTCTTTCAGGGTGTCGAGCGGCGCAATCGAGGCGCTCAGCCCTGCCAGGCCAACCACGAGCCAGGCAAGATACCACCAGGCGCCGGGAATGTTCAAGACCGTGTGACTGCGGCCGGCGCGATCGGTAATCAGCCAACGGCGCAGTGCGTAGGCCAGGCCCAGGCCCAGGGTAAACGAATTGAGCGCGCCGGCCAGGTTCATCTCCAGCGGCGTGCCCGCAAAGAGCGTGAACAGGTCCATGATGCTGTCGGTGGCCGAACGGATGAGGAGCAAGGGCAACACGAGGCTGGCCACATCCACATTCACGGCCAGCCAGACAGCGACCAGCGCAACCAGCATGACCACGGCCAGCGCCGGTAGCGCAAGGCTGAGCGCGCCGGCCGCGGCAAAAAGGAGCGTAACGCTGATCCACCAACGTCTCTTTTCACGCGCTGAAGCGGCCGTCGATGGCGTGGGGCGCATGGTTGACTGGCTCACAGGTACCCCAGGCCACGCAGGCGCTCCTGCAAATCGGCCGTTTCGCTGTCGTCGAGGGCAGCCTGGGTTGATGGATCGAGGTCAGGCGCGGCCGGCTGATAGCGCACCGCCGCTGTGCTTTGCAGCAGCTCGGTCAACACCCGTCCCTGCATGGTTTCGGGCACAGCCAGGCCCAGGCTGT
>DAISHS010000573.1:0-2237 GCA_036822415.1 Chloroflexota bacterium
TGTATAACTTCAGGACGTTTCATGAGCCAGGCCAGCCGAAGGCGGCCGCAACCTGTTGCACATCCGCAATCGTGATCATCTGATCGCCGTTCACGTCCAGGCGAGCGCTGTAGCCTGGCTGGCCGTTGGCGCTGGGCCAGGCGGCGGCCACCGCTTGCACATCGGTCAGGTTGACGGCGCCGTCGCATGTCTCAGGCGCGACATCGAGACGGTAGCAGGCCACGCTGAGCGCGGCCAGGGTGACGCGTTGGTGTTCCTGATCGGCCGTGTCGCGCGTGACAAGGCTGTACTCATAATTACCCGCAGGCAAGCCAGTATCCAGATAAGCGCCTACCAGGCCCAGGGTAGCCACACGCACCGCTGAAGGATCAGGCAAGCGGCGGCGATAAACGGAATAGCCGGCTAACGGCGTCACGGGATAGGGCTGCCAGGTCAGCTGCGCGGCGCCCCCGTTGGCGGCAGCCTGCGCTTGCGCAGCCTGCGGCTGCGTGTTGCGCGCCGTGACGTTGGTCAGCCGGCCGGCGGCCAGGTCGCTCGCCAGGCCGTCGCCGTGAATGTAGTAGTAATAGTCTGTGTCGCCCACCAGGTAGTACTGCAGCCAGGCGACCGCGTAGCGGCGGATGATCTGGCGCCGCGTGCTGCTGGAGCTGCCGCACGCCAGCGTGCACAGGAAATCGGTCGGGTCTTCGAAGTCACAGTGCGTCGCATTGGCCACGACGTACTGCGCCCGCTGCGCCGCCGCGGTCAGCGGATAGACCTGCGTATAGCTGGCGCTGGCATTGCAGCTGCTGGGTGGGGCGGCGGCCCAGGCGCTGGGCATGGTCAGGCCCGCGCCCAGGGCGTTCAAGTCGGCGCCGCTGGCCGGCACCGGGTCCAGAGGCATGATCGCCTTGATGCGGTTGTCCTGACCCGCGGCGACCCACGCGGCCATGCCGCCGGCCGAATGTCCCAGCACGCCAAACTGATTCGTGGCAATGTGGCCGTAGAAACGCGAGGCGGGATTGACATTCTCGGTTTCCAACCAGGTCAGGGCGGCGCTGATCTTGGCCGCCCACACGGTGTAATCGGGCGCGGTCGGATTGGGGAAGTCCACGGTCACCACGACAAAACCGTGCGAAGCCAGAAAGACGCCGTTGGCGCTGTGGTTGCTGCGGCTGCGGGCAAATCCATGCCCCAAGACCAGCCCTGCGAAGGGGCCGCCCGCCGCCACCACCCCGTTGGCGCCGGGATAAAAGACCGTCGCGCCGGTGGCGCCCAGGGTAAAATTGAACTGATCGGTGGCATACGGCCCAGGCAGGCCGGGGTCGGGCGGGGTCTGATTTGGCGCCGCAGAGACATGGGCTGGCGCGCCCACCAGGGTCACAACGACCAGAAGAAGCAGGAAGTGTCGCATCATATCGGTTTTGCTCCTGCTGGGCCACGCCCAGCTTGATTGCGCATCGGGAAAGCTTGTGCTACAATGATGTCAGTTACATGAATCATAATAACCGTTTTTGCTCTTCCTGTCGAGTCAACCTGGCCAGTGTGCGACCACCTGATGCGGAGGCTCAATGAACCGCTTGGAACGACTGCTCAGACGAACGGACCACCTTGTGCAACGAGGTCAGCTTGGCCGCGCCGCCGATTTATTGGAAGAGACGCTGGCCACTCATCCCCTGGGCGACAAAGGCTGCGAAATCATCAGCGCCTACCTGGGTGACATCTACCTGTCTCTGCATGAGCTGGACCGGGCAGAAGCCAATCTAAAACACGCGATCGAGCACAACAGCGCGGCGGCTGAATATCATTACCTGCTTGGCATCATCTACTCGGCTGGCATGCGCTGGCCCGAAGCCATCAACACGCTTTGGCGCGCGCTGGAGCTGTTGCCAGAAGACGATGAATACCTGCGCGCCGTAGGCTGGGCTGTCTTCAATTCGGGCGATGAAAAGCAAGGCCGCGCCCTGCTACAGGAAGCGCTGCAAGTCAATCGCTCCAACATGGTCACACTAACCGACCTGGCGCTCGTCTATACGCGCGCCTTTCAGTTCCAGGATGCCCTGCACTGCGCGCGCCGCGCCGTGGAGCTAGATCCACTCAGCGATTTGGCCCAGGATGTTCTGCGCGTGGTGCAGCGTTTCAAGCACGAGTATGAGCGCCTGGCTCGTCAGGGCAAGTTCACGAGTCAAGGAATCGAAGCGTAACGGGTGCATTTCAAACTGGGGGCAGATCGGGCGACTGCAAGTCGCTGCAACGAT
>DAISHS010000574.1:0-2187 GCA_036822415.1 Chloroflexota bacterium
ACTCTCCCACGCCACTTACCATAGCTCCACGCTGTACTCATCTTCCGGGATGCCTGCCGCTTCGATGATGTCGGCGCAGACCTGTTTGATGGCGTCAGCACTGAGATGGATATACACCCACCAGCCGTTATCAAGATGATGGGATGCCTGGCTGAACGATTGGCGGCTGAAGTAGCTCGGCAGTGCGGCTATCACCTGTGCCTCAAACTTGTCACCACACCACTGGGCGGCCACCTCAGCGGTGCGGCGCAGCACGTCGCGCCAACTGGCCACGGGGTAAACTTCGTCCAGGATAACCACCGACTTAGGCTTCTCCTCCCACCCGCCCGCTGTGTCGGCTAACTGTGGCCAGATCTCAGTGACCTTGGTTGTCAGCCATTGGGCGCGGTCGCGAATGGATTGGCCGTTCCACACGGCCGGCGCCTGCTGGCGGAAGTAGGTTTGATTGAGCAACAGGCCGTGCTCGCCCAGCTTTTGGCGTTTGACATCGTAGCCGCTGTTCGAAAGTTGTGAATTCCAGTCCTGTGTCACCACCGTGAGATTGCCCAACGTGTGCAGCAGCCCGTAGTCCTGTTGCCAGGTTTCGCCGAGATGACGTTTCCATGCTTCGGTGGGTGTCTGGGGCAAGATGTGTTCGATGGTGGGATCATCGCTGAGGACGGTGTACGCACCGCTGCCGGCCGAGAGGCGGCGATTGATGGTGTCGAAGACCAAAGCAAGTTTCTGGCGGGTGTAGATGTCCCTACGGTACAACTCGACCGTCACCGCCGATTGCCGCAAACGCACGTCGCTCGGCTCGTTCTTCGTTCCCAGCGCCAGACGCAGGGATGCCACGAAGTTCGTCGTGTCCACGTCTTTGACCAAAGCGGGAAACATCTTGTTCAGGTAGTTGGTTGAATCCCGGTTCAGGAAGCGGCGCACCATGTAGGCCTCGAGGAGGCGCAGACCCGCCAGCAGTTCGTCACGGCTGACGTGGCCCTGTTGCCACTCTTCGACCATGAAGAGCAAGAAAGGATAGCCGGTGGCGCTTTCGAGGATGCTCAACCGCTGCAATTGTTGCCGAACTTGCTGATCGGGCTCGCGCTGCGGACGCAGGAGGCGATCGTAGTAACGCGCAAAGCGCTGGATGCGCGCCAACTCCTCTTCGAACTCGGCCACGCTCATGGCTTCGCCCCGGTCGCGGAAGCGGGAGTAGACGTGCTCTTCGTTGACCAACACGCCCGACAGGTACGCGAAGTAGTGGCGCAGGAAGGCCGTGAGCTCGCCCAGCCGGGAGCGCCCCACGGTGCGTTTTTCAAGGAGCATTTCCTCGACTGGCGACCACAGCTCGGTGAAGACCGGCTCCTGACGCGCCGGCGGCAGCTTCATGGCGATGTAGTTGCGCACCAGGTCGGCCTGGGTCAGCGATTTGCCCTTGTAGTTCAGGCTCTCGAAGATCTCATAGGGGCGTTCGTTCTGGTTCAGGTTGATGAAAACCACCTGCAGGCTGGTCATCAGGACGTTGAACAGGCGGTTGGGGTCAATGCCATCGCTGCGAAAGCGGTTGTCCAACTGCGTCCTCAGGTAGGCGAAGGCCTTCGGGATGTTGGATTCCACGCCCTCTGGAGGCTGCTTGCCCTTGACGATGGCGCAATAGCTGGCCCGGTCGCCGTACTTGACGGTTGGCAGGAGTTTGTAGTGCAGCTCGCCTCCTTCCTCGGGGTTGAGCAGCATGCGCCGTGCTTTCTTGCGCAGCACGGCGTGGGCGTCGTCGTTATCCAATACCCGCTCCAGCGCGCTCAGGAACAAGGAGATGGTGGTCAGGCGTTGCTGCCCATCTACCAGCCGGAAGACCGGCACGGTGCCGTTCAGGGTGCCGTCGTTGATGACCACCAGGGAACCCATAAAGTGCTCTGGCGGCGGCTGATCATCCCGGTAGATCTCGTAGACACTGAAGATGTCACTGAGCAGGGTTTTCCATTCGGTCTCGCCCCAGGCGTACTCGCGCTGGAAGTGGGGCAGGACGTAGTGGATGTCCCCGCCCGAGCTGAAGACCTTGACCATTTGCAGGCTATCGGCTTTCATTCATGGCTCCTTCCTTCGAGGCGTGGCAGAGTTGCCAAAGTTGGCAACTCTGCGCCTACGTCTCGTCGAACAGCGCGTCGCTCATGGGGGTAAAGTTGCCAACTTTCCGGAAAGTTGGCAACT
>DAISHS010000575.1:0-2180 GCA_036822415.1 Chloroflexota bacterium
CTCAGGCTCTCGCGGCGGACCTCAGGGTTGGGGAGACGGGTTGGAATGGCGCTCTCTGCACAACGGCGCCAATCTGAAGTCTCGTTGTTGGTCTCTTTATACCAGACGCGCCTCGCTTTGTCAACAGGCAAAATCCGGGAAGCCGGGGTTGACCTTGAAAGATGAGTTGGAGGAATACGAAGGTCATGCTAGAATTTTGCCGTGGTTTGTCCCCGAAGGGCGCTGTGCAGAGAGGTTGAGCCGCACTCCCCGCAATCTGCGCCGATCACTCAAACTGGAGTTTTTTGCTGACCATGTCCAAGCCTCAGAAAACGTTAGCCATGCGTGTGCTGGAAGGCCACGACATCCCCTACACGCCGTTCTACTACGACGCGCCCGAACACCTCTCGGCCGCAGAGGTGGCGGCGGCGATTGGCCTGCCGCCAGAGCAAACCTTCAAGACGCTGGTGGTCCTGCCCGAGCGCGCCGCGGCCAAACCAGTCCTGGCCCTGATCCCCGGCGATAGCCAGCTCGATCTCAAGAAGCTGGCCACGGCCGCAGGTGAGAAGAAGATGCAGATGGCGCCGCACAAGGAGGCGGAACGCATCACCGGCCTGGAGAAGGGCGGCATCTCGCCCCTGGCCCTGCTCGACCGCCGCTACGATGTCTTCATTGACGAAACAGCCATCCTCTTCGACCAGATCGAGATCAGCGCGGGCAAGAAGGGCGTTGGCGTCCTGGCGCCGGTGGCGCCGCTGCTCCAGCTGCTCAACGCGACGCTGGTTGACCTATCGGCAGCCTGAAGCGGGGCGCGCGCATTTGCAGCCAACCACGGAGGAAGTGATGCTCATTCACCAATTGCGCCTGGCAACCCATCGCCTGGCCGCGCAACGGCGCTTTTACCACGATCTGCTTGGCCTGCCCCTGCTTGCCGCGCAGGTCGAGCAGATCACGCTGCAGGCCGGCCAATCCACGCTGGTCTTTACGGCCGCGCCCGACTCTGCGCCTGCCCACTACCATTTTGCCTTCAACATCCCGGCGACGCAGTTCGCCGAAGCCAAAGCCTGGCTGGCCCGCCGCGCGCCGCTGCTCAGCGATAGTCACGGCGCCGACGAATTCAATTTCACGGCCTGGAACGCACACGCGGTCTACTTTGCGGATCCTGACGGCAACATCGGCGAGTTGATTGCCCGTCACGACCTGCCCGCGCCTGGCGCGCGCCCGTTCAGTGCGGCCAGCCTGCTCAGCATCAGCGAAATCGGCCTGGTTGTGGAAGATGTCCTACACTTTGTACGAAACTTACAGACAAGCCTGCCCCTGCCGGTGTATCTTCAGCCACCCACCGAGACTTTCACTCCCCTGGGCGACGCGCACGGCCTGCTGATCGTGGTCAAGACGGGGCGACGTTGGTATCCAGAGGAACGCGTGGCGGCCGTCCCCGCGCCGCTCAAAATTGACTTCTCCGCTGCACCTGGCGGACGACACACCCTCGAAGGCCCACCGTATCAACTGGCCTGATTTCAGCTCTGCGTCAGGATTGAAAAGGAGAATACGATGAAGATCGCTCTGCTGCTGACTGCGCTTGTGGGTGCTCTACTGGGCTGGCACGCGCTCGCGCGCCAGACGATGGCCAGCCTGCCGGCCGCAACCTTCACGGTGAACAGCCTGAACGATGCGGTGGATCTGCTGCCTGGCGACGGTGTCTGCGATTCCAGCGCCCAGCCCAACAGCCAGTGCACGCTGCGCGCGGCTGTCCAGGAAACCAACGCACTGAGCGGCGCGGACACGATCATCCTGCCGGCGGGTATCTACACACTCACCATTCCTGGCGTTGGCGAAAACCTGGCCGCGACCGGCGATCTTGACCTGAACGACGACCTGACCCTGACGGGCGCCGGGGCCGCCACCACCATCATTGACGGCGGCGCGCTCGATCGGGTTTTGCACCTCAACACCAGCGGCAGGACGGTGCAGGTCAGCGGCGTCACCCTGCGCCACGGTGATGGCAGCCTCTCCGGCGCCGGCGGCGCGATCATGCTGCAGGCCAACACCCGCCTCGTGCTGAGCGACAGTGTGGTCAGCGATAGCATCAGCCCGGCCGGCGGCGGCATCTTTGCCTTGAGCACCTCGCACCTCACCATCAACCGCAGCGCGCTTGAGCGCAACATCACCAATGCCAGCAACGGCGGCGGCATCAGCGC
>DAISHS010000576.1:0-2172 GCA_036822415.1 Chloroflexota bacterium
GTGAAATTCGTGTCATTCGTGGCAAGGCGTGTACCATCGCGTCGCGCAGGGGGGGCGTGGCGCTGCTGGCTGCGGCCGCTGGTGTAGAGCTTGGAGAGGTTCTCGACGCGGATAGCGATGTCAGACATGGGTGTTAACGAGTCTCGCCAGCTTGCGCGAGGGCAAAGGCAATCACGCGATCACTGAGCCAAATATCGCGGGCCTGCATGCGATCGATGGCCTTACGCATTGAGAAGGAGCGGCCTTCGCTCCTCGCCCGAAGCAGGATGCCAATCGAGCCAGTGACAGCTAATCCGTTTAACCTGGCAATGCGTCTGCCGGCAGTCTCATCAATCACAACCGTCTGGATGCTCTTGTACAAAGCCAACTGGATGACCGAGGCTTCGCCCTTGTCCAGCGTATTGAGCAGGTGGGGTGCGATGGTCAGCGGTTGTGTGCGCTTGTGGAGCCAATCCGCAGCCTGATACTCTGCCAGTGCGAATTTGGCTGTCCCTCCCGCCGCAAGCTCCTCGCTGACTTCGAGGGGGACCCAAACCTGGCGGTACATTTGCAGCACACTCAAATCACCCAATGCCGCTACCAGAGCGATGAGTGGACTCGTGTTGATGACAATATCCTGCGTATCAGGCATTGTGGAGGTCCGCCAACAAGTCCTCGTCGTCCAGGTCGATCATGGCCACGCCGTAGCGATGGAGATCCAGCAAGAAGGTAACCCTGTCTACGCCTGCCAGCTTCGCAGCCACGCCCGATGAGAGACGTTTCATCTCGAACAGCTTTACAGCCATGGCCATCTTTGCCTCCTGCTCGAAGTCTGACCGTGTCTGTTGCAGCGCATCAGGAAGTAGCTGCGGATACTCTATGACCAGCTGCATAGCGTCTCTCCTTCTGTTCGCTCAAGGTCTGCTGTATCGCTCCGCCGACTCACCAGCCGCAGATACATCCGTATTCTACCATGATTAGCGCTTCTACTGAAACGCCGCGTCCCCCACCGCCAGCACCTCATCCACCTTATAGATTCTTGCTTCGAATTACTCAAATGAGACGAATTATCCTTACCTTTTTGCCACGAATTAGACGAATGACTCGAATTGTCTTTTGGTTTTCGTGAAATTCGTGTCATTCGTGGCAAAGCGTGTACCAGCGCGTCACGCAGGGTGTCATGGCGTTGCTTGGCGCGACCGATGGTGTAGAGCTTGGAGAGATTCTCGATGCGGATGGCGATGTCGGTCATGGGGGCTTTTGCACAAGCCCAAACAGTCGTAGGAGTTTAGCGTCCACCTCTCGCATCCTGGCAGGGGAGATACTGCCCAATCGTTGCCCAAGGTGGGTCTTCAGGAAAGGCTGTGTCAGGCCCAGCAGCACTTTTGATGTGTGCTGCAAGTTTGCTTCTCCAGCTGGCAACAAGACGTCCTGGGTGTAAACGCGTCCTGTCTTCTGTGTGGTGATTGGCGCCGCCTGTACGAGCGGATAGTGGGGGTTCCCGTTATCTTCGGCGTTCTGCAGGATCAGGATCGGCCTTTGTTTCTCGATATCATCTTCGCCTGTTGTGGGTGAGGCCTTCTCGTGAGGAAAAACGTAGGCGACCCAAAAGACATCGCCGCGCCCGATCGGTTGTTCTGCCATGCCTTGTCATGCCTCCGTGTCTGGCTCCCAGGCTTGGGTTGCCGCTATCCGATAGGGCGCCAGTTCCTCGTGCAGCGCAACCAGCATTTGCGCACCCTCGACATCCATCGGCTCTCCCCAATCCAGCGCGTCCACGTGCTCGATCATGGGCGCAAGGTATGACTCGCCGTTTTCTGGATCAAGAAAAACAACAATCACCGGCGTCTGCGCCAGCGCGGGCGGGGGTTCCAAGAACTCGACTTCGCCCGCTCGATACAATGCTTTTACTGCAATCATTTTCTGTCTCCTCGCTGCCTACCAGCCCGCCAGGCGTGATCACATCAATATTCTACCATAACCAGCACTTCTCCTAAAACTCAGCATCCCCCACGGCCAGCATCCTTCGGCAGGTTCAGAGCTTGCCCTGAGTGCAACGAAAGGACAGGCTCTCGTCCACCAGCAATATCTCCGGCTCCAGATGCGCGGCGACGGCGAACGCCAGGCGCACGACCATACCGCTGGAGTAGCGCTTCACCGGCGTGTCCAGGAAGCGCTCGATCTCGGCGAAGG
>DAISHS010000577.1:0-2162 GCA_036822415.1 Chloroflexota bacterium
TTCCTCTATGCCGTGGCGACTGCGCTCTTCAACCGGCGCACGGCGGCTTTCGCTGTCTTGCTCTTGGCCGTCAATCCCTCATTCATTTTCTGGAGTCGGCAGGGTATTCTCGTCACCAACGTGACGGTGACCCTTTTTTGCGCCAGCTTGTGGACGGCCTGGCGCTGGCAGCAGACGCGGCAGGCGCGCTGGCTGTGGTTGACCGGTTTACTGTGGGGTCTTGGCCTCTGGGCCAAGCTGCTTTTCATCTGGGGCATCGGCGCCATGTTGGCGGCGGCGGCGCTCGCCTGGCTCTGGCGTCGTCGGCGGCCATCCACCCCGGTTGGGCCGCGGCCGCCTCTGGCCCGTCTGCTGGCTGGCTTTGGCCTGGCTTTCCTGGCTGGCGTCTGGCCGCTTCTGCTTTTCAACCTGCAAACCGGCGGCACGCTGGTCAGCATTGCGGGCAACCTCAACACCTCGTACTATGGCGTCAGCAACGCCAATTTTACGGCCAATCTGGCCAAACGCATCGAACAAATCGTCATCCTGTTGCAAGGGCAACACTTCTGGTATTTGGGTGAAGTCTATGCCAATCCGATCGCGCCGTGGGCGCTGGCCGCGCTGCTGGCGGCTGTGGCCCTGGTTGGCCTGGAAGTTTACCTGGCGTTCGAGGCGCCCAGGCCGGGGCAAGCGGCGCCGGCCGCCGATGACCCAGCCGCGCCGGCCTGGCTGCTGCGCCTCAGCGCGTCAACCCTTCCCCTCTGGCGTCGAGTGCTTGGCCTTGCGCTCTTGACCGCGCTCATCGTGGTGCAGAGCTGTTTTACCGTCTCGGACTTGTTCATCACCCATTTTGCGCTGCTGCTGCCCCTGCTGCCTCTCCTCGGCGCGGCCGCGGCCGACCTGTTGGCCCGCCATGGCCGCCGGCCGGCGCTCCTCGTTTTTTTGACCCTCCTGGCCTGGGGTGGATTCGACGCCTGGGATACCGTGCAGTATCATGCCATCCTGGCGACCAGCGGCGGATACGCCGCTCATTCGGACGCCACCTACCGGCTGACCGCCTATTTGCAGCAGCAGCATCTGGTTGCGCCCCTGGTTTTGGACTGGGGTATTGACGCCCCGGTCGCTTTCCTGGGGCAGGGGCAGATTGCCCCCATCGAAGTCTTTGGCTATGCGCGCCTGGATCAGCCCGACGCCGCGTTTGCTGCGCGCCTGGCGCCCTTCATAGCCGACCTCAACACCGTTTACCTCTTGCACACGCCGGAGTTTACGGTTTTCCAGGGTCGTCGCCAGCAGCTGGAGGCCCTGGCCGCGGCGCAGGACCGTCGCCTCGAATCGCTGGCCCTGTTCCGCGAACGCAGCGGCCGTCCCCTGCTGGAGCTCGTGCGTTTGGCTGCCGTCCCCGGAGAAGGAAAAGTCCAACCTTCGAGAGAAGTTGAACTTCTACCGTCAATCACCGCAACGCCTTAGGGCGGAACCTATGGCGCCGGAACTGCCTATTCGTTATTCGTATTCCTCCAACTACTCTTTCAAGGTCAACCCCGGCTTCCCGAATTTTGCCTGTTGACAAAGCACACTGTGACTGTGAAGGCCGAGACAGCCTGACGGGCGCAATGAGTGTATCATTGCTTCGGCGGTTGGCGCATCGCTATGTGCTCGGCGGATTACATGCGCCCGGCGGGGGTGCTCTCCTGGCTATTGGGCGATCACCTGGGCAGCACGACAGTCACCGTGGACGGCGTCAGCGGCGCGCGCATGGCGGAGCTGTGGTACAAACCGTGGGGTGAGTCACGCGACGCGGCGTTCGGCGTCACGCCGACGGCGCGGCGCTTCACCGGGCAGGTCCTGGACAGCGTGGCGGACAAAGTCACTGTCTGCTCGCAGGCAGATGGCGCCTGCCGGGCGATCACTCTGCGGCAGGCGCAGGGCGAGCTTTGAGGTTCGCCAGTGTTGACGCCGGACACCGCAGGCGATCGGAGCGCAATCCGTTGAGAGCAATGTTGACGAATGTCACCTGAGGGGTTACAATTTGATCGTTGATGTGCCAGCAATGGCTGACGTCAAGGGATGGAGGAAGTAGCCATGAGCACATGCAGACCGATGGCGCAGGATGATTAAGTCATTCCGCCACAAAGGTTTGGAAGAGTTCTTCCTCGATGGAACGAAAAAAGGCATTCAACCCAAGC
>DAISHS010000578.1:0-2142 GCA_036822415.1 Chloroflexota bacterium
CGCAGGTGGACTTTGCAATCGTTGCAGCGACTTGCAGTCGCCCGATCTGCCCCCCAGTTTGAAATGCCCCCGCGGTCGCCGCTCAACTTGACAAACGGGTGCAAGCCGTGATACAAGAGTTACGCGTTGGGGGCGCCAGGCTGACGCCCGCGCCGCACCGGCAGGGTCACGGCCCAAGCGCCAGGACAGCCTGCCGGGCGTGATCTTGGCGGTAGAGTAACCATGCACGAGCTTGCAGTGACGGAGGGAATCCTCAAGCTGGCGGTCGCGACCGCGCAGCGCACGGGCGGCCGGCCAATCACGGCGATCAACCTGGTGGTGGGCGATCTGAGCAGCATCGTGGACGATTCGGTGCAGTTCTATTTCGACATCCTGAGCAAAGGGACGCTGGCCGCGGGCGCCACGCTGCGCTTTGCGCGTGAACCGGCCACGGCCCGCTGTGGAGACTGCGGCAGCCAGTTCAGCGTGCGCCTGCCGTTGGTCGAGACCTGCCCCGTCTGCCAGAGCCTGCGCTTACAGGTGACCGGCGGCCGGTCATTCCTGATCGAAAGCATCGAAGTGAGCGACGCGTGAAAATTCCTATTGGACAACCCATTCTGAGCGCCAACGATGAGGTGGCGCTCGCCAACCGCCTGGCCTTCGATCAGGCCGGGCTGCACGTGCTGAACGTCATGGCCTCGCCGGGCGCCGGCAAGACCAGCTTCATCCTGGCGACCGCGGCGCGGCTGCCGGCGGGTCTGCGCCCCGGCGTCATCGAGGGCGACCTGGCCTCGCGCATCGACGCCGATCGCATTGCCAGCCACGGCATCCCGGTCGTGCAGATCAACACCGGCGGCGGTTGCCACCTCGACGCGCCGATGATTCGCGACGCGCTGCCGGCCCTGCCCTGGCGCGACCTGCGCCTGCTGTTCATCGAGAACGTAGGCAATCTCGTCTGCCCGGCCAACTTTGCCCTGGGCGCCGACTGCAACGTCGTGCTCGGCAGCACCCCAGAGGGCCACGACAAGCCTTACAAGTACCCAGGCATGTTCGCCAGCGCGGACGTGGTCATCCTGAACAAGTTCGACCTCGCCGAGGTCTTCGAGTTCGACCTGGACGCCTACCGCCGCGGCATCGAAATGGTCAACCCCGGCGTGCCCTTCTTCGCGCTCTCCTGCCGCAGCGGCCAGGGGCTGGACGCCTGGCTTGACTGGCTGCTCAGCCGGCTAACGATCGGTGCAAACGCCGGTGGCTGAAAGTCCGGCCGCGTCCGCGCCGGCCGCCGCCGCGGCTATGCCCCGGCTGCGCGTGGAGATTCAAGGCGCCGTGCAGGGAGTCGGCTTTCGCCCCTTCGTCTACCGCCTGGCTACCGAGCTGCAGCTGCGCGGCTGGGTTCTCAACGACACGCGCGGCGTGTTCATCGAGGTCGAAGGGCCGCAGCCGCAGCTGGACGCCTTTCTGCAGCGCCTGCCGGTCGAGCGGCCGCCGCGCGCGATCATCCACGCGCTGACGCACGCCTGGCTGCCGGCCAACGGGTACACCGGCTTCGAGATTCGGCGCAGCGCCGCGCACGGCGCCCGCACCGCGCTGGTGCTGCCCGACATGGGCGCCTGCCCCGACTGCCTGGCCGAGGTGTTCACCCCTGCGGACCGGCGTCATGCCTACCCCTTCACGAACTGCACCAACTGCGGGCCGCGCTTCACCATCATCGAAGCGCTGCCCTATGACCGCCCCCACACCACCATGCGCCAGTTTACGATGTGCCCGGCCTGCCAGGCCGAGTACGAAGACCCGACCGACCGCCGCTTTCACGCGCAGCCCAACGCCTGCCCGGCGTGCGGGCCGCAGCTGGCCCTGTGGCAGGCCACGCTGGACGCCGCCGCGGGCGCTCAGGTCACCGCGCTGGCGACGGGCCAGGCCGCGCTGGCGGCCGCGGCCGCGGCGTTGGTCGCCGGCCAGATCGTCGCGGTCAAGGGATTGGGAGGCTTTCACCTGCTGGTGAACGGCCGCAACCAGGCCGCGGTCGCGCGCCTGCGCGCGCGCAAGCAGCGGCCCGTCAAACCCCTGGCGCTGATGGCGCGTGACCTGGCGCAGGCGCGCCAGCTGTGCGAAGTGTCGCCGGCCGCGGCGGCCCTGCTGACCGCGCCGGAAGCGCCGATCCTG
>DAISHS010000579.1:0-2142 GCA_036822415.1 Chloroflexota bacterium
ATTCCGTCGTCCTCATAACAAGCCAATGCAGGCGACGGCCTACGGCCGCGCCTGATCTGCGGCGTTATTTAGAAAACAATTCTGCCCGCAGTTTGGCGCGAGCCGCCTTGTCTTCCATACTGTAGTCACCAATTCCGCGCAACTTACAGATCGTGGTCGTCATCCCGTCTTGCAGAATGGCCACAGTCGCACGGACGGTAGCGCGTTGCAGTTCGACAGCTAGCGCCTGAGTCAGCGCTGCCGTATCTACCTGTTTCACGGCTTGTCTGATGGCATCGGAGATTGCCCCCTCTGCGACCTCCCGCGTCACGACGGCCGCAATAGCAGCCTGAACCTCGTAACCGCAAAGAGAGCTTTCCAACGCCCTGCTTGCGGTCTTATTGAAGGCAGCAGCAATCAATTCGTGATCAATTTTCAGTTCCATTTATTTCTCCTTGGTTTGCGCCAGCGGAATAACTAGCCGAGTTCACGGGCGCGGATGGCGGCTTCTTCTTGGTCTGGGCGCCATTGGTCGGCCTTATCCTCCTGGCGCGTCTGCTGCGGGACGGTCTGCGCCGGCTGCTGGTGCTCGATCTGTGCGGGTTGGGTAATTTCGCCGGTTTCGTAGTCGATGCTTGTCGGGGCGTCATCAGCGGTCACCATGAAATCCCCGTCGATGTCGTCGTTGTGCTGGTCTTTTCCAGACTCGGCCATGGCATCAAGCGCTACTCCGGTCTGGAATTCGACGGACAACGGCAGGAACTTGGCCAGGCGGCGGATAACCGTCTTGCGGCCCATCTCGACGAAGTGTGCGGACCATGGGTGAGCCGACTCCTTGCCGTATTTCTTGGCCTGCTGGAATCCCTGCGAGCCGTCGCGGATTGTCTCAACCTGGTGACGACTCATGAATTCCAAGCAGTGGCCGCCGTCCTTGAGCTTGGCCACGGCGTAGAAGCCGATGACTTCGCCGCGCTCGCCCATGGCCGGGGTGTGGTTCAGCTTTTCGTCCAGGCCATAGACCAGCTCGAAGCGATCGGCGGAGCATACTTCGTGGGCGGCAATGCTGACGATCTGTCCGGATCTGCGCGCAAGGTCGATCAATCCCTTGTACCCGATGATGACCTGAACCGAATTCACCCAACGCTCCACGCCGTTGGCGTCCTTGCGCTTGGTGTTGAATGGCACCAAATAGGCATGCCCAAGCACGGTGTTGGGCTCCAGGCCCATTTGCGCGCACTGGCCGATGGCGCCAACCAGTGACGCAACATCACACTTCGCGAGCGCTGGCGTGGTCGTGGCGGCGATCTGCGCCACCTTCATGAGCCGCTCGGCGTTCAGATGCTTTGGCAGCATCTTGGCGATTTCGCCGGCCTTCTGCTTGAGCAGGTAGGCGATCTGTTCTTTGGGCTTCATGTCTGCGAGGCGTGCGGCCGGCGGCTGGTTGGAGCGGAGCGCGGCAAGATCGGTGGGTGAGTTCATGGCTATTTCCTGAATTTGCAGGTGGAGTAAATCGGGCAATATGCCGCGTGGCACATCATGCTTTTGGGGTTGCCGAAAAAGCTGCCGCTGTGGATAAGTCGTGATGCGTGCTCAAGGACGCCCGGCGTTTCGCCGTCGCCCAATAGGACCTCGCGGGCGCCAACGATCTCTCCAGTCCCGATGCGCTGCGCGGCAGGCGTCTTGGCGGTGTTCATGCCGATGATCTGAGCCGGACCGGTGATCGGCGATCCTCTGGAGTGCTGCGCGAGCAACTCATAGACGCCCATCTGGAAGGCGTGGCCGGCGGTTTTCACCGTGCCGTCACTGCCGACTGCCGCCTTCCCGGTTTTTAGGTCGCAGATTGCCTGTCCTTCGGAGACCTGGCGAATCCTGTCCACCGACCCGCTCAGAGCGATGCCAAGGTCGGATATTTCGAGCTGCTCGCAGCGCGCTTCGACGGCCAGATAGCGCTGTGTCGGGGCGATCTTCCAGCAGTATCTGGAATGCAGACTGATGGCGATCTTCTCGGCGTCGGTCGGGCTGTCTTCGCCCCACAGAACCTCCTCGTCAGGGTGGGCAATCACGTCGACGGCCGCGCCGGCGGCCTCGTCGACGGTGATCCCGGAGCAGTCGATCGTCGATTGGTCATAGACGGCCGTGCTGGCGTGCACGGCTCGGCCAAGC
>DAISHS010000580.1:0-2139 GCA_036822415.1 Chloroflexota bacterium
AGGATCCGTGGGCAGCGCCTTGCGCCTGCCCTGGGCGACCGCAAGGGATCGCCCCCGGCGGCCTGAAATTTTCCCATGCGGCTGGGGTGCATTTCAGTTTCGGGGTGTAGTCCACGCAGGTGGACTTTGCAATCGTTGCAGCGACTTGCAGTCGCCCGATCTGCCCCCAGTTTGAAATGCACCCATGCGGCTGTGAGAAGTTGCCAAGAGCGCGCTTTGTGTGGTAAACTGATGACGCGGGGCGTCATAAAACAGCCGCGCGCTTCTCTTGGTTTCTCGTCCACCGTGTGATCACAAGGTCAACGGCGATCTGTAACATAGTTGTGGAGGCTTCACCATGCTTGATTTTACCCTCAATGATGAACAGCGCATGCTGCGCGAGCTCGCGCACGACTTCGCTGTCAAAGAGATTTTGCCCGTTGTCGAGCACTACGACAAAAGCGGGGAATATCCCTGGCCGATCATCAACAAGGCCCAGGAAGTTGGGCTTATGAACCTGAACATCCCCGAAGCCTACGGCGGTCCTGGTGTGGGTGTGCTCGAAGAATGTCTGGTGGCGGAAGAGCTGGCCTGGGCCTGCTCTGGCATCCAGACCGCGACCATGCTCAATCAGCTCGCCTGTCTGCCCATCATCATCGGCGGCAATGAGGAGCAGAAGAAACATTACCTGGGCGACTGGGTGATGGACAACCGCAAGATGCCGGCTTACTGCGTCACCGAGCCAAGCGCCGGTTCGGACGTGGCCGGGATCAAAACCGTGGCGACGCGTCGCGGGGACACGTATCTCCTCAACGGCGCCAAAACCTGGATCACCAACGGCCCGATTGCCGATTTGTTCGTGGTGCTGGCCAAGGTAGACCCGACCGGCGGCCATCGCGGGCTGAATTTCTTCATCGTCGAGCGCGGCTGGGGCGTCAAGACGAGCAAACCGATCGAAAAGATGGGCCAACACGCCAGCTGGACGAGCGAAGTCATCATGGAAGATGTCGAAGTGCCGGCCGCCAACCGCATCGGGCCTGAGGGCGCCGGTTTCAAGGTGGCGATGGAAGTCTTCAACAATTCACGCCCGCCCGTGGCCGCGGGCGCAGTCGGCGTGGCCCGGCGCGCCATGGAAGAAGCGATCAAGTATGCCAAAGAGCGCAAGGCCTTTGGGCAGCCGATTGCTGCGTTCCAGGGCGTCAACTTCATGATTGCCGACATGGCGATGAACATTCAAGCCGGCCGTATGCTGACCTGGCAGTCGGCCTGGCTGTCCGATCACAATCTGCCCAATGCCAAGGAAGCGGCCATGGCCAAGGCCTTCTGCGCCGATATGGCGATGAAGACGACGACCGACGCCGTGCAGGTGTTTGGCGGCTATGGCTACAGCGCCGAGTATCCGGTTGAGAAGCTCATGCGCGACGCCAAGATTTATCAGATCTACGAAGGGACATCGCAGATTCAGCGCACGATCATCGTCCGCGAACTGTTCAAGTAGGGGTACGAACAAACCTGTCATGAACGACGAAGGGCGACCCCTTCGTCGTTCGTTATTAGCCGGAGGGATACTTATGCGCGACGTTTTCATTGTCTCCGCCGTGCGCACGCCGGTCGGTCGCAAGAATGGCAGCCTGAGCCAGATGCACCCCGTGGCCGTGGCCTCGATTCCGCTGAGCGCCGTGGTGAAGCGGGTTGATCTCGACCCGGCCGCGGTCGAAGATGTGGTCATGGGCTGCGTCACCCCCATCGGCGAACAAGGGGCCAATATCGGGCGTCTGGCCGTGCTCAACGCGGGCTGGCCCGTGACCGTGCCCGCGGTGACGCTCAACCGCATGTGCGGCTCCAGCCAGCAGGCGATTCATTTTGCCGCGCAGGCCATTGCCGCCGGCGACATGGACATTGCCGTGGGCGCCGGCGTGGAATGTATGAGCCGGGTGACGATGGGCGCCGATTACCCGGAACAGTTCTATGCCGGCATCCCCTACGACCTGATTCCCCAGGGCATCTCCGCGGAGCTGATCTGCGACAAATGGGAGATCAGCCGCGAGGCCCTCGATCGCTTCAGCTATGAAAGCCACCAGAAAGCGGCCGCCGCCACGGCCGCCGGCTACTTCAAGGCGGAGATCATCCCCGTGGCCGTGACCCAAAATGGCAACCCGG
>DAISHS010000581.1:0-2135 GCA_036822415.1 Chloroflexota bacterium
TCGCCGAGGCGAATAGTCGGCGGCTTGATCTCACTCTGCCCCCGACTGCATCCCGCCAACAGGAGCGCTAATACGATCGTCAGCAGCGCCAGCATACGTGTTTTCATAGGCATGAAATTTTCTCCCAAGTGTTATCCGATTTGGCCGGCGTCGGCCGGCCCGGCGCTTGTTGCGGCGGGGGCAACCGCCGCTGCGCCTGACTAATGACCGAATCAAAAATCTCCGCGCTTGAGGAAGCGTACATAAGCCAGGCCGAGAGGCGCCACCACCCACGCCGCCAGGATGGCCACGAACACCCACAGCAGGTTACTGCCGTAGGTTTGCAGCGCGTACAGGCCGGCCGGCCCCAGCACGTCCAACGTGGCGTTGATGCTGAGGATGGATGCCATCTTGAACACTTGCAGCGGATTGGCGCTGGACAGCAAGAACAGATCGGCGATCTTCAAGCGCATGGCTACGGTTGTGCCCATCATGCCCAGGTCGCCCAGGAAGACGAAGGTCAACCAGAGGAAGAGCGCGATGCCAATGGCAATGCTGGCCTTGTGCGCAAAGGCGGAGATGACGAAGCCAACGCTGAGCATGGTCAGCGCCAGCAGGAAGGCCAGGCTGACCAGAACCAGGTACGAATCGGCGTAGGCCATGCCGTTGGCCGCCATGACCAGCCCAGAGATGCCAAACCCCAGGGTGAGCGCGGCAAGGATGGCCAGGGCCAATCCCAGGTACTTGCCCAGGAAAATCTCCAGCCGGGTGACCGGCTGCGCCAGCAGGTAGCTCAACGTGCCGCGCTCCTGCTCGGCCGCCAGGCTTTGCGCCCCAACCGTCAGCGCCATCAACGGCACGATCAGGAGCACCAAGTTGATCAGGCTGGCGGCTGTGCGCCCAAAGCCGGCAAAGCCCACGATGCCTGCGCCGGACAGAGCCAGGAACGACAGCCCCAGCGCCAGCACCGTGAAGGCCATGGTGTAGAGCACAAACCAGCGATTGCGCAGTGAGTCGCGCAGCTCTTTTTGCAGAACGGCTGTCACATTGTGGAAATCCATGATCTTGCCTCAGATAACTTCGAAATCGCGCACGTTGATCTTGGCCGCGGCTAACGCCTGGATCGGTTGCGCCTTGTGGCCAGGCTCTACATCCACATAGATGCCAGTGCCGTTGCGGGAGGCCGTGAACCCATCGCGCTGCAGGATATCGAGCGCGGCGTCGAGCATGGCGTCCGGCAGATAGAGCTTGACCCGATTCTTGAGGCCGATCGTCGCGGCCAGCTTGGCCGCAGGCACCTGGGCGATCAGGACGCCTTTTTCCAGCACCAATGCCCGGTCGGCCAGGGTTTCCACCTCTTCCAGGCGGTGTGAGGTGAACAGGATCGTCTTGCCCGAAGCCTTGACCGCGCCCAGCAGCTGCAAGAATTGATCGCGGGCGATGGTGTCCAGGTTGGAGGTCGGCTCATCGAGCACGAGCACCGGTGGATCGGCCAGCAGGGCCAGGGCCAGGGCCAGGCGCTGCTTCATGCCGCCGGAGAGCGCGCTGACCGGCTTGTTCGTATGATCGGCCAGGCCCACCTGGGCCAGGACCTCGTAGGCCCGCGTGGGTGCGACGTGCTTCAGGCGGCTATAGAACTGCGCCGTGGCCAGCGTGGTCAGATCGTCGTAGAAGGCCAATTCCTGCGGCACGTAGCCCAGCTGACGGCGCGCGTCACGCCCCTGGCGTCGGGCATCCAGGCCATTGACGCGGATACTGCCCTGGTAGTCAAGCAGGCCCAGCACGCATTTGATGGCCGTGGTCTTGCCGGCGCCGTTGGCGCCCCAGAGGGCCAGCGCTTCACCGGCGGCAACCTCGAAACTAAGATCGGCCACCACGGTAACCTTGCTAAACCGCTTGTGCAAGCCAGCGACCTGAATAATGGCAGTCGTGTTGGAAGGGAGCGTACGTGACGTTTTCATCATATTACCTGTTTGCGCCGCAGCGAGATGGCCCGGCGGCGAATCTGATCGTTGGGCTGGGCGCTGATTAAAATCAAGCTGGCCACGGCCAGCAGTCCCAGCGCCACCGCCAGCGCCGGCGCCCGCGCCGGACGCGCCAAACTGGGGCCGGGTGGGATAACCGGCGGGGCCATCAGCGGATTGGCGTCGGTCATC
>DAISHS010000582.1:0-2134 GCA_036822415.1 Chloroflexota bacterium
CAAATCGTCCAGGCTGAGGATATCCTTGCGCAGCACAGGCGCGGGCAGATCCGCACGCGGATCGCGCCCCGGTCGGCGCAAGGCTTCCACGATGTCGGTCAACGTGGGTACGCCAACCTCCAGCAACTCGGCCACTTCTTCGATGCGGTGCTGCTGCAGGTAGCGCGTCACCAGACCAGGCAGGTCTTTAGCCTTGAGGCCGATGCCGAGCAAGTCCAGCAGGCGTTTGACCACCGCGTACGATTCGGGATGAATGGCCGTATTGTCGAGCGGATTGGCGCCATCGGAGACGCGCAGGAAGCCGGCCGCCTGCTCGAAGGCTTTCGGCCCCAGCCCTTTGACCTTCTTCACCTCGTTGCGACTGCGGAAAGGCCCCTGTTCGTTGCGATGCTCGACGATATTCTGCGCCACTTTCTTACCGATGCCGGCCACGTATTGCAGCAACGCCGCGGACGCGGTATTGACATCCACCCCGACCAGGTTGACGGCATCCTCGACGACGCCATCCAGCGCCTGCTGTAGTTTTTTCTGATCCACGTCATGCTGATAGAGGCCGACGCCGATGCTCTTCGCGTCGATCTTGACAAGCTCGGCCAGCGGGTCTTGCAAACGCCGCGCAATGCTGATCGCCCCGCGCACCGTCACATCCAGGTCGGGGAATTCTTCGCGTGCGAGCGGCGAGGCGGAATAGACCGAGGCCCCGGCTTCGCTGACCAGGGTGTAGGCCACATCACGGCTGTGCTTGCTGTTTTTAGCGCTTAGCTCGCCAATGACCTCCGCGACCAGCTGCTCTGTTTCACGGCTGGCCGTGCCGTTGCCAATGGCGATCACGTCCACGGCGCCGTTCTCGATGACGGCGTGCAGCTG
Organism: Chloroflexota bacterium; assembly: GCA_036822415.1. Taxonomy (GTDB): domain Bacteria; phylum Chloroflexota; class Anaerolineae; order SSC4; family Amarolineaceae; genus Amarolinea. The sequence goes on from DAISHS010000582.1 coordinate 868, forward strand.
GCGTTTGGCTTCGCTCCAATGCTTTTGCGGCTCGTGCGGAAAGATGGCAAACGAGCCGAGGTATTTGCCCGTTTCATCTACCAGGGCCACTTTGCAGCCGGTGCGAAAGCCGGGGTCAATTCCCAACACGCGCTGGCGTTTGAGGGGCGCTTGCAGGAGCAGGCTCTTGACATTGGTGGCAAAGGTCACGATGGCCTGATCGTCCGATTTTTCGGTCAGGCTGCCGCGCACCTCGCGTTCAATGGCCGGCTGGATCAGGCGTTCATAGCCATCCGCAATCGCCAGCTGCACTTGCGCCGCCGCGGCCGAGCGCCGGTCCTGGATGAACTGGCGGCCGATGTCGCTGAGGATCTCTGCGTCGGGAGTGCGCAGCGCAGCTTTGAGCACCCCTTCTTTTTCGCCCCGGTTGATTGCCAGCAGCTGGTGGGCCGGTACGTCCTTGAGCGGCATGGCAAAATCATGGTACATCGCGTACTTCTGGCCGGGGTCGGCCGCGGGTTTTGCCAGCTTGACCACCAGAATTCCCTGGCCCAGCGTCCTGGTGCGCGTGTAGGCCCGCACCTGCGCATCTTCGCTGACCACTTCGGCCACGATGTCACGCGCGCCGGCCAGCGCGGCCTCTGCGTCAGCCACCTCCTGGTTGATGAAGGCGGCGGCCAGGGCCGTCAGCGGCCCGTTGATCTTTTCCGGGTGCAGCAGCGCCTCGGCCAATGGCTCCAACCCGCGTTCACGCGCCTGCATCGCGCGCGTGCGGCGTTTGGGACGGAAGGGCAGATAGAGGTCTTCGACGCGTTGCAGGGTGGTGGCGGCCTGGATCTCCTGCTGCAAGGCAGGCGTCAACTTATCTTGCTCCGCGATGCTCTTGAGCACTGCTTCCTGGCGTGCGTACAGGTTGCGTAGATACTCCAGGCGGCTTTCGATTTGGCGCAGCTGCACTTCATCCAGGCCGTCGGTCACTTCTTTGCGGTAGCGGGCGATGAAGGGGATGGTGTTGCCATCGTCCAGCAGGGCCATGGCGGCGCTCACCTGTGTTGGGCTGATGCTCAACTCGTGGGCGATGAGGGTTGGAATAGAATGAACAGGCGCTGGGCCTGGATTACTGATCTTCGACGTGGTCATGCATCTCGGCTATGCTTGGAAATCTGCGCCGGATTCACCGACGTCGGCAAAATCATAGCACATTTTTTCGCCTCTGGCAACACGACGGACCGCAACGGGTGCATTTCAAACTGGGGGCAGATCGGGCGACTGCAAGTCGCTGCAACGA
>DAISHS010000583.1:0-2125 GCA_036822415.1 Chloroflexota bacterium
CCAGCAGCTCCGCCGATGACAGGATGGTGCTCAAGGGCGTACGGAATTCGTGCGAGGTCATGGAGACAAAGCGTGACTTGAGTTCGCTCAGCTCCTTTTCCTGCGCCAACGCCCGGCGAATTTCTTCCTCAGCCTGTTTGCGCTCGGTCACATCCACGGCCAACCCAATCGTGCCCGCAATCTGATTTTCGGCGTCACGGAGCGGCTCGATGCGAATATCAAAATAGCGCTCGTTGTGGCGACGTTCATAGCGGGCCGACTCTCCTTGCAAGGCTCGCTGATGCTTGTCCGCGGCCAGCTGGGTCAGCTCCGTCATGGGCGCCGACACGGCCAAATTTGCCGCGCCTGGGGTGTGCGCCAGGCCGGCGCCCATGGCCGAACCAAACTGTAATTCCGCGTCGGTCGTCCATAGCATCGCGGGCATTTGCTCCAGCATCAGGCGCAGCTTGGTCTCACTGGCTTGCTGTGCGCTTTCGGCCCGCAGACGTTCGGCAATCTCTGCCCGCAGCTGCTCATTGCTGCGCTGCAGCTCAGCCGTGCGCGCGGCGACTCGTTGTTCGAGTTCATTGGTGTACTGCTGCACCTGATCGTGCAATTGCGCGTTGGCAATGGCTGTGGCCGCCTGATCTGCCAGGCCGCCCAGCAGCGATATTTCCGCATGACCAAGCGGCCGCGCCTTGTTCATCACGTGCAGGATACCGATCAGTTTTCCCTCGCGCAGCATCGTGCAGCCGGCAAGGACCCGGATGTCACAGGCGACAAAGAGCGCGGCATTGGCAAGGTCCGAATCCGTGTTGATGTTGGTGAAGATAAAACTGCCGTGGCGGCTATCGGCGTAGCGTTGATACACCGCGTAGGGTATCGGCACGCACTGCTCGCGAAATTTCGGGGGCAGGCCATAATCGGCCATCAGACTGAAAACGCGCTGTTGTTCATCATAAAGCGTCACGGTGGCGCCATCGGCGTTCAGGGCTGTGGCCGCTTCCTGGCAGACGGTTTCGAGCACGGCCTTGAGGTTGAGCTGAGCATTCAGGCGCGCGGCCACGCGCACCAACGCCTCGGCGCGGGCGGCGGTGCGGCGCACGTGCTCCTGCGCTTGCATTTGCGCGGAGATATCTGAGAAAGACACGACCACCGCATGGGGTTTCGCGCCGTCTTCGCCAAAAAGGGGCTGCGAGTTGACCGAAATCCAAATCAAGGAGTCATCCGGGCGGTGCAGCCCCATGACGATGTGACTGCACGGCTTGCCGGTGCGCAGGGTAACCCGCGCCGGATGCGCCTCGGCGGGAAAGTCTGAGCCATCGGGCTTGATCGCGCGCCAGCGAGGATCGAACAAGGTGCATTGCATGATCTGATCGGCAGGTAAACCGAGGATGCGCTCGGCGCTGGCGTTGCAGGCCAGGATGCGACTGTCCGCGCCTTGTAGGGTGATGCCCTCTTCCAGGGCGGCAATGACTGAGCGGTAACGCTGTTCACTCTCGCGCAAGGCGTCCTCGGCCTGGCGCTTTTGCGTGATATTGCGCACCAGGGCTACCGCCTCATGCTCGAACGCCGGCAATAAACGCGCCTCGAACCATTGTTTGCCGTGAGCCAGCGGCAGCGAGTATTCCACCGAAACCAGGGCCTGGGCGCGCAGTGTTTCCTGGATTCCCCCCAGAATCAGCGTTGCAGCCTCCGTCGGGAGAAGGTCCTGGACACGGCGCCCCACGATGGCGTCAGGCTCGGTGTAGAGCTCTGTGGCCTGGTTGGCCTCGTAAGCGAGGATGACGCCATCCCCGCGCAAGCGAAAATAAAGATCGGGGAAGACGCTGAAAATGGACGCCAGCTTCGAGGATGTTTGTTGAAGTTGTTCGGCGGTTCGTTTGCGTTCGGTGATGTCACGGCTCACGCCCATCAGCCCAATAATTTTGCCCTGGCTATCGCGCAGGGGCAGCTTGGTGGTGGCGTTCCAGCCGTGCGCGCCGGTGCTGCGGTTGATCACCGGCTCTTCGCGCGCAAGCAACGGCTGACCGGTTTGCATCACCGTTTGTTCGTCAGCCTGGTACGCGGCTGCTAATTCGGGCGGGAAGAGGGAAAAATCGGTTTGTCCCAACAAATCTTGCTGGGTTTGTGCGCCCAGCAGATG
>DAISHS010000584.1:0-2123 GCA_036822415.1 Chloroflexota bacterium
GACCGCCCGCCCCCAGAAAGTTTCGCACGGGGTAAAATCCCCAAATTGTGAAAATGGGAAATCACCTGTCAGGACCGAGAGATATACAGCCAGCCGCGGGACCGCCGCTCGAGATGCCGGCCGGCCTGGACGACAAGCTGCGACCGTATTGGGAGATGGTGGCGGAGCTGGTGCCCGACGGCATCGCGGCGAGCCATGACGCGCAGGTCGTGCTGCAACTGTGCCAGGCGCTGCGTGTGCGTGACCTCGCGTACGAGAAGATCCTGACCGGCGGCATCGAGGTGGCGGACAGCGCGCACGGCGACGAGCCACGGCGCAACCCGGCGATTATCACGTGGCGGCAGGCGGCGGATATGTGCACGTCGCTCATGAACCTGCTGGGCATGTCGCCGGTGAGCCGGAGCCGGTTGCAGAGCGGCGACGAGGGGAAGGCCGATCCCTTCCTGGAGTTCCTGCGGAAACGCAATGGCCCGGAGTCGTAAGAGCCCGGCTGAACGGTACATTGACAACGTCATACGCGGCAAGGTTCCCGCATGCCGGTGGGTGCGCCTCTTCTGCGAGCGGCACAAGCGGGATTTGAAGACCGGCCGCAAGCGAGGGATCTATTTCGACCGCGACGCTGCCCAGCATGCGATCGACTTCTACCAGTTCCTGCGCCACAGCAAGGGGAAGTGGGCAGGCAAGACGATCGACCTGGAGCCGTGGCAGCAGGCGATCGTGTGGGTGCTCTTTGGCTGGCAGCGGAGGAAGACGAAGACGCGCCGCTTCCGGTCCGGGTATGTGGAGATTGCCAGGAAGAACGGCAAGACGACGATGGCCAGCGGGCTGGCGCTCTACATGATGCTGGCGGATGGCGAGGCCGGGGCGGAGGTGTACAGCGCGGCGACCAAGCGCGACCAGGCCAAGCTGGCATGGGATGAGGCCGGCCGCATGGTGAAGGCGAGCCCGTACCTGCGCCAGCACATCACGGTCCACAAGGACAAGATCTTCCTGAAGTGGGACCAGGCGTCGAAGTACGTGCCGTTGGGTCGTGACTCCGACACGATGGATGGGCTGAACGTGCATTGTGCGATTGTCGACGAGCTGCACGCGCACCGCACGTCGGAGATTTGGGACGTGCTCGAGACGGGCACGGGCGCCCGGACGCAGGCGCTGATGTTCGGCATTACGACGGCAGGGTTCAACCAGTCGTCGTTCTGTTACGAGCGGCGCAAGTACACGGCGCAGGTGCTGGACGGTGTGATCGAGGATGATTCCCATTTCGGGATCATCTTCACGCTGGACGAGGGCGACGACGAGTGGGACGAAACGAACTGGATCAAAGCCAACCCGAACCTGGGCATCTCGGTCGACCTGGACGACCTGCGCGAGCAGGCACGCAAGGCGAAGGAGTTGCCCAGCGCGCTGACCTCCTTCCTGACCAAGCGGCTGAACATTTGGACACGCGCGGCGGAGCACTTCATCCACCCGGACAAGTGGCGGGCGTGCGGCGGTGCGTTCGATGTGGCGGCGCTGGATGGGCGCACCTGCTACGCCGGGCTGGACCTCTCCAACACGCTGGACATTACGGCCTTTGTGCTGGTCTTCCCGCCGACGGAGGACGACCCATTCTTTCGGGTGCTGCCGCGCTTCTGGGTGCCGGAGACGGCCATGCACGAGCGCAGCCGGCGCGACCAGGTGCCCTATGATGCGTGGTGCCGCGATGGGTGGATCACGGCGATTCCGGGCGATGTGATCGACTATGAGTGGATCTACCGGCAGATTGACGAGGATGCGCAGCGGTATGACCTCCAGGAGATCGGGTTTGATCGCTGGGGAGCGGCGGCCATCTATCTGTGGATGGCGAACCGGGGCATGACGGTGGTCCAGATTGGGCAGGGGTACGCCTCCATGTCGGCGCCGATGAAGGAGTTGGAGAAGCTGATCGTCTCGCGCGGGCTGGCGCATGGCGACAATCCGGTGCTGACGTGGATGGCCTACAACATGGTGGCGATGCGCGATGCGGCGGGGAATGTGAAGCCGGACAAGAAGAACTCCGGGGAGAAGATCGACGGCCTGGTGGCGATGATCATGGGGCTGGCCAGGGCGACGCTGCACGATCCGGACGCGCTGCGCAGCGTCTA
>DAISHS010000585.1:0-2123 GCA_036822415.1 Chloroflexota bacterium
AAACGCGCTCAACCGCCAGGTGGACGATTCCAGCAGAGATGGCAGCGCGGCCGGCCTCAACAGCCCGGACCGCAGCGGCGGTGAGAGCAGCGACGCCGACAAAGAGCTGGACCAGAAGATCGAGGCCAAGAAGAAAGAGCTGGCCGATCTGAAGAAGGCGACGCCGGTTGACCAGGCGGCGGTCGATGCCAGGCAGAAAGAGTTGGACGACCTGGAGATAGAGCGCAAGAACAAGGCTCAGGGCCGGCGCAAGCAAGCCGGCGAGGAACGCCAGGGCCAGATCAACGCGGCCCACAGCGATCTCTCCGCCCGCGCCAACGCCTCGGACAGCTTTGCCAGCTGGCAGAAGAAGATGGAGACGCTGCAAATCCGCGCCGGCAAACGCAACATCGTCAACACCTATGTCTGGGACGGCGACGGCGGCTTCCACGCCGAGGAGCAGCAGTTCGCCAGCACCGTCGAGCACTCGATCGGCGGCTCGTTCGACCTGAGTTTTTCGGTCGGCGGGCAGGCTACCATTGCCTTCACCAAGGTGCTGGTCGAGCTGAGCGCGTACGCCACGGTCAACATGACGCAGACCATGACCAAGACCGAGCGCAGCAGCAAGGGCTTGGAGCTGCACGTGGACCTGAGCGGCGTGGAGAGCCGCGGCATCACCGATTACCGCGACTATCCGATCTTGCCCGGCGAGAAGGTGGACCGCTACCGCTTCATGAGCTTCTTCCTGGAGAACAGCACCACCCACTGGCACGACTTCTTCAACTACGTCGTTGATCCCGAATGGCTGGCCAGCAACGACGAAGAGGCGCGCACCCTGCGCGAGGCCCAGAGCGTGCTGCCCAACAAGGTCTGGCGCGTGCTCCATCGCGTCACCTACGTGGAGCGCCCCGCGCTGATGGGCTTTGGCCGCGCGGCCGTCAAGAAGGACGAGGCGGCCGACGACATCCGCGCGCTGCGCGACCAGCTCAGCGACCTGCAGGGCAAGGTGGCGACGCTGCAAAAGGAAATCAACGAGAAGCTGGACCAGCTGCTGATGCGCAAGGCGTGAGGCTTGAAGGGATAGCCATCAGGGCGCACTCCTCATCACAATGGCCTATTGGCTCATTTTGGGGTATAATATCTTATGGTTAGTTTTGCGTTCAGTATCACAGGCCCGGTTACGCTGATGTTATGTTCATCGTAACGTTGGCCGGTGATAATGGTAAGGCGCTTGAATCATGGGCGCCTGGATCGCGCATGATCGCGCAGCTCGACCCAAAAGGAGAAAACAGCAATGGATGAGTTGATCAACATGGTGGCCGAAAAGACCGGCCTGACCGCGGATAAGGCGAAGACAGCGGTCATGACCGTTTTGGACTACCTCAAGCAGAAGTTGCCGGCCCCGGTGGCTGGCCAGATTGATGGGTTGCTCTCCGGCGGCGGCGACGCCCTGAAGAACGTGACGAATATGGCCCAGGGTTTGGGCGGCATGTTCGGCAAAAAGTAATATCGGTTTGTGGTAGAAATACACGTTTGTAGTCACCCCGACCGGTAAACAACAAGGGCAGGCGAACTACCACCCCATAAGGAGGGAACCAAACGATGAAGGTACGCATGAGGGAATTGCGGGGCATCACCACCGACTTGCACACCAATCTGCGCGAGCACGGGATGCAAGACAGCGACCAACTGCTGGAAGCCGGTCGCACGTTGGCGGGTCGCAAGGAATTGGCAAGCAAAACCGGCGCCGATCCCAAGCAGATTCTTGAGCTGGTCAACCGCGCCGATCTGGCTCGCATCAAAGGCATCGGCTCGGCCTATTCCAACCTGCTCGAAGAAGCAGGCGTGGACACGGTCAAAGAATTGGCCACGCGCCGGCCGGATAACTTGTTTGCCAAGTTGATCGAAGTCAACACGGCCAAGCAGCTGGTTGGGCGGGCGCCGACGCAGCAAATGGTGCAGGATTGGGTGAATCAGGCCAAGGCCTTGCCGAAGCTCGTTGAGTATTGAGCTTTTTGCGCCGCTTACGTTGCATCAGCAACGGCAAGGGCGCAAAGTATGACAACAAAAAGACCCGCCAGTCAGGCGGGCCTTTTTGTTGTCCCCAATCGCCTATGCTTTGCGTTTCGGTCGTTTATTCCTCG
>DAISHS010000586.1:0-2115 GCA_036822415.1 Chloroflexota bacterium
GTGGTCATCGGCTGCGTGGGCGGCGGCAGCAGCTTTGCCGGGCTTGCCTTCCCCTTCCTGCAAGATCGCCTGACCCAGGGGCGCCAGACGCGCTTCCTGGCCGTGGAACCGGCCGCCTGCCCCAGTCTGACCAAAGGCAAGTACGCCTACGACTTTGGGGACGCCATCGGCATGACGCCCATGGTCAAGATGCACACGTTAGGCCATACCTTTATGCCCGCGGGCATCCATGCCGGCGGCCTGCGCTACCACGGCATGGCGCCGCTGATCTCCGCGCTGGTGGAGAACGGCGACATCACGCCGGTGGCCTATCACCAAAACCCGGTCTTTGCCGCGGCCGTCAAATTTGCCCGCACTGAGGGCATCATCCCCGCGCCCGAATCGGCGCACGCCATCGTCGCCGCGATTGACGAGGCCCTGGACGCCAAGGCCAAAGGCGAAGAACGGGTCATCATCTTCAATTTGAGCGGCCATGGCTACTTTGACATGACCGCCTACGATCAGTATCTGGCCGGCAACCTGGTTGACTATGAATACCCGGCAGACGCGGTGGCGGAGGCGTTACAGCATCTGCCAGCTGTGAGCTAAAGAGACCTGCGGGACGCCAGGCCCGGTTTCTCGCAGAAGCCGGGCCGCTGATGAGTTGCCTGTTGGCATTGCGCGCGAAAGATAGGGAGAGCTGTCATGACCGTTGTTGCCATTGTCGGCGCCCAATGGGGCGATGAGGGAAAGGGCCGCGTGGTGGATTTCCTGGCCCAAGATGCGGCCTGCGTGATCCGTTTTCAGGGCGGCGACAACGCCGGCCACACCGTCATCAACCAGTTCGGGACGTTTCGCCTGCACCTGGTGCCGTCCGGCATCTTCAACCCGGCCACGGTCAACGTCATCGGCACCGGCGCTGTGGTGAATCCAGCGGCGCTGCTGGACGAAATGCACGAGCTGGCCGCGGCCGGCGTGGATCTCGCCAACCTGTGGCTTTCGGACCGGGCGCAGATTCTGATGCCGTACCATCGCCAGCTCGATGGCCTGGAAGAGATGGCGCGCGGCGGGCACGCCATTGGCACGACGAAGCGCGGCATCGGCCCGGCGTACGCAGACAAGGCCGCGCGCTGGGGGGTGCGGCTGGGTGACCTGAAGCACCACGCCTGGCTGCGCGAGCGTCTGGAGCAGATTCTTCCTCACAAAAACCAGGTTCTGCAGCACTACGGTCAACCCGTGTGGCGCGTGGACGAGATTTTCGACCTGTGCATGACCTGGCATGAGGCGCTGTACGGCCGCATTGTGGACAGCGTGCCCATGATTCGCAACCTGTACCGTGCGGGCAAATTCATCTTGCTCGAAGGCCAGCTTGGCATCATGCGCGACATTGACTGGGGAACGTATCCTTATGTCACGTCGTCCAACCCGCTGGCCTCCTTCGCCGCGGTGGGCGCGGGCCTGCCGCCCACCGCGCTGCGTGAGATCATCGGCGTGGTCAAGGCCTACTCGACCTGCGTCGGGGCCGGGCCGTTCCCGGTGGAACTGTTCGATGATACCGGTAAGACCATCCGCGACATCGGCCGCGAATTTGGCGCCACCACCGGACGGCCGCGGCGCTGCGGTTGGTTCGACGGCGTGGCCCTGGCCCATTCGGCCTGGCTCAACGGCTTCACCCACCTGGCGATCACCAAACTGGATGTGCTCGACACCTTGCCTGAGCTGAAAATCTGTGTGGGCTACCGAATCGGGGAGCAGGTGATTGACTATGTGCCCGACACCCCGCTCTTGCAGCAGGCCGAAGCGATTTATGAATCATGGCCCGGCTGGCAAACGCCCACCACCAACTGCCGCTCCTGGGCTGAACTGCCGGCCGCGGCGCGGGCCTATCTGCAGCGTATTCAAGACCTGGCCGGCGTTCCCATCCGTTGGGTTTCGGTCAGCCCCGAACGAGACAAGATCTTTGCCGTATGAGCGCTGACCTGACTTTTGCGCATGACACCTTCATCTCGCCCTTTACCTGGCGCTACGGCAGCCAGGCCATGCGGCAGCTCTGGTCAGAGGAGCACAAGCGCCGCCTGCTGCGCCGCGTCTGGGTGGCCCTGGCGCGCGCAGAAATGGCGGCCGGCCTGGTTACGC
>DAISHS010000587.1:0-2114 GCA_036822415.1 Chloroflexota bacterium
GGGTTTGGGCCGGAATAACCGAAGCCTGCGCGTCTGGTGTACCGGCGACGACGACAGCGGCCGGCGTGCCTGGCGTGACCGGGGACGCGGTGCTGACCGGCGTTAGGGTGCCGGCGGTGCTGGGGGGGCGCTGCTGTTGCAGACGAATGACTCCCACGAAGGCCACCACCAGCACGATAACGCCGATCGCAAAGGCCAGGTCATTGCCCAGGCGACGATGCCAGGGCGCGCGCACAGGGCGCTGCGCCAATTGCGCGTGCAGGGCGCTGCTCAGGCGCGAGGAAGGGGTGCGTGCGGGGAGCGTGCGCAGCAAGAGCGCGTCCTGCGCCTGGTAGGCGGCCTGCGTCAGGCGACATTCAGCGCAGCTGAGCAGATGCGCGTCCATTGCGGCGCGCTGGTCGCTATCAAGCTCGCGGTAGTGCGCGAGGAGCAGCCGCATCTGCTGGTGTTCAGCGTTGGTCATGGCTTTTTCTCCTCGGCGCCCACATAGACCTGACGGAAGCGTTCGCGCGCGCGAAACAGCCGGGTTTTGACCGCGCCGCGTGAACAGCCCATGACCTCGGCGATTTCTTCCGTGGTGAAATTGTCATAGATGAAGAGCACCAGGCAGGTGCGTTGATCCGGCGGGAGCTGGGCCAGGGCGGCCCGTACGGCCAGCATGTCGGCGGTTGCGTGTTCAGGGCTGTCGGTTTGCGGGCCAGCATCGTCATCGAAAAAGGGCAGCCATTGAATCAGGCGTTTGCGCCGCAGCGCATCATAGCAGGTGTTGGTGGCAATGCGATAAAGCCAGGCGCGGTAGTTGGCGTCAGCCGGCAGGCGCGCGAGCGCGTGATAGGCTTTGACGAAGGTTTCCTGTGTCAGGTCTTCGGCCTGTTCCCAATGACCGACCAGGCGCAGCGCATAGCTAAATAGCGGGCGGTGATACTGGGCGTATAACCGCTCGAACAGTTCTTCCAGGGCACGCAGCTCGGCCGGGGTAGACTGTGCCTGGCTCAACATTGCTACCTCAAAGTAGGTCATGCCGATGGATTCGCTCCTGCTCAGGATGGCATCTCTGCTTCGTGATGCAACGAGCGAACCGATGGGCAGGTTACAAATACAATTTCAAGGGCGCTCGACCTGGACTTGCACCGTACATTCGCCAAAGTTGCCGGTGACATCCACGGTGCGCAAGTAAAGCGTATAAGCGCCAGCCGGTAAGCCGGACACGTTCCAGGCGCCGAGGAAGCCGTTGGTTACTGGCTGCCTGGAGGAGACAATGAAGGTCGGGTCTCCCGCGCTGCCGCTGGGCTTGAATTCCAATTTATAGTAATCGAAGCGGTCGGTGTTGGCGCTGCCCACGATTTGTACATTGCCGCTCACCGCCTCGTTGACGCCGGGGCGCAGCAGGCGGGCGCGCGAGTCTGGACAACGCGGGGCAACGATAGGCGGCACGGTGGGGGTAAGCGCCACGGTGGGTGTGGGCCGCGGGGTTGGTTTTTTTGTCGGCTCAGGTGACGGTGTGGGGGTCGCGGTGGCAGGTTCGGGGGGCGTTGGCGTCATCGTCGGCAGAATCAGCACGGTGGGGGTGGGCGACACCACGGCGTCCACCAGGGGTTGCACCGCAGGCGCCACGTTGTTACTGATGAAATAAACTGCACCCATCACCAACAGCAGGAAAAAGCCGAGGTTGAGCGTCTGGTAAGTCTTGTTCAACGCGGCTTCGCGTTCCAGGCTGAAAGCGGCCTGGCGTCGTTCCTGGCGCGCCTGGATGGCCACGCGCAGATACCAGAGCGCAATGATCCCGCAGGCCGCGTAGACCCAGGGTGCATAGTTACTGATCAGCTTGACGATAATAGCCATGCGGCGCGCTCAGGCTCTCGCTGTTTCACCAGGAGGAGGCAGGGCTGCGAGAATCTCCTGTAAGAGGGCTGTCAGGCGCGGCACCACCAGTTTGCCCGTTTCCAGCACTTCTTGGTGCGTGGTTTCAGCTTCGCTGTCAATGTTATCAATCGCGACATTGCTGATGGTGGAAATGCCCAAGACTCGCATCCCACCGTGACGGGCGACGACCGCTTCGGGGACAGTGGACATGCCCACGGCGTCTGCGCCAATGGTGCGCAGAAAACGAATAT
>DAISHS010000588.1:0-2104 GCA_036822415.1 Chloroflexota bacterium
GCAACCTTTCACCTGTCTACTTGCCAACTTGTTTACCTTCCTACCTCAGCGCCGCCGCCAGGGCCACCAGCGCCCACGGTCGCGACCAGTGCACGCGCCCCTGCCGGTAGCCCTGGTACACGGCGCGGCCCGCGCCTGGTTGGAACAGGCCGCTCCCGTCCAGCGCGGCCAGCCGCGCTTCGACCTGCGCTTGCAGGGGGCCATTCAGCCAGCGGGCGAAGGGGAAGGTGAAGCCCTGCTTGTCACGCCGCTGGCGCACCACGGCCGGCAGCCGATCGCCCATGACCTGGGCCAGCAGCGGTTTGGGGCCGGCGGTGTGGTTTTGTTTGGCGCTGTCCGGTAGGCGTAACACGGCCTCAACCAACGGGACATCCAGCAGCGGCTCGCGCACCTCCAGCGAGTGGGCCATGCTCATCGCGTCGGTGTCGCGCAGCAGCTGGTGGTGAGTGTAGGTGCGCAGCTCGGCCCGGCTGATCCAGGCCATGCGGGCCTGTGAGCCAGGCGCTGCGCTGCCGGCGGCCGCCAACACGTGGGCCACCGGGTCGAAGCCCTGGGCCGCTGTGTTCCAGACCTCTGGTGTGACCAACCGGCGCGCTTCGCTGGGCGCAAACAGGCCGCGTCGCGTCAGATAGGCGCTGGGCAGTGAGGCTGGCAGGTTCAGGGCGTCGACGACGCGCGTCCACTGCTGGCGGTTGGGCAGCAGCCCGATGGCTACCTGCGCCGCGCGGCGGCCGCCCGGCACGGCCTGGGCTAAGCGCACAGCGCGCTGGACCTGAAAGGCTTGCACGAAGGTGTTGGGATAGCCGCCGAACAGCTCGTCGCCGCCCAGGCCGGAGAGGGCCACGGTCAGCCCGGCCTGGCGCGCGGTTTGCGCCACGAAATAGGTGTTGACGCCGTCCACTGAGGGCTGGTCCAGGCTGGCCAGCATGGCGTCCAGCTCGGCCAGCACGTCCTGCGCGCTGATCACCCGCTCGAAATGCTCGGCGCCAGCCGCCTCGGCCACGGCCCGCGCGTAAGGGGCCTCGGAGTACTCGGCCTCCGCGAAGACCATGGAGCAGGTGCGGATGGGGCCGCCGGTGGCGGCGCGCATCAGCATCACCACGCTGCTGGAGTCCAGTCCGCCGCTGAGGAACGCGCCCAGCGGCACGTCGCTCACCAGGCGCACCCGCACCGCGTCCAGCAGGCGCTCCCGCACCATACTGACCGCCTCAGCGTGGCTGGCGGGGGAGCTGATGTCGTCCGGCAGGCGCCAGTAAGTGACGGGGCGCAGCTCGGCAGGGTGATCCAGAGCGATGTCCACCCAGGTCGCCGGCTCCAGCGCGCTGATTTGGCGGTAGATAGTGAGGGGGTTGGGCACGCTGCCCATCAGCAGATAGGCGACCAGACTGGTGGGGCTGATCTCGTCGCCGGCCAGGCCGGACGCCCGAATGGCCTTGAGCTCCGACGCGAAGACCAGGCCGCCCTCAGTCTGGGCGTAGTACAGCGGCTTGATCCCCATCGGATCGCGTGCCAGCAGCAGGCGGCCGCTGGGGCCGGCACTGGGGCGCATGTCCAGCAATGCAAGGGCAAACATGCCGCGCAGCCGGGCCACGGCCTGCGCGCCCCAGGCTTCATAGCCCCGCAGGATCACCTCTGTATCGCTGTGCGAGCGGAAGCGCTGGCCCAGGGCCTCCAGTTCGCTGCGCAGGGCCTCGGCGTTGTAGATTTCGCCGTTGTAGGTGATCCACAGCGAGTCGTCATCGTTGGCCATGGGCATGTGGCCGGCCGGCGACAGGTCGCGAATCGCCAATCGGCGGTTCGCCAGCCCGACCTGGCCGTCAGGCGTCACAAAGACGCCCTGGTCATTCGGGCCGCGATGAGTCATGGCTTGCGCCATCGTCTCCAGGCGCTCGTGCAGGTCGGGCCGCGATTTGCCCGGTTCGAGGACGATTCCGGCAATGCCACACATGTCAGATTAATGTTTTCTTGCTAACAAAGTCATGCGATATAAAACAAACCATGCGCCGCCGGACTGCAACAGGTGGGCTGGGCAGCCTGGTCGGTTTGTTATGAGGCGCGCCGGAGCTAAGAAGCTGCAACAGCTGAGCCGAAAAGACAGGCACGA
>DAISHS010000589.1:0-2096 GCA_036822415.1 Chloroflexota bacterium
GTCTCGGGGCAGACGCTGGACGGCGTGGCGGGCGGGTTGTACTTCGGCCACGCCCGCTGGTACGATCCGGCGCTGGGGTAAGTCATGCGGGGCGCCGTTCGGGTCACACCGACGCAGCGACGCTTCACTGTCAACTCGCGGGCATAGGGGTTCTCCATTACTTTTGATGAAAAGAGGGCTACGTGCCCCACAGCACCTTTCGACGTAACAGATCGAAGCCGGCCCTGCCATACATGGTTCGCTTGATCAGTTTGAGACGATTAACCTGGCCTTCGACCTGACCATTGCTCCATGCATACACGAGGGCATTCTTCACTGCCTGGTAATCGCTTTGAGGGCTACCCGCAAAACGACACAATTCTGCAATCCCGCTTGCCCTTGCTTGCTAAAGCCACGGATCCAGAGCATCAGCTTGGTGTTCGTTGATGAATTGACGGAAAGTCTGGGCTAGCGGATAGGCATGCGTAGCGATGCTCGACACATTCAGCAGTGCCTGCTGCAAGGCTTTCTGCTTTGCGCTCAACTCCTCAGGCTTGCGCACCAGGAGCCAGGCGGCCTGCGTGGCGGAGAGACGCAGTACAACTGGTTCTGGTGGCTTGGCAGGCTCGATAGACGTATCTGTGCTCAATGAGCGGCTTACCAGGCGCCACAAACTGGCGTAACTTCCGGTGAAACCCTCTCGCTGGATTTCGGCAAAGAGCATCTTGACATTTGTGCATCCCTCTTGCCACCTTTTATGGAGATAGGGCAAGAAGCTGCTCGCCTTTGACCTCGATTGTCGACCAGGCGTACGATGTCGATAGGCCTCAGACTTTATGTACCGGTGCACTGTTTGCCGACTCATACTCAGCTTTTGGGCAATGGCTCGCTCGCTCAGTCCCTGCTTTTGGAGAAGCTTGACCTCATCGAAGCGTAACTCGGCCACCGATTTTGATCGTTGCATGGGCGTCGCCTGGTCACCAAGTGCACCATCAACTACTGGCTGCAGGTCGCCGTCCGCTGGTGGACGAGCGGGTACCCCTGTTGAAAGCAACGTACTGGAACTATGGTCCCCTGCGGCCTGGCCTGAGATACTCGATTCAGGCACAGTGGCTTGGTTGGCCGCCGCTCGTAAGTCACTGGCGTGGTTATCGAACATGCGCTTGAGCGCATCCGCCAGGTTCCCAATCAAGTGAAAGCGATCAGCGATCTGAATCGCATCGGGCGCGCCGATCGCAGCCCCTTGAGCATAGACCTCAGCTCGGTCACGACTGATGATCTCGACGCCGGGGTGTTCCTGCAGCCATTTGGCAAGCGCGGCGCTGCTGCGTTCCGCCAACAGATCAACGACTTGGCGTCGCTCCAGATCAACCAGCAGCCTACCGTACGTCTGACCTTTACGTTTGGCCCAGTCATCCACTCCCAGCACGCGCGGTGTGGGTCGTTTGTCGATTTCCATGGCATTGATCATCCGCAGGAGGGTGGCTGGGCTTGCCAGCATCCCCAGGATCACAATCAACTGGCTGCCGGCTTCACCTCCCAGGGCCAAAGCCAGCTGTTGCAGCTGATTATGCAAACGACGCGTCCGCCGCGCATAGGGTGCGATCGCAGGATTGAGCCGTTCACAGAAGATCTTGCGCTTGCAGTCGACATTGCGGCAGAAAAACCGCCTCACCCACAGAGTCGCATTAACAGGCATCCCCGCCCACGGCAAATCCGCAACGCTTCGGCCGTAATGGCTGTGAACTTCCTGGGATATCTGGCCGCAAACCGGGCAGCCAGCTTGCGGTTCGGTTGTCTGCAAACTCAGATGAATGGCGCCTTCCTCGTGCGTCACGGTATCGAGCTCGATTCCAGAAACCGTCGGTAATAGCAGGGTCATCAGCATGGTGAGCCTCCATGTTGGCAACGATGTCAACGCCTCAAAACGCCGATGACCAGTATTGTATGATCACCCCCTGATTTTCACAAAGCCTCGTTTCATCAAAAGTGATGGAGAACCCTTTACCACGCGAGATGACACGGATCGTATGATAGGTTGTTGTCTGTTATGTTTCGACCCGCGGTTTGGCACGCACGAGCTTGCACGCATTTGGTATACTGAGCATTGGTGATTT
>DAISHS010000590.1:0-2096 GCA_036822415.1 Chloroflexota bacterium
GGGCCAGGCGTTGCAGGCGCCCGGGTTACAGCTCTTTGAGCCAGGAGCGAACCAGAAGGGTGAGATCGAGAGCGCTTTCAGGAGCAAGAAGAAGCCTCGTCGGCGGAATCTGTGGGTGAACCGGGAGGGCTCTAGAGAGCCTTCTGGTCGAGGAATCTGCTGAACTTCCGGCAGGTCGAATCGAACGAGCGTTGCTCGGCTTCTCCACCGTGATACAGCAGCGGCCCTCCGTATTCGATCATCTCGAGGAGCGCGGGTTTTACCGGCTTCTTTCTCATTGGCGGGTCGTAATGGAGATCGCGGATGAACTCTCCGCCCAGCGCCCACATGTTGTCCACGTGTCGCTGGATCGTGTTGGCCGACAGAGACGAGGCCGCCAGATGTTCCAGGAATGGACGGAACAGCGTGACCAGTTCCTGTCCGGGCAGCAGGTCCTCGTCCAGCCCCATCCACGATTTCGGCCAGCCCTCCAGATTGCGGCAGTAAGGTTCCACGCCCTGACGGACTATGGCGGCGCGTTTTACCTTGGGAGTTCGCGTCTTCCCGATCTTCCATCGCATGCTGCAACTCATCACGATTCTAAATCGCTGCCACCGCTTCCAGGGATTCGTTTATCACCGGGCCAGCTTCAGCCGCGATCACAAGAGCATCGAAATCGCCGTTCGCCCCCGCAAAGGAACCCGGGCCATCTGTTCCCGCTGTCAACAACCGGCCCCGGGCTACGACCAACTCGCCGAGCGCCGTTTCGAGTTCATTCCCTTCTGGGGCTTTCTGGTCTTCCTGCTGTACTCCATGCGGCGTGTCGATTGTCCGCGCTGCCATGCCGTCGTCGTCGAGCAGGTTCCTTGGTGCGATGGCAAACGCAGCCTCACCAAGGCCTACATGCTGTTTCTGGCCCGTTGGGCGCGCCGCCTTTCCTGGAAGGAAACCGCCGAAGCCTTCCGCACCTCATGGGAAAAGGTCTTTGACGCCGTCGAGCAGGTGGTCGCCTACGGGTTGGAACATCGCACCCTGGGGCAGATCGACGCCATCGGGGTCGACGAGATTCAGTACGCCAAGGGCCACAAGTATTTGACCTTGGTCTACCAGATCGACCTCGGCGTGACCCGCTTGCTGTGGGTGGGCAAGGAGCGCACCATCGAATCCTTCCAGGGCTTCTTCACGGCCATGGGGAAACAGGTCGTCAGCCAGATCTCATTCGTCTGTTCCGATATGTGGGAGCCCTACTTGAAACTCATCCGCCTGAACTGCTCCGACGCCCTCCACATCCTCGACCGCTTTCACATCGTCGCCAACATGAACAAAGCGCTTGATCAGGTCCGCGCCGAGGAAACCGGACGCATGAAACGCGAAGGACGCGCCCCCGTCCTCCGGAAATCCCGCTGGTTGCTGCTGAAACGCCAAGAAAACCTGAAAGAGGAACAGCGCTTCCGCCTGCGCGATCTGCTCCGCTACAACCTCAAGTCCGTCCGCGCTTACCTTCTGAAGGAAGCCTATCAACAGTTATGGGACTACCATTCGTCCGCCTGGGCCGGCAAGTTCCTCGATGAGTGGTGTCGCCAGGCGATGCGTTCCCGCATCGAGCCCATGAAGAAAATCGCCCGCTCCCTCCGCAATCATCGAGACCTAATCTTGAACTATTTTCGCGCCCGGAAGATGCTTTCCAGCGGTGTCGTCGAGGGTCTCAACAACAAGGCCAAAGTCACGATGAGAAAATCCTACGGCTTCCGCACCTATCGGGTCCTCGAACTGGCTCTCTATCATTCACTTGGCAAGCTGCCGGAGCCCGAGTCCACCCACGATTTCTTCTGACGAGCCAAGAAGAAAGACTTTTCGTTCGACCGGTTCCGCATCGCCGTACCCTAACTCGCAGCGTAACGGGATCGGTGTAGCTTGTGCTCACCCAGCTCGCGAGATCGGTGGTTGTCCTACCCGGAGCGCGTCCAACCGCGCTCTTATTCACCCGCATCTTTGTTGTGGAGGAATTCAGCGTGAAGGCTCGATATCTAGCGCTCGCCGTCGTCATCACGGTCATCTGCTCCGGCTCTTATACATATTACTACTCCGATAGCTACAACTCCATCAACAGCTCCTAC
>DAISHS010000591.1:0-2095 GCA_036822415.1 Chloroflexota bacterium
TCCTGGAGCATGCGGCGCAGTTGGAACCAAACAACGCCATGATCTGGATGAATCTGGGCGCGGCCTACCTGGGACGCCTGGAGCTTTCCACGCAAGCGACCCAGGATCAAGCCATTGCTGCGTTCGAGAAGGCGCTGCAAATTGACCCAGATTTGCACAACGTGCATTACAACCTGGGCTTGATTTACAAGGATCGCGCGGAGATCACACGGGCCTGCGCGCACTTCTATCGAGCGTTGGAAATCAACCCCCAGGATCGTGACGCCCGCCATTGGCTGAAACGCTTGCAGCAGGGCGATTCTATCGAGCAACCGCCGACCGGCAATGACTAACATGACTTCGAGCGAGCAAGTAGTTTCACAGGAATCTGTGCAAGAACCTGTCGCGGCCGCAGGCGCGGCCGCGCGCAACTCCCATGTCGTGACCGGCTGGAGCTCGCGGCGCTTTCGCAACAACCCGGTGCGCACCGCCTGGTTGGTCATGGTAACCGCCTTTGTCCTGTGCTGCCTGCTGGCGATTTCGATTCCCCTGGCCACGCGTGGCTTTCTGCTCTACGCCACCGATGCGCGCCCCTTGCAACTCAACGTGATTGACGGCGCGGTGCTGGTTACCTCGATCAAGACCCGTGGCACCCAAGCCGTTGTCTCACATGGGCTGGTCAACGAAGACCAGCGCGTGGCCACCGATGAAAAGTCCAGCGCCGTTCTAACTTTCTACGCCGATGAACAGGCGCAAGAATCGCTGGCTACGATTACCCTCTACAACAATGCTTCGTTTCTGCTGACGACGGCGCGTGTGCCTCGTTTTGGTTATAGCGGCGAGCCTGATCGCCTGAACCTGTACCTGGAGCATGGCCGGATTCGGGTCAGCCCTTCGCGCCGCGCCGAGCGGCCGATCAGCGTGGTCGTGGAAACGCCGCATGGCCTGGCCCGCTTTCCCGATGGTAACTACTCGGTGGAAGTGCGCAACGAGGAAACCCAGGTTACCACGCGTGGCGGTGAAGCGACGGTCATTGCCGGCGGTCAAACCCTGATCGTTCCTGCCGGCCAGCGCACGCGCGTGGCCTCCGGTCAGGCGCCTGCCGCGCCGCAGTCAGTAGAAGAAGACCTGTTGGCCAATGGGAGTTTTGCCGGCAGTCTGGACGGCTGGAGCAGCAAGAGCTTTGTGGATGTGCGCGAAGACGCCCAACAGAATGTCGGCATCGGCTCCGTGCAGTTGATTACGCGCGATGGCCGCCAGGCCGTTCTGTTTGCACGACGCGGCCAGGAGGGCGTCCACGCCGAGACGGAGATTCGCCAGGATCTCAACGTGGATGTGCGCGACTTTGATTCGCTCAATGTCACTTTCTACGTGCAATTGCTGTTCCAAAGCCTGCAAGGCGCGGGGATGCAAAGTTCCGAGTTCCCGCTTGCCGTTCAGCTCAGCTATAATGACATCTACGGCACGGAGCGCTTGTGGACAGCCGGCTTTTATTATCTCGACCTCGACGCGTCACGTCCCTGGCCTTTGCGCAACGTGCAGAAAATTCCAAGCGGCGTCTGGTATGCCTACGAATCTCCCAACCTCATCGAACTACTGAAAGACACACGACCGTCACACATCAATTGGATCCGCTTCTACGCTTCCGGCTACAATTATGAGAGCCTGGTCTCCGAAGCCGAATTGCTGGTGCGTTGATTGGCCGACGGCATGCGCATGACCATCACTCGCCTTTCCCGGCGCTGCGGGCCGTGGGCGCCCCTGCTCCTTGCGCTGAGCATTTTCTGCCTGCTGGCCGGCCACCAGCTCGATTTGCCTGGCCTTCACTATGATGAAGCCAAAGAGGCGGGGCTTAATGCCATGCAGCTCTTGCGCGGCCAGCCCTTGACCCTGTTTCGGGGCGCTGGGCTGCATCTCTTTGGGCTGACGCTGCCGTTGATGGTGCAGGACTATATTGGCGCGCTCAACGTCTACCTGGCGCTGCCTTTTTTGGCGCTTGGCGGCGTCAGCGTGCCCGCGCTGCGCGCGCTGCCCATTGCCTGCGCCGCGCTGACCCTGGTCTTCCTCTATGCCGTGGCGACTGCGCTCTTCAACCGGCGCACGGCGGCTTTCGCTG
>DAISHS010000592.1:0-2089 GCA_036822415.1 Chloroflexota bacterium
GGAGCGCGTGATCCTTGTGGACACCGACCTGCACCGGCCGCGCTTGCATCGCGTGTTTGGCCTGCGCAACAACCGCGGCATCACCAGCGCCCTGCTCGAAGAACATCCCAACCTCGACGGTTTGCTGCAGGACACCACGGTGCCGGGGCTGCAAGTGCTGACCTCCGGCCCTCTGCCGCCCAACGCCTCCGAGTTGTTGGGATCGGCCCACATGCGTGAGCTGCTCTCCCAGCTGAGCCGCCAGGCCGATGTGCTGCTCCTGGATAGTCCGCCGGCCACGGCCCTGGCCGATGCCGCCGTGCTTGCCACGCAAACCGATGGCGTCTTGCTCGTTTTGGATGCGGGCACCACCCGGCGCGAGGCCGCGCAGCGAGGCATCGAAGCCCTGGGCCGCGTCAACGCACGGGTCGTGGGCGCCATCCTCAATCGTCTACCGACCAGCGGCGGCGGCTATTACTACTATTACTACTATCATGCCCGCTATCACTCTGGGGACGACCACAAGCCTGGCGGCGACGCCCCTACCGGCAAGCCCCCGCGCTGGCGCGAACTGTGGCAGCGTTGGAGTCGGCGCGTCAGCTCGCGGCGGCGACCGGCGACAGGCGCCCGCTGAACCAGCCTTCCGCCCGCAGGCATCTGAGCCTGCGGCGCGGAACATTCCCCTGGCGGCCGCGACCGCAGTCACCCAGGCCCAATCTTGACTCAGCCTTCTCTCGCTAACATTCTGACGTGTCTGACCGCGGGCGCGCCGTTACCCGCGCTGACGGCTGACGCCTGGGACCTGCTCAGCCAGCAGATGCTGGCGCACGACCTGGCTCCGTTCGTCTACGCCCGCCTGCGTTCGACGGCCGCGTGGCCCGCCCTCCCCGCCGCGACGCGCGCCCGGCTCAGCGCATCGTTCCAATCGTTCAGCCTGCGCACCTACTTCCTGGAAAACGAGCTGGCGCACATCGTGGCTGCGCTGGCCGCGGTCGGCGTCCCGGTGATGCTCCTCAAGGGGGCAGCCCTCGGCCGCCTGGTCTACGACAGCCCGGTCGAGCGCCCCCTCAATGATTTCGATCTGCTGGTGCCGCCGGATCAGGTCACCATCGCGCTGCGCGCGCTGGCTGCCCGCGGCTACGAAGCGCAGAGCTTATTCTGGCTCTCCGCCTGGCAACGCCGCTACCGCGCCGAAGTGCCGTTGATTTGCCGCGCCCGCGAGCGCTGGCGGCTGCTGCTCGAGCTGCACTGGGCGCTGGTGGAGCTGCCCTACTACATAGACGCCATTCCTGGCGCCGACATCTGGCAGAACGCCGTGCCCGCGCCTGGCCTGCCCGGCGCTTTCGTGCCTGATCCGGCCACGCTCCTGCTGCACAGCTGCGCGCATGCCGCCTTCCATCACAGCCATGACGAGCGCCTCCTCTGGCTGCTGGATGTGGAGCGGCTGCTGCGCCTGCCCACGTTGGATTGGGAGATCGTTCTGGCCCGCGCCACGCGCTGGAAGCTGAGCGCCGTCTTGTTCAGGCGTCTGGCGCTGGCGCAGAGCCGCCTGGGCGCGTCGGCGCCGCCAGCGGTGATGGCGCGCCTGGCGCACAGCGCGCCCGACCGCTGGGAACAACGCATGATCGGCCTGGGCGATGAACAGCCGGGGCGCGCGTGGCGGCGCGCGCGCATCAGCTGGCTGGCCTTTGGCGCGCGCCAACGCCTGCGCTACAGCGCCTGGTTGGGATTGCGCAGCCTCCTCTGGTTGCCCGAAACGATCGTGCGCCTCCGCCAACAGCGCGCGGCCCGCCTGCCTGACCTGGTGAAACCATCCTATGACATCGGTTGAATCGTTGACGCTGGCCATTGCCGGCCTGGCGCTGCGCATCGAAGCGCCCGCAGCCTGGACGCCAGACCTGCGGACGCGCTACGCCGCTTTTCTGAGCGACCAGCCAGCCGCCTGGCAAATTACCTTACACCTTGATCAGACCCTGGAAACACCCGCAGCCGACTGGGTCACCCACGAGGGCCTCCTGACCCGCTTTCGGGTCGGGACGTCGGCCGGCTGGATTGACCTGGCCCGCCAGCAGGCCGTGGTCAGCGCGTCCTCGGCCGCGCGTGCGCCGTC
>DAISHS010000593.1:0-2087 GCA_036822415.1 Chloroflexota bacterium
CTTCGGGCCGCAGTCAGAGTTCAGGGTGGCGGTGAGTTAGGGTTTCATCCCGGAGATCCGGGACACGGAGATGACAACACGTCTGAGCTCCTTTGTGTCTCGGTGTCTCTGTGACAGGAATTCCTAACCCTGCTCACCAAGACACAGAGATCACGGAGTCTTATTCTGTTCTTCGTGACCTCTGTGCCCCCGTGGCGCACTCATGTCGACCGCGTGGCGCGGCGACTACTGTGGATTGACCAGTATCCACACCAGACCATCCGTGGCTGTCTCGAGCGCCACGCCGATCAGCGGTACATCCTCATCAATGTCAGCCGTGCCATTACCAGCGGCCAGCTGCACCTTGATTCTGTTGAGTGTTCGGACAGTCCCATCAGCGGCCGCGGTTAAGCGGCTGCCCGCGGTGATCGTGCCCGCACCTGGTGCAACCCGCACCTGCATTGGACCTGAGTAGACGACCGTCACGTACTCGCCCGGCCTCGCCGAGCCTTTGCGTGGCACGAGACGCTGACCAGTTTCTGAGGATCGGTGCTCAGTCGCGAAAACCAGCTCAGCCCGCCCGGTGACCACACCGATGACGCTCTGACCTGGCTGGGCCTGTGCCACCTGCCACACGGTATTCCCCGTGTCGAAGTCGGTCGTTATGACAGCCTGCACGCTGACGACGTCGCCCGGCTGCAGCGGGCCATCACCGGCGTTGACGCCGAAGGTGGCCTGCAGACAGCCGAAACAGCCATTGCGGACATAAATGCTGCCCCAGAAGTAACCAGCCCAGTCTCCACCAGGCACATCCACCCCATAGTGCGGCGATTCACCCACGTACAGACCGGTGTTACCCACTGAAGACACGACGACACCGCTCACGTCAGCCCGCCCCACATACAATCCATAACCCTGGGCACCGGCAACCTCGAAGCCGGTCTTTTGGGTCGAGTAAATCACCGTTGATGGTGCCCCCGCGCTGCCTACGATCACGCCGTCATTGCCTGCCGCCACGACTGACACGCCGTCATAGCCAGCGGAGTTGATACCAATCCCGTTGCCCCCCGTCGAGTTTACGACTACGCCCTGGTTATCAGCGCGACCAACATAGACGCCATTGCCCTGGGCGCCAGCCACTTCGCAGCCATTCTTCTCATTGGAAAAGGTGGAGGATGACGGCGTGCCTGCCGCAGCCACAACTATGCCGTCATTCCCCGCCGCGATCACAGCCACGCCATCACCAGCCGCCATATTGACTTCCACCCCGCTTTCGCCGGCAGAATACACGTAGACACCCTGGTTGTCAGCGCGGCCAACGTACAATCCATTCCCCTGGGCGCCAGCGACTTCGAAGCCGTTCTTTTGCGTCGAGTAGGTGGATACGGATGGAGAACCAGCTGCGTACACGGTCACGCCATCGGAGCCTGCGTTGCCGATAGCGATACCGGTGACACCTGCCCAATTCACCGTCACGCCATTCCCGCCTGCCGAGGCCACGCGCAGGCCATTGCCCGCAGTCGCGCTGTTGCTCAGGATCAACGGCGCAAAGTCGGGTGTGCCGAAGGTACCCTGAATCTGCAAGGGAGTGCTGCTGCCAACCCACGTCTGGCCCAGATGATTGTGATTGTTGTCGCTGAGCCAGGTGCCGCTTTGACCCCAGTGGCCAGCCGTGAGCTGAATATCAAGCGTATTGACGATGTTGTCGTGGTTGACGTCGCACGCCGCATCGTAGGCCGCCCCTGGCACGCACGGACCGGCCTGCGGCACGGACGAAGGTGCTGCCGTCAGGGGTTCTGACGGCAGCAAGAAGAGCAGAACGATTATCAAACTAATGGTAAGAAACGAGGATAGTGATTTCATGGCTTTATCCTCCGCAATCGCCACAAGATCACGCACGGAGGGGCACGGCCAGCGGCGTATAGCCGTTCATCGATCCCAGTATACTCTTTTCCTCGCCCTGATTCAAGTGGCTGGGCGGGCGACAAGAGTCTTACGCCGGAGACACGGAGGGTCTTTTGGCTCCCGGTGTCCTTATTGGCCGGGCAGCCGTGCGCGCTCCAGCGCGCTGAGCCGCGCTTCCATGCCTGTAATCTGCGCCTGCAGCT
>DAISHS010000594.1:0-2085 GCA_036822415.1 Chloroflexota bacterium
CGGTGCGCGCCTGGGAAGCGCACGGTCATCAACAGGGGCTGCCGGCGTTGGTCTCCGCGCTGTTGGTCGAATCAAAAGAGGCATAAAAAAGGCCCTGGTTGTCAGGGCAACCAAGGCCTTTTAGGGTCATCGTTCCTTACTTACCTCATGCCGCCACGGGCGCCGGCGTCAACATCGCGGCAAAGTCGGCCATATCGAGCGTCTCTACTTCCATGAGCCGCTGCGCCACGGCCGTCAGCCTGTCCTTGTACGTGGATAGAACCGTGCGTGCTCGTTCATAGGCTTCATCAATGAAACGGCGCACTTCCTTGTCAATCTCACGCGCCACTTCCTCGCTGTAGTTGCGCTGTTCGCTGATTTCCCGTCCCAGGAAAATCATTTCTTCGCGCTGCCCAAATTGCAGCGGCCCCAAGCTGTCGCTCATCCCAAACTGCGTGACCATCTGGCGGGCCAGCTTCGTCACGCGCTCCAGGTCATTACTGGCGCCGGTGGTCACGTCGCCGAAGATGATCTCTTCAGCAACCCGACCGCCCAGCAGCCCGGCCAGTTCGTCGCGATACTTGTCACGCGAGTAAAGCACCCGGTCTTCTTTGGGCAGCGGCATCGTGTAACCCAGGGCCATACCACGAGAAATGACGCTGATCTTGTGCACGGGGTCGCAGTTGGGCAACATGTGCATGACCACGGCATGACCGGCCTCGTGGAAGGCGATCACTTCCTTTTCGTGCGCAGAAATCAGGCGGCTGCGGCGCTCTGGGCCGGCGATGACGCGCTCGATTGCTTCCTGAAATTCAGCCATACCAATACCGCGCTTGTTACGCCGCGCGGCCAGGATGGCGCCCTCGTTGACCATGTTCTCCAGGTCTGCGCCGGCAAAGCCGGGCGTCTGTCGGGCCAACGTCTCCAGGTTGACATCAGGCTGCAGCGGCTTGCCTTTGATGTGAACTTCCAGGATCGCCTTGCGGCCCTTCATGTCTGGACGATCCATGACCACCTGGCGATCGAAACGGCCGGGACGCAGCAGGGCTGGGTCCAGAATGTCTGGGCGGTTGGTCGCGGCGATAATGATAACGTTCGTGTCGGTATCGAAACCATCCATCTCGACCAGCAACTGATTGAGGGTCTGCTCGCGTTCGTCGTGGCTGCCGCCCAGACCCGCGCCGCGATGGCGACCGACCGCGTCAATTTCATCAATGAAAACGATACAGGGGCTGTTACGCTTGGCCTGCTCGAACAGGTCGCGCACGCGGCTGGCGCCGACGCCGACGAACATTTCGACGAATTCAGAGCCAGAGATCGAGAAAAAGGGAACCCCAGCCTCTCCCGAAACCGCCTTGGCCATCAGCGTTTTGCCGGTGCCCGGCGCACCGATCAGCAGCACGCCTTTGGGAATACGCGCGCCGAGCGCCGCAAATTTCTGCGGCTCTTTGAGGAACTCCACCACTTCTTGCAGCTCTTCTTTGGCCTCTTCACAGCCCGCCACATCGGCAAAGGTGACGGTCGGTTTGTCGCCGGTGAACATGCGCGCGCGGCTCTTGCCAAAGGCAAAGGCCTGATTGCCCGCGCCCTGCGCCTGGCGCATCAAGAAGAAGAAGAACGCGCCGACCAGCACGAGGGGCAGCAGGGTGCCCAGAATGGCGCCCCAGTTTTCCCAGCGGCTTGGCGCCACCACGTCCACGGCAACGGCCTGACGTTTGGCGTCGGGTACACCCAGGTTCTTCAACGTATCGCCCAGGCTGACCCCCTCTTCCTTGCGCGAGATGGCGCTGGTTGACTTGTACTCAGGCTTGTAGGTAATTTGCAGTTCATCGCCCTTGACGGCGATGCGCTGCACGACTCCCGCCGTCACTTCACGCGCCAGGTCGGCAATCGCAATCTCAGGCACGTCTGTGCGCGTGCGTGAGAACGATGTGAAGACAAACGCAGCCAGCGCTGTCAGCAGGAGCAAGTAGACTAATCCATTGCGAAACACTTTCGGAACCATCTCTATTGAATTTCCTCCGCCAAATACATCACACGCTGATTTCTTAGACTAGCAAAATCATGAATGGTAACAAAGACGCCTGGCTCGATGTTGCTGCCATC
>DAISHS010000595.1:0-2082 GCA_036822415.1 Chloroflexota bacterium
GCTCAGCCCGTAAAGCGCATAAACGCGCTGGTTGATCTCCGCCTCCAGCGCGCTGACGTCGGCCGCGGGGTTTTGGGCCGCGACCATCAGGAGCAGTGCAGCCTCGTCAGCCTCGACAGGGCTTGCACTGGTGATCATGGAATAGTCTACCAGACCACTACGACGCCGTACTGAGCTATCTGGGAATCCATCGTCAAGAGCGGCAAATCCTCCACACGGCTCTGGGCAATTAGCAAGCGATCGAAGGGGTCCCGATGGATCATCGGTAGATCATAGACCGTCAAGGCGTGGCGCAGTTGAACCGTCAAGACCAACATGCGATGCAAGCGCAGACGGCTGCGCACGTACTCGTCCGGCGGCTCGGGCAGGATCAGCGAACCGCGCGCTGCTTTGATAGCAATTTCCCATGCGCTGGCCACGCTCAAGTAGATCTCGTTGTGGCCATCGGCAATCAACGCGCGCGCTTTGGACGACAGCTGGGGATCATCGGTGTTCCACCACAGGAAAGTGTGGGTGTCCAGGAGCGCTCTCATAGCTCGTCGAACTCCGGCAGGGGCTCGTCGAAGGCTGGCGTGATGATCACTTTGCCCGCGTCGTTGCCAGGAACGCGGCGGATGGCCGCCGAAGGCGCGGGGGAGAGAACCGCCACCGGCTGCCCGGCTTTGGCGATGATCACTTCTTCGCCTTCGAGCACCCGTTGAAGCAGCTTGGAGAAATGGGTTTTGGCCTCGTGAACGTTGACAGTCATCGTCATGATCGACACCTCCGTCAAGCATTGTAGACTAAGCAGGTGACTAAGTCAACTGGTTAGCGCGTCTCGCTCTCGACGATCCTGATCTCCTCCGCGCTCAGCCCGTAGCACGCATAGACGCGCAGGTCGCTCTCTGCCTTCAGCGCTGTGAGGATTGTGGCTGGCGACTCTCTTCAAGCGCCTGCGGGCACAAGATCGGGCTGTGGTCGGCAAAGGGGGTTACCTGATACAAATCACGGATGATCTCACCGGGGTGAGGAGGGTTCTTCATGGGCATGAGGCATCAGCTCCTCCATGGATGATTGTACCGTGTTACGTTACAGGTATCAAGCACGCTCGACGCCCCACTGGAGGTTGACTGTCAACCCCAGCGGTCCGAGGGGGTGGTCACGGATGATCGCCGGGGATGGACGAAGCCGTGTATGTCAGTTTCGTGCTGGCCAGCCTGTTGAGACTGACGCCCGCCTCGGCTGCTTCCAGGGCGAGACGTCGGTGCAGTTCGGGAGGAACCCGCACCATAAAGCGGCCGCTGTAGCGCCTGGTCGCCAGCGGCTGTGGGATCGGCTCGTGGTTTTCCTGCATGTCGGCGACGACCTCGGCCACCACGGCCCGGATCCCGGCCAGCGCCTCCTCTGGTGACGAGGCGAGCCAGCTCAGGCTGGGATATTCGATGCACAAGCCAACGTACTCCTGGTCTTCCTCCGACCAGGTGACGCGATAGGTGTAACGATCATTCACTAGAGTCACGGTCTGCCTCGAGTTTTTCGATTGCCTTCAGAACCTGGCGTACATCGAGGTTACAAGCGTGGGCTTTTCAGACCAGCAGGCCGCGCAGGCGCTGGCGAACCTCGGGCTGGCGCACCTGGCGCAAGGCGAGTTGGGCTTCGTGCAGATCGTCCAGGCGATGCGAGTCAGCCCAGGCCCCCAGGCGTAAGCCGAATTCGCGCAGGGTGTCCAGGTCGCTGCTGGCGAGATGGCCGAGCAGACCGGCGCCCACGGCCGCGGCTGCGCACAGGATGGCATTCGGCGTCCACGCGCTGTCGGGCGCACTGCCCAGCTGAGCACGCACCTGCACCTGGCTGATGGTTTGCAGGGTCTGTGCAAACAGCGTGACCACGGCCGGCAGCTCAGCCTGCGCGGCAAAAACGGCCGACTGCGCAAAGAGATGATCGCCCATCAACACCAGTCCGCCCAAAAGTTTGCTGTCACGCCTGGCGTTGGCAGGCAGCGCCTCGTGGGCCTGGCTGGCGGTAAAGAGCGTCTCCAGAGCCGCGGCCAGGGCCAGCCGCCGCGCCGGCGCGACGTGCAGCGCGGCGCCGACCGCCAGCACC
>DAISHS010000596.1:0-2072 GCA_036822415.1 Chloroflexota bacterium
TCGCCGCGGCGCGGCAAACAGGGGTGGCGCTGCTGCACGTCTCACCGACTCGCACCCCCGCTGCCGCTGCTCCGGATACCGAGCCGACATCATGGCCGGCGCTGGCCGCCGCGCTGACGGCGACGCGTCAGACTGGGGCGGCAGTCGGCTGGATTGTGCGCATGGCCGACGACGTTGGACAGGCAATTCGCGAGACAGCCGCTGAACTGAACGCCGCGTTGGTCATCCTGGGCTGGCGCGGCGCCAGCCCACAGCACAGCGCATCGTTGGCTGCCGTCTTGGAAGATCCCATTTTCGACGTGGCGATCGTCGGCGGGCGTCCCGTTGATTCGTACCGGCGCATCCTGATCTCAGTTGGCGCAGGCCCACATGCGGCCCTGGCGGCGCGCCTAGCGCACGAACTGGCGCATGACACTGAAACCACCTCCATCACGGCGCTGCACATCGTGGCCAGCGGCCGTTCTCCAAGCCACATCTTCGCCGCCGCCGAGCGTCAGTTTCGTGCGACCCTCGGCCACCTCTCCCGACTCCCCCATGTCACACGCAAAACTGTTGTCGGCGACGACACCGCGCAAGCCATTCTGGACGAGTTGTCTGTCGGCTATGATGCCGTGCTGATGGGCACGTCGCGCGAGGCCCTGATTGACCGGCTGGCGTTTGGCGAACTGCCCCAACGCGTCGCCGAAGAAAGCCAGTCCCTGGTCATCATCGCTCGGCGCCACACACCCATGCTAACCCGCCTGCTGCGCAACGCCTGGCGTCAGGCCACCGCCGCGCTGCCCACGCTGACGGCCAGTGAACGGGACGAGGTGCGAGCAACCATCCAGCAGGGCGCCCGCTCACGCGCCGATTTCTTCATCATGATCGGTCTGGCCGCCGTTCTGGCTGCGCTTGGGCTGCTGCTCAACAGTCCGGCCGTCATTATCGGCGCCATGCTGGTCGCGCCGCTCATGTCGGCCATCGTCGGTCTGGGGCTTGGCGTGGTCGCAGGCGATGTCGAACTGCTTGTCGCCGCCGCTTGGGCGTCGTTGCGCGGCATGTCGCTGGCAATCGCAATCGGCAGCCTGCTCGGCCTGCTGGTTCCTGACGCCACAGCCACTGCCGAAATCATGAGTCGCACGCAACCGAACGTGCTCGATCTGGGCGTTGCTCTGGCCTCGGGCGCGGCGGGCGCTTATGCGTTGTGTCGCAAGGGAGTGTCGGCGGGATTGGCCGGCGTCGCCATTGCCGCCGCCCTGGTGCCGCCATTGACCGTCGTTGGCATCGGGCTGGCCCTGGCGCGCAGCGACATTGCTGGCGGCGCCCTTCTGCTCTTCCTGACCAATCTGGTCGCCATTGCCGCCGCCGGCGGCCTGGTCTTCCTCATGCTCGGTTTTGCGCCGACTCCCGACGAGAAAGCCCGGCGCAACGTCCTGCGGCGCGGTCTGGCGGGCGCCCTGGCGCTGTTGGCAGTCGTCACCCTGATTTTGGCCCTTCTCACCGTCCAGACGCTGCGCTCGGTGCGCCTCGACCGTGCGGTGCAGGCGGCGGTTGGCAACGAAGTCAGCGCCCTCCTGCCCGAGAGCGAGTTCGTGGAACTCAAGCAGACCCTGCGTGACGATGGCACTTTGCAGCTCGTCGTGACGGTGCGCTCGCCGCAACAGTACTCCTACGACGCAGTGCTGGCGTTTCAGCGTCAGATCGCCACGCGCATCCAACGGCCCGTGGCGCTCTTGCTCAACGTGATTCCGGCCACGCGGCTCGATCCGCTGGCGCCGCCCACTTTCACGCCGACGTCCACGCTGACGCCGACGCCCACCCCAGGTCCCACGGCCACCCCGACGGCGACGCCAACTCCAACAGCGTCGCCGTCGCCCGCGGCAACGGCGACGGTAACGCCCACCGTGACCCCGACGGCGACTGTGACCGCGACGCCCAGCGCGACGCCCAGCGCCACTGTCGCCGCCACACCGCAGCCGACGCCAGGATTTGCCGTGATCGCCAACGCCAACAACCGGGGCGCCTACTTGCGCCGCTCTCCCGGCGGCGAAGTGATCGGCGCCGTGGCCGAGGGAACGCTTGTCATCCTGCTC
>DAISHS010000597.1:0-2069 GCA_036822415.1 Chloroflexota bacterium
GGCGCCGCCAGGGCCAGCCGTCGGCGCGGCAGTGGCGCCCGGCCCAACCGTTGGCAATCCGGCGCCGAACCCGCCCGAACCAGGCATGGCGCCCATGCCGCCGGACACAGGCCCAGGCGTTTGCGCCTGCCAATCATTACCGCCGGCGTCGAGGCTATAATCGGCGACAGCCTCAACCGGGGCATTGCGCCGGCGCAGCCAGACAATCAACAAAACCAACAACGCGATGAGGAGCAGGGCCGCAACGCCAATCAGCGCCGCGGGCAAGGGATTGTCCTTGATGAAGGTGGTCAAATCGTCAATCACGGTGCCTCCAGAGACGGGTGTGGTTGTCGCGGCGGGGGTAGCGCCAGGCGCAGGGGTAGCTGTGGACGCGGCCGGTTCAGGCTTAGCGTCCGTTGGATTGGGCGCGCTCGTGGCCGGCGCCGCGCCGAGCTGGAATTTCTTCTCAGCAAAGCCCTGTACGCGCGGCGCACGCACGCTGATCAACAAACTGTGCGAGTTGCCATCCACCGCGAGGCGGGACTGATAGCTGAGCTTGTACTCCAGCTTCATCTGATCGAGCACCTTCTGGAAGAGCGCCGTAAACTCCTCAGGCGCCGGCGCCTTGCGGTATTCACCCCCGGTGCGCACCGCCAGACGTTCCAGGAAGGTTTCGTCCACCTGGTTGGTGCTCAGGCTGATGGGAAACACCGGAATCTGGTTCCGATTGGCCTCGTTGATCACATCATCGGCCTTGAACTTACTCACCTTGTCAATGCCATCGGTGATCACAATGATGGCGCGCTGGCCGGACTGCTCCGACGTGATTTTGATCACCCGGTAGAGCGCGTCGAAGAGCGGCGTCGAGCGGTTGCCTTCGACGCTCAAGAAATTGACGACGTTCAGAATCTTGTTCTTATCGTTGCCAAAGGCTACTTCAACCGATTCGTCCAGGGTCAAATCGGTGGGTGACACCGGCCGGTTGATGCCGAAGAATGCCGCCCGGTCGGGATCGTTGGCCTTGTCCAGCAGGGCGTCGAGCAAGCGCGCCGACGCCGTCTTGGCCTCGTCCAGCGGCTTATCCTTCATGCTGCCGCTCAGGTCAACCACCAGCGCAATGGCTGTGACTGCGTCTGCGTTGACCTGGGTGGCGACCTGCTCCGGCGGAAATGAGGTGCGTCCGTCTTCAACCAATTCAAACTGACCAGCTTCCAGGCCAGGAATCGGCACGCCGTTAGCATCCTGCACCGAGAGCAGCACCGACATGGTTGGATGGGCGGTGGTGTCAACGGCATTGATCGTGACGCGGCCGCTGGCCTGGGCGCTGACCGCGACGGCCAGGAGCCACATCAACACCGTTCCCAGGGTCAAAGCCCTCACTCCCTTGCGCATACTTCCTCCTCTCTCAGATGTCATCCCTGGTGGGTGACGAAAACGTTGTCCATGAAACGCAACGTCCAACCCATCATTCGCAAAGACGGCAAAGCGGCTGCGCCTAGATGCACTTGAAAACGAGCGTCGTTTCACCCAACAGCAAATAATCGCCATCGTGCAGGGTGTGGCGGTAAACCCGGCTGTTGTCTGCGCGGTAGGTGGCTTTGGGTCCGACATAGGTGCCGTTCCGGCTGGCCAGGTCAATCAGCAGATACTGCAGCTCGCCATTCTCCTGCGCCTCGATGCGAATTTTCAGATGTTGGCTGGAGACAGCATTATCGGCCACGACAATATCATTGCCGGGAACGCGCCCCAGGGTAGTCGTCTCCGCGCGCAGCGGGTAGAAATGACCACGATCAGGCCCATCCAGCACCACGAGCCAGGCAAACGACGCGGCCGTTTGCACCGCGCCAATCATCATCGTCGCGGCGTCGCCGCGGCCGGCCGCTGGCCCGGGCGCGTTCCGGGCGGGCGCCGGCGGGGCAGGCGCAAAAGCCGGAGGTGGGTTGAACGCGGGCATCTGGCCGGGGCGGGGCGTTGGTTGATCGCCGCCCGGCACGGCAGCGCGTGCAAAAGGCGCGGGCGCGCCCATCTGCACCGTCGCCGCTTCGGCGCCGACCGCTGGTCGTGCAGCCATCTGGCCGGGGCGGGGG
>DAISHS010000598.1:0-2064 GCA_036822415.1 Chloroflexota bacterium
CAGCGGCGACGGTCAGCTCACGGTGCGCTACCAGGGACGCCCGGTTGCGCGCCTGGATGGGCCATTCCTGCATCACGGCATTCCGCAGCGCCATCTGCAGGCCGTCTGGACTCCTCCGGAGACGGCGCCCCTCGCTGCCTTCAGTTCCGCGCCTCCGCCCGACCTGGCCAGCTCGATTCTGCGCCTGCTGCGCCATCCGACCGTCGCCAGCAAAGAGTCGGTGATTCGGCGTTACGATCATGAGGTGCAAGGCGGCACGGTGGTCAAGCCGTTGGTGGGCGCAGCCGGCGATGGCCCTGGCGACGCCGCCGTCCTGTTGCCTCTGGACACCCTGCTCGCCTCCGCATCGGCAGCGCCTCCCACCACGGGCGTGGCCCTGGCGAACGGCATCAACCCTGCCTTTGGCCTGCTCGATCCTTACCGCATGGCCTGGGCCGCGGTGGACGAAGCCCTGCGCAATCTGGTAGCGGTTGGCGCAGACCCAGACCAGGTTGCCATCCTGGACAATTTCTGCTGGGGCAATCCGTCCCTTCCCGACCGCCTGGGCAGTCTGGTGCGCTGTGCGCAGGGCTGTTATGACGCCGCCCTGGCCTATGGCGCGCCGTTCATCTCGGGCAAGGATAGCCTGAACAACGAATACCTGGGGGCTGATGGGCAAAAGCACGCCATCCCAGGCGCCCTGCTCATCTCGGCGTTGGGGCTGGTGCCCGATGTGACGCGCACCGTGACGATGGACCTGAAAGAGCCGGGTAACCTGCTCTATGTGGTCGGCGCGACCGCGGCCGAGTTGGGCGGCAGCCTGTATGACCAGCTGCGGGCAGCCGACCTGGGGGAGACTCGCCCCCTGGCTGGCGTTGTGCCCGCGCCGGTGGCCGATCCGCTGCCGCGGCTGCGCGGCCTGCATGCGGCCATTCGCCAAGGTGCGGTGCGCGCCTGCCATGATTGTTCGGAAGGCGGGCTGGCCGTCGCCCTGGCTGAAATGGCCCTGGCCGGGCGCCTGGGCGCGACCGTGGACCTGGCCTGCGTGCCGCTCCATGCGCAGCCAGACGCGCCCGCTCTGACTGCTGAGACGGTTCTCTTTGCCGAGTCGCTGGGGCGTTTCATCGTCGAGGTGACGCCAGCCGCGGCCGACGCTTTTACTGCGGCCCTGGCCGGCTGCGCGCCGTTCGCCTGCATCGGCGAGGTCACCGCCGCGCCGCAGTTGATTTGGCGTCGTGATCTGCAAACCCTGGCTGCGCTTGACCTGGCTGCGTTGCTGCGAGCCTGGAAACAGGAGGAAAACTAAAATGCGCCTCTTCGCCGCCGCTTTGGCTTCGATACTGACGCTGCTCTTACTGACTGCGCTGCTTGCGGCTTGCCAGGCGTTGCCTATTTTCGCCACGCCGACGCCCACCCTCACGCCGACGCCCACCGTCACGCCGACGCCGGCGCCCACCCTCACGCCGACGCCGCCCGCCTATTTGTCGCTGGTGACGGCCGCCGCGCTGCCGCCAACCAGCACCACCGGCGCCATTCTCTTCAGCACCCAGGCGCAGACCGGCAGCACACTGCTCTGGCAGATCTCCAGCGGTGGCCTGCTCACGGTGACTGACCGGCTGTTGGGCACGACCTGGGATTGCAGCAGCGACAGCTCAACCCCCCAACGCTGCGTTTTTGCCGATCAGGCCGGTCAGGTCTACACCACCGCACTGACCGCGCCGGCCGCGCCGCTGCTGGTATCGCCAACCTTACCGCTGGCCCGTCTCGATCTCGCGCCCAATGGGCTGAGCCTGGGGCTGGTGCTGACCGATGACCTGGACATTATCAACCTGACGGAGCCGGCCGTTGCCGGTGGCATCAGCGGGTTGGGCGGGCTGGCCGAATTGCAGTGGGCGCCGGACAGCCAACACCTGGCGTACATCACGCGCACCGAAACCAACGCCAACCTCTACGTGTTCGACGTGAACGGCGCTGGCGACCCTGAGCAGGTTGCGCAGGGAGATTGGCTGGGGCTGGCGGCCTGGGCGCCTGATAGCCAGCATCTGGCTTTTGCGCAGCGCGGCCTCGATCACCCCAACGGCGGTT
>DAISHS010000599.1:0-2055 GCA_036822415.1 Chloroflexota bacterium
CTCACTATACTCCAAACCACCCGCGGCGGCTACCGAGTTATCTCCAAAACATTTAGGAGTTTTCTCTGATGCCGCGACCGGCCTTTCTGTGTTATACTCCGTTGATGCCAAAATACCGCCCAAACTTCTCGCGCAGCCAGTGGTAGCCCAGCCGCTCATCGTCGGGCAAGGCCCACGCCGACCGACATTCGGCCAGGATCGCGGTTTTGTGCGCATCCACGGTCTTCGGGGTGATGGCCAGCCGCTTGGCGACCTGCGTCGGAGGCTGACCCTGGGCCAGGCTACGCAGCACCTCGCGCTGACGCTCGCTCAGCCGCGCCAGCACTGTCCGGCAGCGCGCCTGGTCCACGTCGTCCAGCCAGCGGGTGCGGGCGGCGATGACGTCGGCCGGCGAGGCGCCCAGCAGCGGCCGCAGGCCAGGGAAGTAAGCGCCCAACGGCGCCAGCGGCACTTCGATCAGCTGCACGCCAGCCTCTGGCGGTACGTGCATCTGCGCGCCATCACGGGCCGCCTCACGCACGGCGTCCGGCGTGTACAGGTGCCAGGCCCGGTCGCCATGCTCCATGTGCAGCAGCGCCGCGGAGACGGCCATCAGCGCCAACAAGCGGCGGCCGCCGCTGAGCAGCAGGTGCAGCCGCAGGCCACGCGCCTTGAGACCGGCAATCAGCTCGTGGACGGTGCGCCAGACGGCGTCGGCGTCCGCTGTGTCCTGCACATCGTCCAGGGCGCGCTCCTGACGCAGCACCGGGACGCCGCGTAAGTGAATCGGCCGCTCGCCGTAGTAATCGCCAGGAAACGCTTCGGCCAGCCGCCGATAGGCCTGCCGGTAGCGCGGCGCAGCCAGGTGCATGACGATCACCTCGCTCACCGCGCTGCCCTGGGCCAACAGCAGATCGAGGGCAAAGGTGATAACCTGGGGTTGACCGCCCAACGGCGCCACCAGTACGGCCCTGCTTGCAACGTTCATGCGTCTAGATGACCATAAGGAGAATGTATGCTCACACCCAACCTGCTTCCAGCTATCCTTGTGGCGGGACCGCCGCACAGCGGCAAATCGGTTCTCGCCTACTTGCTCTCCCAACGGCTGCGCGCAGCCCACGCGCCGCACATCCTGCTGCGCGCCGCGCCCGATGGCGAAGGCGACTGGTTCTACCAGAGCAACGACGAGGTGCGCGTGCGCCAGCGGCAAAAAGGGAGCTTTAGCAACGACCTGATCGAAAGCCTGCTGCAAGGCATTCGCGACCGCAGTCTCCCCATGCTGGTAGATATCGGCGGCCGTCCACGCGACAGCCAGTTCCGTCTGTTCGACGCCTGCACCCATGTCATCCACCTCTGGCGCGAGGCCGATGATCGCCAGGCCTGGACCCAGTGGCTGGATGAGCGCAGCTTGATCCCCATTGCCAGCCTGCGCTCCCACCTCACCCTGCCCGACAGCCTCGAACCAGGCAGCGGTGCGCTGCATGGGGTCATCAGCGGGCTTGAGCGGGAGCATCCTCAACCAGGAGCGACCTTCGCTGAGGTATTTGCCCGTGTGCAAGGCATTTGCGCCTACCCGCCCGCTTTCCTCGAATCCGAGCACATCAGCCGGGCGCCGCTCAACGTTCCGCTGTTGACCCTGGAACAGCTGGCCCATGACCTGGGCATCGTTCGCGCCGGCGAGAAAATCTGGCGGAATCCCGAAGACCTGCCCCGGCTGCGGGAATTGATCCCGCCGGGTGAGCCGCTGGCCCTCTTTGGGCCTGGCCCGGTCTGGCTGTACGCGGCGCTGGCCGCGCACGTGGCCCCGGCGCCGTTCCACCTCTTCGACGCCCGCTACTTTGGCTGGATGCTGCCGCCGCCTGTCGTCTACCCGTCGCCGCAGGCTAATGCGGAGTTTACGCTGACCGCCGACCTGACCGCCGATCCGATCCGGCTTGTCTTTACGCGCCAGGAGGCGCATTACCTGCTCAAGCCGCTGCCGGTGCATGTGCCGCCGCTGCCGCCCGAACGCGCCGTCGTCCTGGACGGCCCCATGCCCAATTGGCTGTGGGCCGCGCTGGCTCAAGCGCTGCGTCA
>DAISHS010000600.1:0-2054 GCA_036822415.1 Chloroflexota bacterium
GCGTTCCAGTTCGATTGGAGCGAAGATTGGGCGATTGTCGGTGGCGAGCGGATCAAGCTGCAAGTGGCACACTTCAAGCTTTCGCACAGCCGCGCCTTTTTTATCCGCGCCTATCTTCTTCAAACCCATGAGATGTTGTTTGACGCCCATTACCATGCGTTCCGGGTGCTCGGCGGCGTTCCGCGGCGCGGGATTTACGACAACATGCGCACGGCTGTTGATCGGGTTGGCGTGGGCAAAGAGCGGCAGGTCAACGCTCGTTTCGCGGCTATGGCCAGCCACTACCTGTTTGACGCGGAATTCTGCAATCCGGCGTCGGGCTGGGAGAAGGGCCAGGTCGAAAAGAATGTTCAGGACTCCCGCCATCGTCTTTGGCGCGTGGCGCCGCGTTTCCCCACCATTGACGCCCTGAACGATTGGCTGGAGCAGCGCTGCCAGGAGTTATGGCGCGAGATCCCTCATGGAAGCCAGGCGGGAACGGTCGCCGATGTTTGGGAAAGCGAAACGGCATGCCTCATGGCATTGCCCCGTCCCTTTGACGGCTTCATCGAATACAGCAAGCGTGTATCGCCGACCTGTCTGGTTCACCTTGAGCGTAACCGCTACAGTGTGCCGGCCTCCTTCGCCAATCGACCTGTCAGCCTGCGTGTTTACCCGGACCGTATTGTCGTTGTCGCCGAGGGACAGATCGTTTGCGCGCATCAGCGGATCATCGATCGATCCCATAGCCGGCAGGGACGGACAATTTATGACTGGCGGCATTATCTGGCGGTGATTCAACGGAAGCCAGGCGCCTTGCGCAATGGCGCGCCGTTCGCCGACTTGCCAGACGCCTTCAAGCGGCTGCAGCAGCATCTCCTCAAATATCCCGGCGGCGACAGAGAAATGGTGGAGATCCTGGCTTTGGTTCTCCAGCACGACGAGCAAGCCGTTTTATGCGCTGTCGAACTGGCCTTGAGCGATGGCGCACCGACAAAAACCCATGTCATCAACGTCCTGCACAGGCTGATCGACGGCAAATCGTCGGTGCCGCCGACCGTGGATACGCCACAGGCGTTGAACCTAGCGAGCGAGCCCCGCGCCGATGTCGAGCGCTATGACGCGCTACGCGGCGATGCTGATGGGCAGGAGGCTCGTCATGCG
Source organism: Chloroflexota bacterium (assembly GCA_036822415.1). GTDB lineage: Bacteria > Chloroflexota > Anaerolineae > SSC4 > Amarolineaceae > Amarolinea. The sequence continues at coordinate 1,144 of DAISHS010000600.1, forward strand.
TCATGATCCCGCTGGCGCCGCAGTGGTCATCATGCTCCGCAGTTTGAAGATGCACGGCATGGCCCAGGCCGCAAACGACCTGATGGAGCAGGGATCGCCGGCCTTCGACGCCGCCATTCCCATTCTCTCTCAATTGCTCAAGGCGGAAACCGCCGAACGCGAGGTTAGGTCTGTCGCCTATCAGATCAAGGCGGCTCGCTTTCCTGTCTACAAAGACCTAACAGGGTTTGACTTTGCCTCCAGCGAGGTCAACGAAGCACTCGTGCGCCAACTGCATCGTTGCGAGTTCACGGAAAAAGCCGAAAACATCGTTCTGGTCGGCGGACCAGGAACCGGCAAGACTCACATTGCAACGGCTATAGCGGTTCACGCTATCGAGCATCATCGGAAGAAGGCTCGCTTTTATTCCACCGTCGAGCTCGTCAACGCGCTCGAGCAGGAAAAGACCCAGGGAAAAGCCGGACAGATTGCCGAGCGGCTGGTTCGTTGCGATCTGGTGATCCTCGACGAGCTTGGTTACCTGCCGTTCAGCGCATCCGGCGGCGCGTTGCTCTTCCACCTGCTCAGCAAACTCTACGAGCGAACCAGCGTGGTCATTACCACAAACCTCAGCTTCAGCGAATGGGCCGGAGTGTTCGGCGATACGAAAATGACGACCGCATTGCTCGATCGCCTAACTCATCACTGCCATATCGTCGAAACCGGAAACGATAGCTTCCGGTTCAGGGTAAGTTCCGCGGCGACAAAAACACGAAAGGAGAAAGCAAAATCTTGACCCCAACCTGAGCATCAAACCATAAATCTACCCGGGTCAGTTCTCAGTGAAAAACTCGGGTCAATTCCTCGCGGAAATCGACACCTTGCCCTTCGAAATACAAGGTGGTCGTATCCATGAACACGACGGAGAGATC
>DAISHS010000601.1:0-2045 GCA_036822415.1 Chloroflexota bacterium
GATCCCAGGATGGCGCCGCCAAACTCTTGGCTGAGATTGCGTGGGTTGAGGCGGCGCTGTGAGAAAATACGCAGGATGAAGTTGAGCGGCCGCCTGATAAGCTCGAGAGGGAAAAAAATAACGCGTAGAATCGTAACGAAATACCTGCGCCAACGCTGCCACCAGGATAGAGGCGTCAGCGCTTTTTGGCCCGGCGGCAGGGTTTGATCGGGCGCCTGACTCAGCAGCCCCAGACGCAAGTCTTTGACGAGCTGCATGCGCATGCCTTCTCGCTGCTCAACCAGCTTTTCGGCGAGCAAGCGCCGGCGCTGTTCAAAAATGAGACTCTGGATGTGTTTGGGGTCGCTCACCTGGTCGAACACGATTTGCGAGGCTGCATTGGCCGTTTTGATTTTCAGATCGCCGTAGCCAATCAGGTTGCCCCAAAAACTGATGCGCAGCGTGGTGTCCTGCACCTGCTCCAGGGGCGCTTCCGTGCGCCGCTCGTACACCAGGAGGATCTGTTCACGCGCCGTCACGCGCAGGGCGGTCACCACGAAATAGTCGTTATAATAGTCAATCAGGTACCAGATAACCAGTGGGATAAAGAGAACGAGACCTGGCAATACAAACGCCAGGAGGGGCAGGTCAATTCCCCAGTTCAGCAAGATCGTTCTCAGCAGCCAAAGCGCAATCGGCAGCAGCATGGGAATAAGCAGCGTGCGTATCAAAACGATCTTATGCCGGTGCCCCTTGTACCAAAGCACTTCGTCTTCTTCTTGCCAGTCGTATTCCCGATGTTTTTTCTTTTGCTCTTTGACTTTTTGGATCAGGTGGGTGCCCTCCCAAAGTCCTGGTTCACTGTCAATGAGGTATTTCAAATCCTCGAAACGGATGCGAAACCAGGTCGCGCCGGGTTCTTGGCTCTTCACCTCGTCCTTCTGTCCATCCGGGCTGGTCAAGATGCCGCCTGCGCTGCCGACGCTGTCCGGTCGCACCGCGCGCACGGTGGTTTCGTGCCGCTCCTGGCGAAAAAGTGAGCTTTCTCCATAAAAACGACCGGGGGCCATGAAGTCGCGTGGGCGCTCTTTGCCCTGGTCGTCGGTGGTGCGAATGACGGCCGCGCCGCGGTGCAGAATACGCAGCGAGCTGTCGCGCACACCCTGCTGTGACACCGTTTGCGAAGCCGGGTAATGCTCCCAGGCCGTAATACTGGCTAACTTCTGTCTTCGCTCTTCCCCCAGTTTGCTGAAGGAAGGAATCTTTTCGAGAAATTCGATGATTGGGGGCGACTGCAGACGCTCGCCTACGGCCGTCGTGCCCGCCAGGATCTCGATTTCGGAAAGCGGCACACGGATGAGTTTGCAGCGATAGAGCGCCCGGGCGGTTACAGGCGGAATTTTTCCTAACTTATCAGGCGCGTTGTGAAAGAAATTGCCCGCTGTAATCGTTAACGGCGCCTCCGGCGGCATCCCCCCACGTGAGTAAGTGACGTTGACCTGTCCCCAGTCAATGAACCAGAACCAGGTTTCGGCTCCAGCTTGCCCCGGATCGCAAATGGGATTGCCCGCTTTGACCTCTTCAGGGGTGCAGATCGTTGCCAGGCGCCTGATCTGCGTATCGCTCAACGGCGCCAACAGGGGCATGGCGCGCAACCGCGCCGCGATCGGTTCGCGTATGAGCGCCTCCCGCAGCTTGGGCTGTCGTTCCATGGCCCAGCTCAGGTCTTTGGGCATGATGGTAAATAACCGCCCTCGCGCCAGGCCGATCACCTCGGTCTCTTCATAGATGCCGTCGTAGGTGGCCTGGCGGCTGAAGATGGCGCCTGCGGTGTGCGTGCGGTCCCACCACACCTTGCCCGTGGAATCTTTGCCGGTTTCGCGTAAAGCGCCGCTTTGCACCAGGTAGAGGTAATCGCCCGCACCGCGGGTCTCCTGAAGGAGGTCGTCCTCGTTGAAGTCACGCACGATGATGCGGTTTGTCAGCTCTTCCAGGTCGCCAGGGCTCATGATCTTGAGCGCGGCGAAACTGGCGAGATTGCGCTGAATCTCGCTGCGGTCAGGCGA
>DAISHS010000602.1:0-2029 GCA_036822415.1 Chloroflexota bacterium
GCCCGAAGTCATGGACAAGCTCGACCGACGGCTGATCCAGCTGCAGATCGAGCGCACGATCTCGGGGTCAGCCGCTGCCGGCGCGCATTACCGGTTCCGATGGCGCGCCGCGGCTGGCGGCGTTGGCGGCGCAGGAGGGCTGGCGCCTTTTTTTGCTCGGCGCAGGGCCAGGCATTGCGCAGCGGGCAGCCGACGTTCTGCGCACGCGCCATCCGGCCTTGCAAATTGTCGGCGTCTTTGCCGGCAGCCCGCGTGCGGACGAGGAAGAGGCCATTGTCGCGCGTATCGCGGCGGCGCGGCCGCACGTCCTCTTTGTGGCGTACGGCGCGCCCGCGCAAGACCTGTGGATTGCGCGCACGCAGCCGCGGCTGCAGATTCCGCTGGCCATGGGCGTCGGCGGCTCGCTCGATTTTATCGCCGGCGTGCGGCAGCGCGCGCCGGCCTCGGTGCAGCGCCTGCACCTGGAATGGCTCTTTCGGCTGCTGCAAGAGCCGTGGCGCTGGCGGCGACAGCTGGCCCTGCCGCGCTTCGTGTGGGCGGTGCTGCGCGCAGCGGGAAGGGATGCCGCATGACGGACATAACAACCCTGGTGGCGCGCCTGGCCGGGCAGCGCGTGGTTGTGGTAGGCGACCTCTGCCTGGACGAATACGTGATGGGCGTCGCCACCCGCCTGAGCCGCGAGGCGCCCGTGCCGGTGCTCGAACTGCGCCAACGGTTGAGCGTGCCGGGCGGCGCGGCCAACCCCGCGTCCAACATTGTGGCGCTGGGCAGTCAGGCCACGGCCGTGGGGGTCATCGGCGCGGATGCGGCCGGCGCAACGCTCGTCAACCACCTGCACAGCCTGGGCATTGACACGGCCGGCATCGTCACCGACCCGCAGCGACCAACCACGACCAAAACGCGCATCGTCGCGCAGGGCAGCCTGCGTTTTGCGCAGCACCTCGTGCGCGTCGATCTCCTGGATCGGCAGCCGCTCGGCCCGGCGTTGGCGCAGCAGTTGGACGCCCACGTCGAAAACCTGCTGGCCGGCGCCAGGGCCGTCCTCATCTCTGACTATCGCACGGGGGTCATCACCGCTGACCTGGTCGCGACCGTGCAGGCGGCGGCGCGGCAGCATGGCGTCTTGACCACGGTGGACTCACAGGGCGACCTGGGCAAGTTCCGCGGCTTCGACCTGGTGCGCTGCAATGCGGCTGAGGCCGAAGCCCAGGTTGGCTTTGCCCTGCACGACGATCATGATTTCGAGCGCGCGCTGGTGCGCCTGCAAAAAGAACTGGCAGCCCGCCGCCTGGTCGTCACCCGCGGCGGCGATGGGGTCAGTCTGCTGGAGTGGGGCGATACGCCGCGGCACCTGCCGGCCTGGAATCGCGAAGAGGTGTTCGATGTCACCGGCGCGGGGGACACGGTCATCGCCGTGTTGACCCTGGCCCTGGGCGGCGGCAGCGATTTGCGCACGGCTGCGCACCTGGCCATGACCGCCGCCGGGCTGGTGGTGCGCCGCCTGGGCAATGCGGTCGTGACGCCAGCCGAACTGGTCGAGGCGTTGGCGACCGGGGACTAAGCGCGGACGCGGGGGGCAGATCACGGGGAGAGGGGGAAAAACATGGGAAATTTTGGCAGCCATGACGTTAACGCCCGTGGGTAGGGTGGCGGCGCGGGCCAGCGCGCAGGCTCAATGCGACGCCTGGCGCGAGGCTGGCTGGCGTGTGGTGTTGACCAACGGCCATTTCGATCTGCTGCACCTGGGGCACGTAGATTATTTGGAACGAGCGCGCAACCTGGGCCATGCGCTGGTTGTCGGCGTCAACAGCGACGCCTCGACGCGCGCGCTCAAAGGGCCGCAGCGTCCGTTGCTGCCGGCGGTGGAGCGCGCGCAAATGCTGGCCGCGCTGGCTTGCGTTGACCTGGTCGTCATTTTTGAGGAGCTGACGGCGGAGGCGCTCTTGACCGCGCTGCGGCCCGCGGTGTACGTCAAGGGCGGCGATTGGGATCCGGCCGCGGGCGGCCGCAGCCCTGACGCGCAGCAGCC
>DAISHS010000603.1:0-2028 GCA_036822415.1 Chloroflexota bacterium
GACACAACCTCATCATTGACAGCCGCTGGGTGCCGGTGCGCGATGATCCTGGGGTATGGCTGGAAGCCGATCGGGCGCGCTACCAGGCCGGCGAGACGGTTCATCTCAGCCTGCATCTGCAGCGGCCCGTGGACAGCGCCTTCGTCCTTGCGCCGGCGGCCATTCCCCTGTCTGCGGCGCCCGATGCGCCAGGGTCCGTGCTCTGGACCAGCCTGGCGCTCACGGAAACGCTGCCGATCACGCGGCCGGCCGGCACGGTCGGCGTCTTCACGATGGATTACGCGCTGCCAGCCGTGGTGCGCAGCGGCCGCTATTTCTTCACCTATGGCTATGACGGCGAGCTGCGCTCCTTGCCGGTGGATGTCTTTGGCATTGACCTGCAGACCGAGCAGCTGACCGTACAATCCACCAGCCCTAACGCGGCGCCGCGGCGCGACCCCAACGCGCCCCTGCCGCAGGGTCTGCTGCCCGGCAGCCCGCTGACGGTCACGGCCATCCTGCGGCTCAACCAGCCCGTGCCTGCCGCCGACCTGTGGGCCTATGCCCTGGCGCCCGATGGCGCGCTGCTTGACCTGGGGGCGTCTGCCCGTCAAACGCGCGCGCTGCCGGCAGGTGAGACTCCGATCGCGCTCAGCGGCGTGCTGAACACCACGCAGCCTGGCGCGCATCAGATCGTGCTGGAAGTCATGGACGCGGCCAGCGGCAATCCCCTGGGCGGAGATGCGACGACGGTGGATGTCGGCGCCGCGGCCATTACCGGCCTGAGCAGCGATCGCGGGGTGTACAGCCCCGGCCAGCCGGGCAATGCGTCCGTCAGCCTCTTTGGCGTCGGCGCAGCCCAGGTGGTGGTAACCACTTCAGACAACACCGCGCTGCTCAACCAAAGCGTCGTTCTGACCGGCTTTGCCCAGCTGACCTTCGCCATCCCCACGGCCAGCGTGGGCGACGAAGTCCTGCAGGCCACCGTGACCGACAGCCAGGGCATGACCTCGACCCGCCAGGCGGCCTACAAGGTGGCCGACGCCTTCGATACGACGCAGCCCGAAGTGCAAATCACGGCGCCGCTCAACGCGGCCACCGTGCCAATGCCGGTTGGGCAGAGCCTGATCAGCGTCAGCGGCATTGTCACCGAGGAGACGGCCCTGGATGCCGTCCTCGTCAACGGCATCACGGCGACGGTCACCAGCAATGCCTGGAGCGTCTCGGTGCCGATCACCGTAGGGCTGAACTTCGTGCAGGCCGTTGCCGTTGATACCGCCGGCAACATCAGCAAGCCTGATCTGGTGGGCATCAGCGTCGAGCCAGACTACGGCATCTCCCTGAGCGTCACCCCGACCCAAACTGCGGTGAGCGGTGTTGTCAACTACAGCGCGGTGGTAACCAGCAGCTATCCGTTGACGGCCGAGGTGGTCTTCCCCTTCAGCACCTACGCGCTCAACCCGCTGAGCGGCGTTGCCACGACGGGCGCCCTGACCCTGACACAGCCCGTCACCTGGACTGGCCTCATCGCCCCCGACGCCCCGGTAACCCTGACCTGGACGGCGCAGGCCACGCAGGCGATCACACGCACGGTGTTCGCCGTTGTGGCCGGTGAGGGAATGGTGGGGCGGACCAGCGCGCAGATTGACACGCGCGTCGACGCCAGCATCTGCCCTGACTTCGATCACAACGGCCTGGTTGACATCGCCGATCTGATCGCCATCGCCGGTTTGTGGGGACAGCCGGCGCCGTCGGGTTACGATTTCGACAACGATGGCCTGGTCACCATTGCCGACATTCAATTCGTGGCGGCGCACTGGGGGGCCATCTGCTCGTAGAAAAAATTCGCTGCCGTTAGCAAGGACGCCGATCATCGTGAGGCGCTGGCTTCGTCCAGACTCCCCTCACCCTGATCGGCGTTTTGCGTTGAAACCAGAACGCATCACGCCAGGCAACGTTTGCCAGGCCAGGCATCTTCTGGCACAATATGGCTGGCGCAGCTGGCTGCCGTCGAGGTATTATTCTTTGACGCCTCCCCGCCAACGTCAA
>DAISHS010000604.1:0-2023 GCA_036822415.1 Chloroflexota bacterium
TGGCGTGGACGGCGCTTGGCTGAACGAACGCTGTGCGGCCAAGCGCCGAGCGCCTTTGGCCGAGCTGCCAACAACCAGGCTACTGGCAGCGCAGATTCGGGCGCCCGGCGCCTGAGGCTGAAGCGTATCCTCTCATTACGACCTGCGGCCGTTACCGAATCTCGATCGTTGGCGCGGGCGGGTACGGCGTTGCTTCGCGACCGCGCCCTGGCCGCTCGGGCAGCGTCGGCTCGGCTGGTCCTGGCAAGCGGCCTGTTGTCTGCTGCACCCAACGCGCCAGCGTGTCCTCGTAAGTGCGCATCATGTCGGCATCCTTCGTCATTTGCTGTTCGCCGGTCAGACTGGCCACCTGACGCAGCGCCTGCTCCAGGCGGTAAGCCAGATCCCAGGCCTCCTCGTAGCGCCGCGCCTGATACAAGCGGTCAATTTCGCGCAAGCCCTCGGCCGTGCGCTGGATGGTGACGTTGCGCAGCACCTCCAGGTCCCACAGCGGGTCGTAGCTCGTCAGGTAGCCGGCGTCCACTGTGGCCTGGCCGGAGAGGGTTTCATCACGCTGGGCAAACAGATCGCGGTAGCGCAGGCTTACGCTCACCAGGTTGCGGGCGCCGCGGCGGTCAGGATCAACCCGCAGCTGCACGAGCACCACCTGGCTGTCGCCCGTGCCCATATCGCGCAGCTTCAACTCCACCGGCCCGGCTGGCGGCGCGCCGTCGTAACCGGTCACGCTTACGATTCGCACACCAGGTTCGGGTTGCAGCAGCACGGAGACGCTCTCCGCCACCTTCTGCATCAGGCCGGACGCCTCCTGCTTGAAGACCTTGTCCATCTCCGCGGCGGAGTCAATGAAGTGATAGTTGCCCTTGCCCTGCCGGGCCAGTTCGCTGAGCAGGGCGTCGTTGAAATCACGGCCCAGGCCAATCGTGGACAGGTAGATGCCGCGGTCGTTGTATACCCGCGCATCCCTGGCAATGGAGGTGGAATCGGTCACGCCTTGATTGGCGATGCCGTCCGTCATCAGGATGACCAGGTTGTTGCGGCGGACATCATAGTTGCGTGCGACCTCCTCGAAACCTAACATCATGCCGGCGTGCAGGTTCGTGCTGCCGCCAGTGCCCAGGCGATCAATCGCCCGCTCGATCCAGGCGCCGTCGCCCACCTGCTGTGAAGGCACGAGCAGCTGTGCGGTGTCGCTATAGGTCACGATCGCAACCCGGTCATTGGCGGCCAGGCTGCGCAGGAAGACACGCAGCGATTGCTTGACGTAGGGCATCTTTTCGGTGGTGTTCATCGAGCCGCTGCTGTCAATTACCAGCGCCAGGTTGAGCGGCGCAATCTGCTCGCTGGCCGTGGTGCGGGCCTGGATGCCGGTCTGCAGCCAGGCCTCGCCGCCGTCGGCCGGCATCTGCGTGTTGCCCAGGCGCAGGTCGAGGCCCAGGGCGGTGTTGACGGGAGCCGCAAAGTGCTGCTCGTAGTAGTTGAGGTATTCGCCCACCCGCAGCTCCTCGGCCGGCGCAATGCCGCCCGACTCGATCACGTCACGGCTGCGGGCCTTCGACGTGTCCATGCCGCCCCCGCAGGCATTCAACAGGAGCAGCAGGCCGATCAGCAGTAGAACGACCAAGCCAAATCTCTGGCGTTGCATGATAGTGACTCCTTTGTGGTAGATTTCTTCACGACCTGGCTTTCGGGTATAATCGGTGCGGCGAGTCGTGCGATTCGCGCATCCCATCGGTCTTCTGGCTTGCATTATAGCGGCGAGCGTGCACAATTCAAGGGCCAATTGTGTACCATTGCCGTGTGAACCGGGTTGCAGTGAGTGCAACAGCCGGGGTAGTCACTCTCCACCACCCATGAGCACCTTTGCCGAGCTTCTAAAACAGTATACCGCACGGACGGGAATCAGCGACAGCGAGCTGGCGCGCGCGATCGGCGTGCGTCGCCAGACCGTGTTTCGCTGGAAAGAAGGCCTGAGCGAGCGGCCGCGCCAGCGCGACGATGTCCTGCGCTGCGCAACCAAGCTGCG
>DAISHS010000605.1:0-2006 GCA_036822415.1 Chloroflexota bacterium
AACGATTGCAAAGTCCACCTGCGTGGACTACACCCCGAAACTGAAATGCACCCCAAAAATCGGCGGCGTGGTCAGGCTGGCAGGACATCGAAATCTTGCAGGCTGGAGCCGCCGATGAACTCGCGCAGCAGGGAATTGTCAGGCACCAGGTCGAGCGGGCAAGGCTCGAACCATTGCAGGAAGGCCAGCAAGCGCCGCGCCTCGATGTATTCGAGGCCATTGCTCTCGATCTGCAGCAGCAGCGGCTCGACGAAGGGCTTGAGCACCGCCAGCTCGTAGACCAGCGCCGAGTTGAACATCTCATCGGCGTTTTCCTGATAGGGGAAGATGTAGGCGGTTTCGCCGCTGCGCACGCTCTCCCAACGTTGGATCGTCTGCCTGGCCGAATAGCCGCGATACTGCGCATCACGCACGATGCGGCGCAGCAGGCGCGTGTCGGTCGTGGGGATACGGTTGTGATCGTCCAGGTTGAGCTGCGTCAGCGCTGACACATAGATGCGATAGATATTTTCGGGTGGAATGTCAGGCACCAGGTTGGGGTTGAGGCCGTGAATGCCTTCGGCCAGAATGACCGTATCATCGCGCAGGCGCACGGCGGCGCCAGTCTCGCGCCGACCAAAATGGAAATTGTAGCGCGGCAGGGTCACCTCACGGCCGGCCATCAGGTCAAGCAGGTGCGTATTCAGCAGCCGGCGATCGAGCGCGTCCAGTGATTCGAAATCGTAGTTGCCCTGCGCGTCACGCGGGGTCAGATCGCGCTCCAGGAAGTAGTTGTCCATTTCCAGGGCAAAGGGGCGCATCCCATGCGCCAGCAGCTGTACGACCAGGCGCTTGGCGAAAGTCGTCTTGCCGGAGGAGGACGGCCCGGCGATCAGAATCAGGCGCACCTGGCCGCGGCGGCCCACAATATCGTGCGCGATGGAGGCAATACGCTGTTCGTGCAGCGCCTCGTTGACCAGGATCACCTCCTGCATGCGGCCGTCCTTGATGGCGTCGTTCAGGGAGCCAACATCTTCGATCTTCATGATCTCCATCCAGTCGCGGTGCTGGCGGAAGACCGCAGCCAGGCGCGGGAAATCCTGGTAGACCGGCAGCTGGTAGGGCGCGCGGCGGCGGGGAAAGCGCATGAGGAAGCCGGGCGGGTAATGCTCGACCGTGAACAGGTGCAGATAGCCGGTGGAGGGGAGCATGTAGCCGAAGAAGTAGTCCACCACGCCGTGCAGCTCGTACACCGGCAGGTAATCCTTGCGCCGGTATTTCAGCAGGTTGACCTTGTCCAGGTCGCCCTGCTGCGTGAAGATGGCAATGGCCTCGGCCACGGGCACGTTGCGCCGCACGATCGGCTCATTCGCGGCCGCGATCTCGTGCATGCGCTGGTTGAGCTGCGCCACCTCGTCCACGCTCAGGGGCGGTCGGCCCATGATTTCACAGAAAAAGCCGCCCATGGTCAGCGAATGATCCACCACCACGCGTGCGTCAGGGAACAGCTCGTGCGCGGCGACGACCAGCAGAAAGGCCAGCGAGCGCTGATAGATGCGCATGCCGTCGCTATCGGACATCGTCACCGGCCGCACATGAATATCTTCGCTCACGGCCTGGCTCAACTCAGACAGGTGTCCGTCCACCAGCGCAGCCATGACCGGGGCCTGCCTGGCGGCCCAGGCGTGTTGGATGAAGGTTTCGAGCAGCGTGCCCGTTGGCCCTTCGAAGATGCGTCCGTCGTGCAGGCGCACCTGCACCGTGCTGCGGGGGAGGGCGGGAACGATCGTCGCGTTCCTGGTCGCTTGGTCTGTCATGCTATCGTCCTGGGGCCTCCACGTTCAGGTTTGGTCTGTGCCCTCACTTTACAGCAAGCGGCGTGAAAGTCAAACGCGGGCAAAGACACGAAGGCACTAGAGATACCCCAGCCTCTTGCGAGAGATGCCAACTCTCTAAGAGTTGGCATCTCTGTGAGAGATGCCAACTCTTTCGCCAGTCGAAGGGCCGCTGAGATTGATTGCCGTAAC
>DAISHS010000606.1:0-2006 GCA_036822415.1 Chloroflexota bacterium
GCATCATTCTGCGGACTTCCGCAGAAGTCCAAGAGAGTCTGCAAGTCGTTGCCACACAAGGACTTTTCCTCTCTTTGACGTTCTGCCGTAGTCCACTGCGATCCGCCTACAGCCGGGACTTTTAAGTCCACAAACAAGTCCATTTTTGCGGGCGCGGCTGATTCCGGATTGTTGATGGAGGGGCGAGGTCGACGTGACCAGCATCTGGTTCCTGACTCATGTTCAGGAGCAAGAGCATGGCACTCTCAGACCTGGCCGTTCGACAGGCCAAGGCAACTGGCAAGGCATACACCCTCCCTGACTTGGATGGCCTCTCCCTGGCCGTCACGGCTGCAGGGGGCAGGACTTGGCACTTCCGCTACTACTGGGCGGGCAAGCAGAAGCGGATGTCGCTCGGCACCTACCCGGAGGTGACGCTTCGCGAGGCCCGCAGCCTGCGCGACGAAGCGCGCGCCCTGCTGGCCAAAGGCACCAATCCTCGCGTTCACCGCAAGCAGAAGCGCACCGCTGTCCGGCTCGCCGACGAAAACACCTTCGAGGCGGTGTATCGCAAGTGGCTCAAGCATCGCGGGCTCAGCCTCAAGGAAGGCCGGCAGACGACCCTCTCGATACTTCCGCGCATCTTCGACAAGGATGTGCTGCCCGCCTTGGGCAAGCGGTCGGTCTATGAGATCAAGCGTCCCGACCTCTTGGAGGTGATCGCCAAGATCGAGAAGCGCAGGGCGCTCTCCGTCGCCGAGAAAGTCAGGACGTGGTTCAACCAACTGTTCCGCTACGCGCTGGTGATCGTGCCGGGCCTGGAGCAGAACCCCGCCTCCGATCTCGATGTGGTGGCGCTGCCGCTGCCACCCGTCAACCACAACCCGTTCCTGCGCATGGCCGAGCTGCCGAAGCTGTTGCAGCGGCTGCGCAGCTATCGCGGCAGGCGGCAGACCCAGCTCGGGCTGCGGCTATTGCTGCTGACCGGCGTGCGAACCGGAGAGCTGCGACAGGCGACGCCGGATCAATTCGATCTGGACCGTGGGCTGTGGATCATCCCGCCCGACGTCGTGAAGCAACTCCAGTTGGATATGCGCAAGAAGCGGCAGCAGCCGAAGGACATCCCGCCCTACATCGTGCCGCTGTCGATTCAGGCCATGGAGATCGTCCGGCACCTGCTGGATGAGTTCAAGCCGGCCCAGCGCCACCTGTTCCGGCACGACAGCGACTTGAAGAAGCGCATCAGCGAGAACACGCTCAATGGTGCGCTCAAGCGCATGGGCTATCAGGAACGCCTGACCGGACACGGTATCCGCGGCACGATGTCCACTGCGCTCAACGAGATCGGCTACCCGAAGGTCTGGGTGGATGCACAGCTCTCGCATGTCGATCCCAACAAGGTCAGCGCGACCTACAACCATGCCGAGTACGTGGAGCAGCGTCGCCGCATGATGCAGGACTGGGCCGATCGGCTCGACCTCTTCGAGCAGAACCAGGTCGAGGCGGCCAGCATGCCGCTCACCGTGCATCTGGAAGGCGTACCCGCATTCCCGAGTGAGCAAACCGCAAGCGCACCCTCCACGCCGGTTGCCGCTTCGCCAATCCTGCTGGTGACGAAGCCGGGTGACGCCATGCCGTTGGTTTCTGCCGCCGCACATCGGCTGCCGGCGGTTCCGCCCCCTCGATCGGCCGCGCCGCTGGTGCCTTCGGACATTCAGCGCGAGAGGATGGAACTGTTCGATGTCTTCGAGGCGCCGCACAACCTTCCCGTCGCTGCGTTTGCCAAGATGGCGGGCAAGTCCCGCAGGTGGATCAGCTACGAGATCAAGGCGGGCAACTTGCTGGCGTTGAACGTAGGCAACCGCGGCCAGCGCGTGCCGGACTGGCACCTCGACCCACTCAAGCACGAGCTGATCCAGTCCGTCCTGAAGCTGACCAGGGGTGCGGACCCTTGGCAGATCTACCATGCACTGCTGCAACCGCGCTCGATGCTGCGGGGGCATTCGGCACTGGAGGGCGTGACGGCC
>DAISHS010000607.1:0-2003 GCA_036822415.1 Chloroflexota bacterium
TATTTTGGATTACACGCAAGAGACCGGCGCCCCCCTGCGGGTATTTGTGGAGGTGCAGCGCCAGCCTCCCCACCTGGTCATCGTGGGCGCAGGGCACATTGCCGTGCCGCTGGCCAGCCTGGGCAGCCTGTGCGGCTTCACGGTGACGGTGCTGGACGACCGGCCGCAGTTTGCCAACCGTCAGCGTTTTGCGCAGGCCGATGAGGTCCTGGCCGCGCCGCTGCGTGAAACGGTGCACGCCCTGCTGGCCGCCGGTCGCCTGGACAAGGACACCTACATCGTCCTGGTGACGCGCGGCCATCAATACGATATTGACTGCCTGCTCGAAGTGTTGGACGCGCCCCTGGCCTACATCGGCATGATCGGTTCGCAGCGGCGAGTCAACGCCGTTTTCGAGCTGCTCAGCCGTGAGCAAGGCATCCCGTCCGAAAAATTCGACCGCATCTACGCGCCCATCGGGCTGGACATCGGCGCGCGCACGCCCGCCGAAATTGCAGTTTGCATCATGGCCGAAATCATTAACGTCCTGCGCAGCGGCCCGGCGCGTTCACTGGCCGATTCCCGCCGCGCGCGCGCGGAACAGCGTCGTCTGCGCCGCGCCGCCGACTGACTCCGTTTTCCACTTCTCCCCACGAAAGGAACACAACGACGTGACAAACGCAAGCAAGCAGCCGATTCTGGCGGGCATGAAGGTCATTGACGCCACGCAAGCGCTGGCCGGCCCCATCTGCACGATGTACCTGGGCGACATGGGCGCGGAGGTGATCAAGATCGAAGAACTGGGCAAGGGCGACATGACGCGCGGATGGGCGCCGCCCTACGTCGGCAGCGAAAGCGCCTATTTTCTCAGCACCAACCGCAACAAGCGCGGCGTGGCCCTCAAACTCGACACAGAAGAGGGCAGCGAAATTTTGCGCAAACTGGTTTATGGCGCCGACATTTTCCTCAACAACTTCCCGCGCCTTGACTCATTGACCAAGCGCCGCCTCGACCCGGAGAGCTGCCTGCAAGTCAACCCGCGGCTCATTCATGTCTCACTGACCGGTTTTGGCCGCAGCGGCCCTTACGCCGAACGCACCGGTTATGACATCATTGTGCAAGGCATGTGCGGCATTATGTCAATTACCGGCGAGCCAGATGGCCCTCCCGTGCGTTATGCCGTACCTATCGCCGATTTGACCGGCGGGATCTACGCGTTTACCGGCATCCTGGCCGCCATCATCAGCCGCTTCCAGACTGGCAAAGGCCAGGCGCTCGATGTTTCCCTGCTGGACTCACAGTTGACATGGCTCAGTCATGTGGCCGGCGCCTATTTTGCCACGGGCCTCGACGCCGTGCGCCAGGGCAATCAGCATGCCACCATCACCCCCTACCAGCCGTACCAGGCGCGTGACCATTGGTTCATCATCGCCGTGGGCAGTGAACGGCTGTGGCAAAAAATGTGCAAAATTCTGGGCGTCGAAGAAACCCTGATGGTTGATCCACGCTTTGCCACCAACCCGGCGCGCAACGTCAACCGCCCCGCGCTCAACGCGCAGCTGGAGCCAATTTTCATGACGCGCGACGCGGCCGACTGGCTGGCCGATTTCGATGCAGCGGGTATTCCCTGCGGCCCCATCTACAGCGTGCCCCAGGCCCTCAACGACCCTCACATCCTGGCGCGCGGGGACATTGTGGAACTTGAGCATCCCACGGCGGGCAAGGTCAAATCGCTGGCCTATCCGGTTCATTTTTCCGATGAGCAGATGAGCTACCGCCTGGCCGCGCCGACGCTCGGTCAGCACACGGTTGACGTTTTGCACGAGCTCGGTTATCGTGACGACGACATTCAAGCCCTGCGCGACAAAGGCGTCATCTGAACGACGCCCTGGGCCGGCCGGTCGGTTTCACCCTCTGCGCCTGGCCCCAGTCTCGGCCAGGCAGGGCGTTGAGCAATTCGACATTCGCCCCGGGTGCATTTCAGTTTCGGGGTGTAGTCCACGCAGGTGGACTTTGCAATCGTT
>DAISHS010000608.1:0-2001 GCA_036822415.1 Chloroflexota bacterium
CGCTGTCATCCACGGCCTATGCCACCCAGGAAATTCTCGTCATCCTGGCCCTGGCCGGCGCAGGCGCCCTGTCATTTGCCCTGCCGATTGCCATTGCCATCGTCGCCCTGTTGGCTATTGTCACGATCTCGTACGAGCAGACCATTCATGCCTATCCGGGCGGCGGCGGCGCGTACATCGTGTCGCGCGACAACCTGGGCGACCTGGCCGCGCAGACAGCCGGCGCCGCCCTGCTGACCGATTATACCCTGACGGTCGCCGTCTCGATTTCGTCCGGGGTGGCGCAAATCGTTTCGGCTTTTCCGTATCTCACGCCCTGGCGCGTGGGAATTGCCATCGGCATGGTATTCCTGGTCACGCTCATCAACCTGCGCGGCGTCAAAGAGTCGGGCAAGGCCTTTGCGGTGCCGACTTACTTCTTCATCGCCATGATGTTCCTGACGGTCGGGCTGGCCTTTTTCCGCCATCTGACCGGCGCCCTGGGCCAGGTGGTCAACCCGCCGCGGTTGGAGATGGTTCACGAAGTCCAGGCGATGTCGCTCTTCCTGCTGCTGCACGCCTTTTCCAGCGGCACGACGGCGCTGACCGGCGTGGAAGCCATCTCCAACGGGACGACAGCCTTCCGCCAACCGCGCAGTCGCAACGCCGGCGCCACCCTGATCTGGATGTCGGTCATTCTCGGCACGCTCTTCCTGGGCATCACCTTCATCAGCGGCCAGATCGGCGCGGTGCCGTCCGAGCAAGAGACGGTCATTTCCCAGCTCGCGCGCACCGTCTTCCAGGGGCAGGGGCTGCTGTATCTGGCCACGATTGCGGCTACGACCGTTATTTTGATTATGGCGGCCAATACCTCGTATGCGGACTTTCCGCGCCTGAGCGCGCTGGTGGCGGCTGACGGCTTCCTGCCGCGGCAACTAACCTACCGCGGCAGCCGCCTGGTCTTCTCGCGCGGCATCTTGACCCTGGCAGGCGTCGCCTCCTTGCTCATCATCGTCTTCAACGCCAGCGTAACCCGCTTGATCCCGCTTTATGCGATCGGCGTTTTCCTCTCCTTTACTCTGTCGCAGGCCGGCATGGCGCGACGTTGGTGGCGCATTGGTCACCTGGCCCCTGAACAGGTAATCAAGGATGCCGGCTCGACGCTGCAGTTCGAGCCTGGCTGGCAGCTCAAGATGCTCGTCAACGGCTTTGGCGCGTTCTGCACGGCCATCGTCATGCTCGTCTTTGCGGTGACCAAGTTCAGCGACGGCGCCTGGGTCGTGCTGATTCTCGTGCCGATCATGGTGCTTGCGTTCTACACCATTCATCGCCACTATCACCGCCTGGCCCGGCGGCTCTCGCTCGAAGGGTTCGGCCCGCCGCCCCTGATCCGCCGCCACCGGGTCATCATGCCGATCAGCGGCGTGCACCGCGGCACGCTGAACGCCCTGCGCTATGCGCGCACCCTGGCCCAAGATGTCACCGCCGTCTATGTTTCGACTGATCCGGCGGCGGCCGAGCGCGTGCGGCGCAAATGGGAACATTGGGGCGAAGGCGCGCGCCTGGTCATCCTTGAATCCCCCTACCGCCTGCTCATGGAACCGCTGCTCGACTATGTGGATGAAATCTGCACCTATCGCCAACCGAATGAGCTTATTACCATTGTGGTGCCTCAGTTCGTCCCGGCGCACTGGTGGCAAAACCTGCTGCACACGCAGACGGCGCTGACCTTGCGCATGGCGTTGATGCGGCGCAAGGGCATTGTCATCACCAACGTTCCCTACCAGATTGATGAGGAATGACCGATGGAGCCAACCGTATGACCCACACCACGTTCACCACGACCACGCGTGGCCTCGCGCGCGACCTGCCGCCCATGCGGCTGTTCGAGAAGGCCAAGCGTTACGGCGTCTGGAATCCAAGCGATATTGACTTTCGCCAGGACCGGCGCGATTGGTTGACACTGGGGCCTGTAGAGCAAGACACCCTCCTGCGCCTGACCAGCATGTTCCAGGCCGGCGA
>DAISHS010000609.1:0-2000 GCA_036822415.1 Chloroflexota bacterium
GGCGCCCTGTGGACGATTGACAACGATCAGTTGGGCCAACTAAGCGCCACGACGGGTGTTTTCAGCGCGCTCCCGCGCCGGCTTGGGCAGGGCAATGGCGCGTTAGGTAAACAGACCTTCGACAACGTGCAGGGCCTGGCCTTTGACCCTTTTGCAGGCGTTCTGTTTGCCTCTGTGCAGAAGCCAACCGCCAGCCTGCTCATTCAGGTTGCGCCCACCACGGGCGAGTTTGTCAAAAATGTGTTTCCTGGGCGCAAAGACTATCTGCCCATGCAGTTACCAACCGGCTGGATCACGGTCACAGATATCACGATCAACCCCTGGGATGGGCAGTTGATCGGCATGGCGAGTAACGCCGCCGGCGCCAGTCAGCTGTTCAACATTGACAAGACCAACGGCGCCATGACCATGATCGGCAGCGCCAACCCGGCGGCTATCGAAGGCTTGAGCTTCACGGCCGAGGGCGCGCTTTTGGGGCTTGGGCGCGACGGCACGCTCTACGATCTCGATCTACAAACAGGGCAGCTCAGCAACCCGCGCAGTCTGGATAATGGCGCGACCTATCGCGGGCTAAATTGCCAGGGCGGGCAGTCCAACAGCATCACCGGCATCGTCTTTCGCGACCTCAATCGTGACGGCCTCTTCGACCCGGCCACGGAAACGGGTGTGAAAGATGTGCGGGTGCGGCTCTACCGCGACCTCGATGGCAATGGGGTGCCCAGCGCGGGCGACATCAGGCTGGCCACGCAGGCAACCACGGCCAGCGGTTCTTACATCTTCGTAATCGGCGCCCAGGGGAACTTCGCGCTGGAGCTCGATATTACCTCCTTTCCGCGCCACTATGCATTGACCACCGACAATAAAGAACAAGCCAGTTTCGCCGACTTTGGTTTGACCGATACTGGCAATAATTTTGGGCTCGGCAAACAGCCGTTCAAAAACAACGAAGTGCTGGTCCACTACCAGCCAGACACCCCGGCCGCGGTCATTGCCGACATCGAGCTGCGCTATCAATTGCAGAGAAAGAACTACTCCGCCGCGCTCGATGTTTATCGCTACAACGTTTCCAACTGGTTGCCAGATGTCCTGGTGACCGCGCTTGAGCTGGAGCCGGCCGTCGCCTGGGCCGAGCCGGATTATATTGTGGGGGAAACCCTGCAGCCGAACGACCCTGATTATAACAATCCCGCCCTGGTGTATGGCCCGCAGCAGATTGCGGCCGAAGCCGCCTGGGACGTGACCACGGGCGTCACGGGGGTCCTGGTGGCCGTGCTGGACAGCGGCGTTTCCTTTGCCCACCCAGAGTTTGCCCAGATCCATTTTCTCCCTGGTCACGACTTCGCCTACGATGACGACAATCCCCAGGATGACAACGGCCATGGCACCCATGTTCTGGGCATTCTGGCCGCCGCCATGAACAATGCCCAGGGGATCGCGGGCATCGCGCCGGGCGTCTCTATTCTGCCGGTCAAGGTGTTGTACGGATCCGGCAGCGGCTCCTGGGCCAACATCGCCGAAGGGATCACCTTTGCGGTAGACCAGGGCGCCGACATCATCAGCATGTCTATTGGCGGCCCGATTGGCTCGGAAGTTTTGCATGCGGCCGTCCTTTACGCGGCCGCGCACGATGTCCTGCTGGTGACCGCCACCGGCAATACGAGCACCAACGCCCCCTTCTACCCGGCCTACTACCCGGAGACGTTTGCCGTAGGCGCCACCGACAGCGCCGGCCAGCTGGCCTCCTTCTCGAACTATGGTGAGTCGGTAGATGTGGTCGCGCCGGGCGTGGGAATATGGAGCACCCTGTGGACGCTGAGCGACCCAATCACCTATGGCTATTTGAGCGGCACTTCGATGGCCGTCCCGCATGTCAGCGGCACGGCAGCCCTGATTCTGTCGGTGCGCCCTGATCTGAGTTCGGCCGATCTGCGCGCGCTCATCGAGCAGACTGCGGTCATTGTCTCGCCGCCGCAGCCCAACATTTACACCGGCTGGGGTCG
>DAISHS010000610.1:0-1987 GCA_036822415.1 Chloroflexota bacterium
ACCACCCGGTTGATCTCGCCTTGCCAGTCAATCTCGCCCTGTAGAATATCGGCGCGTGGCTTGCCGCCTTCCTTGATGGTCAGGGTGGAGGAGACCACCACATGGTTGCCGGCCAGGTCACGCGCCTCACCCACAATGGTATAGGCGCCGTCGGGCGGCGGTTCCGCGCCTTTGTCCACGCCGCCTTCGTAGCGATATTCGTGATACCCCATCTCGCCTGGCTTGATGACGCGCTCGCTTTCGGACAGATAGTACTTCACGTCTGGCTGCTTGGGGTCCACCAGGTAAACATTGACCGTGTCGGTTTTTTTGGTCAGGTAATAGGAAATGGAAACCCAGTCATCGCGCAGGCCATCCTGGTTGGGGCGAAATTCCTGCGGAACCACGCTGAAGTTGTTGAGCAACGGCAGCTCAGTATCGCCGCCCTGCAGGGTGATAGTACCGGTGATCTGCTGCTGATTGCCGTTAGCCTCGACCGCGCTGATCGCCCAGGTGTAAGCGCCATCGGGCAGCACCCAGCTGTCCACGGCCTGGCGTCCGGCGGACGTCTCCAGCACGCGCACCTGGTTGACCACGCCGCCCCACAGCACCTCATACTTCCCCGCGGAGCGCGGGCGCTGGTCGCGGAAATGATAGACCTGGCCGGCCGCGTCGGTAAAGGTGATCGAAAGGTCGGCGTTACGGCCCAGGGTGTAGCGGATGCGGGTGACATCGTCCTGGCCGTCGGCGTTGGGCGAGATGAGCGCGGGGGTCACACTGACGTCCGTCAGGAGAGGGCGCAACAAAGAAACACAGCTCGTGCTGAGCAGCGCCAGGCTGAGCAGGCACAGCACGAGCAGCCATCGCTTATTTTTTTTGATCCAGTGCATGAAAGTCACGAAAAATGGTCGGAATTGGGCGCGCAGCAGGCGGCAGCCAGGGTGCGCGCATGGGGCAAGTCTACCACAGCGCGGGGCTTTCGCCAAAGCCTGCACACGGCTTACGCCAGCGGCACGGTCGTTTCAATCTTCGGCGTTGGCTTCAGCGTTGGCTTCATCCAGCGCCCTGATCGGCCCGTGCGCGGGATAGACCCGGGTCGCGCCCCGTGCGCGCAGGAACTGCCAGGTGGCCCATGCGACCGGATTGTCGAAGGCGTAGATTTCCGCCGGCAGATCTCCGGTGAAGACCGAGCCGTCGTCGAGCAGGAGCGAGACGCAGTGATCGGAGTGGCCGGGAGTCGGCACGATTTCTCCTGCAATCCCGATCTCGCTCAGGAGCTGGCGGCTCTGCGCGCAGGAGATGACGACGTTGCCCTCCATTGTAATCTCGACGTAGCCGTCCCAGGGCTTTGTCCAGGTCTTCATCATCGGAATGGCGGCAAGCTGCAGATCAATGACCAGAAGGGGCACGCCCTCCCGTTTCAGTTCCTCGGCCAGGCCGGCGTGGTCAATGTGGTAGTGGGTGGCGAGTGCGTAGCGAATCTCACGCAGGGGCACGCCCATACGCCTGAGGTTCGCCTTCATGGTTCCCAGGGTCCCCGGCCAGCCGATGTCTACGAGCACGCGCGCCGCGCCCGCGCTGATGACCCAATAGTTGGTCGAGCGATAACCGACGTTGACAATCGTTACCGGTGCAGTTTTGGACATGATTCACACCTGCTGGTCAGCGAGTCAGGGGATGTTGCGCCGCCAAATCAGGCGGCGGCCCCAATCAGCGGAAGCAGCGCCTGGTAGATCGCTGCGCAGCTGGCTTCGACAAAGCCTTCGGCGTCAGCCTGCGCGGCAATGAGCGCATATGGCAGCACGACGCCGGTCCAGCCCTCGGTGTGCCAGCGGGCGCCGGCTGGCACGCGCGGCGGATCGAACTGCGCCGGGTAGGGGTAGGCATAGGCGTACAAATACGGGGCGTCCAGGCCAGGGCTGTAAGGCGCAAAGCCAAAGCTCAGGTGCGGCTGCGCTTCATCGGCCTCTGCGCCGGGGAACCAGAGCGTCGCAAGATCGAAGTGCTC
>DAISHS010000611.1:0-1984 GCA_036822415.1 Chloroflexota bacterium
CCAGCGTTGCGGGCAGGTCAACCGTGGTGCGGGTTGATGTGGCGGGGCTGAGCCAGTCGGTGCTGCTGACAACCGAGGTCCCAACCATCGTGGGGCTGACGTGGGCCGACCCTGACTTCATCACGCTGTTCGACGCGCAGAACGGGCAATGGCGGCTCGATGCGCGCCGCGGGGCGCTGACGGCGGCCACCTCAACCCCTGCGCCTGCGTCTGCGCCCTCGCCCATGCCAACGCCCACGGCGACGCCTTTGCCTCCGGCGCCCGTCAACGCCACTGCGCCTCCGCCGCCGCAGCCCACCGCCAGCGTCGAGCTGGCGCGGCCCGCGCCGCTGCCCACGCCAGGCGGGCCGCTGACAGCCTATCCCAGCCTCAACAGCATTACCGATCTGGCCTTTGCGCCGGACGGCGCCCTGTGGGCCGCCAGCTACGAAGGGTTGGTGCGCTGGGATCTGGCCGCTGACCGCGCTCAGCGCTTCGATCAGGCCGCTGGCTTGCCCGCGTCGGGCGTCCTCAGCCTGGCCTTTGCGCCCGACGGGTCGCTGTGGGCCGCTACGCAGGCCGGCGTGGCGCGTTTCGACGGCGGACGCTGGAGCGCCTATCCCTTGCGCAGCGCGCAAGTCACAGACATCGTTTACGACATCGCCGTTGCGCCGAACGGCGTGGTCTGGGCCGGCGCCGAACGCGGCGCCAGCGCGTTCGACGGGCGGACCTGGCGAAACTTCACCCCGGCCGACGGTCTGGCCGCTGCCCTGGTCTGGCAGGTAGCGCCCGCGCCCGATGGCACGGTCTGGTTCAGCACCCACGGCGGCGGCGTCAGCCGCTTCGACCCATTCAGCGGCCGCTGGACGACGTTCACTGCGCCCGATAGTTTTCCGCTAGCCAACGCCCGCAAGCTGGTCATCGGCCCGGACGGTCTGCCCTGGGTGCATATCGGCTATGACAACGTTTACCGCTTCGACGGGCGGCAGTGGGCGCTGGCCTATGCGGTCGGCGGCGGTCAATGGGTGTGCGACCTGGCCTTCGACGGGGGCGGCGCGCCCTGGATTGCCACCTGCGATGGCTGGCATGCGCACGGCGGCGGCCTGGTTTATCAGGATGGCGGCCACTGGCGCGCCATCACCGTCGCGGATGGCCTGGTTGCGGATGATCTGACCGCGCTGGCCTTGCGCCCTGATGGGGTGATCGCCGTGGGCAGCCGTCAGGGCATTAGCGTGCGGCAGGACGGCCGCTGGCGCACGCTGCGCAGCGGGCCGACCCTGGCTGCGGTCACTGGCGTTGCCGTCGCCGCGGACGGCGTCGCCTGGTTTGCTTTCGGCGATGACCACGGGCAGGCGGCGGGCGGTGGGTTGGCCGCCTTCGATGGGCGGCGCTGGCGCTACGTCACCCGCGCCGATGGCTTACCCGTGCCCGACAACGTGCGCGTGCTGACGCTGGCGCCTGACGGCAGCCTCTGGGCCGGCGGCGCCTGTCAGTTGGCCCGGCTGCGCGGGGAGCGCTGGGAGATCATGGCGGCCTGCGATCCGCTCGACGGCAACATCCGCCAGCTGGCCTTTGCGCCGGATGGCGCAGTCTGGTTTGCCAGCGAATGGAACCTCTTTCGACTCAGCGGCGGCGCCCTGACCCGCTACGAGCAGCAGCTTCCCCTGGCGTTGACGGTGGCCGCCGACGGCGCGGCTTGGGTCAGCCACAACCCGGCGCTGCGCGGCGGTTGGATCAGCAGGTTCGATGGGCAGGCCTGGCGTCCCCTCACCGACACGCTGGGGGTGGGGGTGGTCACCAGCCTGGCCGCGACGCCGGATGGCGCTGTGTGGGCCGGCAGCGGCGCGGGCGTCGCCAGACTGGCCGGGCCAGGCGGGCCGCGTCTCTACACCGCGGCTGATGGCCTGCCGGCCGACGGCGTGGCGGCGCTGGCCGTCGCGGCCGACGGCGTGCTGTGGGCCGCCAGCCCGACCGCCGTTGCGCGGCTGGCCGGCGACAGGTGGCA
>DAISHS010000612.1:0-1984 GCA_036822415.1 Chloroflexota bacterium
TGGTAAAGGTGGCGAGGAGCCACGGAGGCAAGCGATAGATGGACTGGTTAGAAAAAGTACTCGAAGACCACATAGCCGCCAATCCCCATGAGTTGGGAGGAGTAATTTTTGGCAGCGATTACGAGATCAGCTTACTTGGCCGGCAAGTCCCATGTCAATACGGAATTATTGATGTGCTGCTGTGGGCGCGCAACGAAAACTTCAGCTACGTACTCGTTGTCGAATGCAAGGCTAATCACGAGAAAGGACTCGCCGTAGAGCAAGTGTCTCGATACGCGGCCGCTGTAGAGGACGCGGATATGTACGATGGATTACCGGAAGACGCGTTTCCCAACCAAAGGCAAAACCGCAGGGGATGGATGCAGCACATCGAAATCAGAACTATACCCATCATTGTCGCCCCATCCTTCAGTAACCAACTGCAAACCACGTATGGCGGAGTGCTTATCGAGGCCAAGCAAACTGAAGGCATCTTCTTTTTTGAGCGTAAGGATGGCCTTGTCCGTCCGCCAACACAAAGGCGACTCGATGCTGTCCTGTCACCCGTGATTCAACGCTCTCACGCCGACGCCAAAGCGAAATCCATCAGCAAGGCATTCACTCGTGTCCAGTTAGGCGACACATTCCGGCGCAACTAGGGCGAAGGGAGTAGCTCGTGGCTTATGTCGAAGCGCACGCAGGCTTGCGTGACCATCTGAAAACGAAAAAGGTTGCGCGCCTGCTAGGTATCCCCAAGGTGCAAGTGATCGGGCACATGCTCTGCCTGTGGTGGTGGTGCCAGGAGTACGCGCAGGACGGCGACCTGTCTGGCTTCGATACTGCCGACATTGCAGAGGCTGCCGAGTATGAGGGCGATCCGCAAACGTTCGTTGATGCGCTGCTTAATTGCGGCGTCAAAGGCGGCGCCGGCTTCCTGTACATCGACGTCGAAACAGACGCTATGGTTGTCAATGACTGGTTTCAGTACGGGGGCAAATTGTTTACTCAACGCTCACAAAGTGCCACACGTATGCGCAACATGCGCGAACGAAAGAGGGTCGTTACGCGTAACGATAGCGCAACAAGCGTAACGGTTACGCATATAGATCTAAGACAAGAAGAGATAAGAAAAGACAACAACAACAAGCACGCTGAAATGCCAAGCTCGCCAACAAAAAACGAAGTTGTTGTTGTTGACGACCCCGCCCGTTATCGCCACGCCTGCGACATGATCCACCAAAACGGATTCGGCATGATGACACCGATTCTCGCCGAGCAGGTGCATACCATGCTGGCTGAATATCCCGACGAATGGATAGAAAAGGCGTTTGAGGTGTCAGTTAAGGCAAACAAGCGCCGGCTCGATTACGTCATCGGTGTGCTTGAAAACTGGCGGCGCAACGGCTTCGACAGCAGGCAGGCAAAAGCGCCACCTCTTCCACCCGCCAACGGCATCGTCGCTGGCTTCAGCCTTGACGAGATGCTCGGGAACGGAGCGCCGGCATGACCGACATTGCCCAGGTCCTTGACCTGACCCACCCTACCGCCGAGATCACCGTCCTGACCGCCATGCGGCGCGGGGCGACCGACGACGCCATTTACATGGCTGACAACCTGAGCGCCGCCGATTTCTCCGACCCCCGCCGTCGCATCGTCTTTCAGGCGATGGTGAACGTCCTACGCGGCGTGGAACCAATGGATGATTCCGCCGTCCTTGCCGAATGCACCAACGTGGCGCGCGACATGCGGCTGGAGCACGTCAAAATTGAGGGCGGCTACCTGGCGGGCCTGGACGGCGACCCGTTGCGGGCGAAAGCCTACGCCGCCACCGTCAAGCGTATGGCATGGCTGCGCCAGGCGGGCGAGTTCGTCGGCTGGTGGGTGGGCAAACTACAAGAGCGGCCCGACCCTGAGCAGCTATTCGCCGAGGCGCAGGAGCGCATGCAGGCGCTGCAGCCGCCCCAGGTTGACCGCAGGTTCGTCTACGGCTGGGACACGGTAGGCG
>DAISHS010000613.1:0-1974 GCA_036822415.1 Chloroflexota bacterium
GCGCTCAAGCCGCGCCGGTGGCCGTGGCAGCGATAGGTCAGCGGGAACCTACGGCATTCGATACACGATCACCAGGCGCGGCCGGCCCGCGGTCGGCGCGCCAGTAGGCCAGACGCGCTCCGAACTATTGAAGCCAACCAACACACTGGCCGACCCATCACCCTGGAGCAGAAAACCATAGTTTGCGGTCGGCTCGCTCAACCATTGCCTGACGGCCTGCGTGACATCCCAGCGCACCCAGCCGAATTGATCGGGCAGGCGCTGCCTGTCGAGGGCCATCAAGTCATGGTCAAATTCACTGCTGGCGCCGGGCAGATTCCACGGCTGCCCATTGTTGGCCTGCTGCCAGGTCAGGGCGGCCGCGGCCCAGCCCCGGCGCATCGTATGCACACTGACCGTCAGCGGCGCGCCGTTGGAGCGATCGTTCAGATACAGCTCAAGCCATGCGCCCAACACCTGGGCGTCAGGCGGCAGCGCCTCCTGATTGAAAGAGATCACCGCGCGCGCCACGGTGTTTTGCGAACTTGGGCCTACGCGCAGAATGGACTCCAGCGCATGGGTGGTGGTCGGTGAACCTGCGCTCATCCACGAATCGTTGACGCCAAAGTAGCCGCGCACCCCGTGTTGCAAGGTCAACGTGCGCGCCTCCGGGTCAAGGATGGGCGTCGGGGACGCGGTCGCGGTTGGCGTGGCGGTCGGCAGCGGCGTGGCGGTGTAGGTGGCTGTCGGCGTGGCCGTTGGTACGGCGGCGTGGGTGGTGTAGACCAAACTCAGGCGAGGGCGCAGGGTAACGTCGCGGCCATATTCACTGCTGGCAAAGCTCACCAGAACGGTGTCGTTGTTATCGGTCTTGCCCTCGAACAGCAGGCCGCGATTCGCAGTCGGTTGGTTCACCCAGAGCTGCACCATGCGGGTGACATCGAACACGCGCCAGCCGGCATAGCTCGTGATCACGCTGTGCAGGATGGGCTCGTTTTCGCGGTCGCTATTCGCGCCGGCTGCGCCAGGTCGGCTCCAAAGCAGCGGCCCGCTGGCATCTTGCATGGCGCGGTTCCAGGTTACGTCGGTCTCCCACCAACCGCGCAAGACCCGGTAGACATCCAGATTCAGCGGCGTGGTGTTGCTGCGGCTGACCTGGTACAGCTCCAGGGTGGCCTGCTGGATCACCGCGCCGGGCGGCACGGCTTGCAGATTGAAATAGACCAGCGCCTTCATGTCGGCGGCCGCGGGCCAAACATCGTTGGACCAGCGCACATCGAGATAGGCATCATCGCTGTAATTCGTGTCAGGCGCGTACAATTCGATGGGCGCATCTTGCATGCCGGTATAGCCAGCGACGCCCTGCTGCAAAACCAGCGTCTGCCAGTAGTCAGGCGTGGGGGTGTTGAGCGGCGTTGGCGTGGGGGTGTAGGTTGGCGTCCTGGTAGCCGTCGGCACCGCGGGATCGGTGGTATAAGAAATACGCAGGGTGGGTCGCGTGTCCGTTTGCCAGTGCTCGCTGCTGCGAATGTCGTAGTAGGCGGTTTGTCCGTCCAGACTCTCGATCATCAGCATGAAACCGTAGTTTTGGCTGGGGTTGTCGAGCCAGTATTGCACCAGAGGAACCATGTCGAGACTTACCCAGCCGTTGGGCTGATTGATCACCTGCGTGATGGTGGGATCGGTCAAACGATCAAGCTCTGGGCCATCAGCGCCGGGCCGCGCCCAGGGACCTTCGGTGCTGGCATTTTGCCAGGTAGTCTGATATTCCCACCAGCGCCTGACCATGCGGTAAACCTTGAGGCTGACCGCATGGGGGTTGGAGCTATACTGGAAGAAGAGCGAGAGCCGGGCCTCGCGTACAGGCGCGCTCCAGGGGATGGTGTCCAAACCGAAGCGCAGCAGCACGCGCTGATCTTCAGGCGGATTGTTGAAGTCGTCGCGCCAGCCGAGGGTGAGGAGAGAGAAGGCGCCCCGGTTGGTGGTTGGCTGCCA
>DAISHS010000614.1:0-1969 GCA_036822415.1 Chloroflexota bacterium
GCAGGCGCAAGGCACTGCCCCTACGCCCAGGGCAGGCGCAAGGCACTGCCCCTACTGAACGGTCACCACCGCAGAGTGCGTCAGTTGAGGCCGGAGAGGAAGTTGAAGGAACGCCGCCGGGGCGCAGCGACCATCTCCTCATGACCATTTTCGGGCAGCGGCGCCGCCGGCGACTCGTCGAGCTTGAACTGCATGCGATAAAGGCGCGCGTACAAGCCATCGAGCGCCATCAATTCGTCATGCGTGCCCAGCTCCACCAGGCGTCCCTCTTCCAGGACGGCAATACGACTGGCGTTCTGAATGGTGGAGAGGCGGTGGGCAATGACCACGCTGGTGCGGCCGCGCATCAGGTGATCGAGCGCTTCTTGCACCAGCCCTTCGCTCTCGCTGTCGAGCGACGAGGTCGCTTCGTCCAGCAGCAGAATGCGCGGGTCTTTGAGAATCGCGCGCGCAATGGCGACGCGTTGGCGCTGACCGCCGCTCAGCTTGACGCCGCGTTCGCCGACCACCGTTTCATAGCCGTTGGGCAGCTGCGTGATGAAGTCGTGCGCGTTGGCGGCCCGGGCGGCTTCGATCATCTCCGCCTCGCTGGCTTCCAGGCGGCCGTAAAGGATATTTTCGCGCACGCTGCCGCCAAACAGCAGCGTCTCCTGCGGCACAATGCCAATCTGGCCGCGCAGGCTGGAGACCTGCACGTCGCGAATGTCCTGCCCATCCACGCACAGGCGGCCGGCCAGCGGGTCGTAGAAGCGCGGAATCAGGTTGACCAGCGTCGTTTTGCCTGCGCCGCTGGGGCCGACCAGGGCCAAAACCTCGCCGGGCTGCACATCGAGGTTGATGTTGGTCAGAATGGCGGCGCCAGGGTTATCTTTGTAAGCAAAGGAGACCCCTTCCAGGGTGATCCGCCCATTCACAGTCCCCAGTGGATGCGCGCCCGGCGCATCGGCAATGTCTGGCTCGGCGTCGAGGATCTCGAAGAGGCGTCGGCTGGCGCCCAACGCTTCTTGCAGGCCGGTCCACAGGCCGCTGAACTGACCGATGGAACCGGCAATGGTGAGCGTCAAGATGAGGAACATCAGCAGCTGCCCGGCCGTCAGGCGGCCGGCCAGCACCTCATGCCCGCCAAACCAGAAGACGGAAACCACGGCCGCAAAACCCATGAACGACGCCAGCGGGCCAAATAAGGAACTGAGACGGATGCGTTTGAAGGCCAGGAGCAGCGTCTGCTGGATGCTTTGTCGAAAACGCCCCACTTCGTACGCTTCACGCGTGAACGATTGCACCACGCGCACGCCGCCGATGGATTCCTCCAGGATGGTGGTCGCGTTGGCGAGCTGATCCTGCACCGCGGTGGAGAGCTTGCGCAGACGCCGGCCGAAGAGAATGGCGATCACCATGACGAGCGGGATGAGCGCCAGCATGAAAAGCGTCAAGCGCCAGTTGGTCACGATGATCAGGATGAAGGCGCCCACAAACGTCAGCGCCTGCGACAGCGCGGTGGAGATGTCCGCGGTGACGACGCTGCGCACGGTGGTCACGTCGTTGGTCAGGCGACTGACCAGCTCACCGGTGCGGCGTTCGTTGAAGAAGCTGAGCGAGAGGCGCTGCAAATGCTCGAACAGCGTCACGCGCATGTCGGCCAGAACCCGTTCGCCGATCGTGGCGAGCAGGTAGCCGCGCACGAAGTAGACGGCGCTCTGCAGGGCGAAGATGCCGATCAGGATCAGGGTGATGCGATTGAGCAGCGCGGCGTCATTGCGGCTGAAGACCGCGTCAATCAGGAATTGCAGCGCGTACGGGCCGGCCAGCGACAAAATACTGCCCAAAACCACCGCCACGAGCATCACAGCCAGGCGCCGGCGGTAGGGCCGGACAAAGGCGAACAAACGACGGAACTGGCTCATGCTGCGCAGCGGATTGACACGGGGAGGACGTTCCTGTTTTGTCTGAGTCATAAAACCTCTTGCCT
>DAISHS010000615.1:0-1969 GCA_036822415.1 Chloroflexota bacterium
GCAATCGTGGGCGGGGCCTTGACCTCGCCATCCTTGCCGCGGCGCGGGCGGCGGGGATCGGCCACATCGTCGCCCTTGGCCCAGCGGCAAGCCACGCCGAACTGGGAGCGTTGCCGGGCGTGGGCACGGTGATCACCGATCTGAGCCAGTTCCCGCGCCATTTGCTGGCAGCGTGACCCGGGCTGTGCAGCGCGCCTGACGACCGAACGTCACCATTGACCCGCGCAGGGCATCTGATTATCGAGAACGGCCGTCCACGAAGTCGTTTTTTCGTGTAGTATAGCGTGGCGCGATTCTCCCGAATCGCGTCTGGACTTTGGCTCTTCTTGAAAAAGGAAGTGCACTCGTTTACTGTTAGCTAGGTCAAGAACCGACAGAAACGAGGCACTTCCTATGACAAGTATTCCCCAAAACAGCGAACTGCTCAACCATTTGGCTGAACTTCTGAGCGCGCACCGGCATCTGTTTCGACAGGAACGGGTGTTTCAGCGCGTGGCCTTGCTGGTGATGGCCGAGATTGTGGCCCTGGCTCGGCACACAGTGACACAGTTGCTCATGGGCGTGGGGCTGACGGAGGCGGACTGGAGCGGCTGGTATCGCCTGTTCAGCCGCAGGCGGTTTGACTATGAAGGGGCTAGTGCGGTGGTCATGGCCGAGACGCTTAAGCATGTCGGCGCGGATGAGGTCTATGTGGTGGCCGGGGATAGCACCCAGACGCGGCGCAGCAGCCGCAAGGTGGAAGGGACATCCTGGCTGCACAATCCGCTGTCGCCAGCGTTCCGACGCGGCATCCACATGGCCCAGCGCTGGTACCATGGCAGTTGGCTGGCGCCGGCGGAAGACGGGTACAGTCGCGCCGTACCCCTATGGTGGCAGCCGGCCTTCACAGCCAAGTCCAAGCCGCGCACGACGACACCGTGCAAGGAATGGGAGGCAGCGCTGGGCTTTCTGCGCTGGCTGAGGCAGCAGTTGGTCAGTCATGGTCGCACGGCCCAGCGGGTGCTGATGGTCGCCGACGGTCACTTCGACAATGTCCAGTTGTGGTCGCAGTTGCCGGCGGGGGTCATTCTCCTGGTTCGCAGCGCCAGCAACCGGGCGTTGTGGCGGCTACCGGCGGCTGATGCCCGCCGCAACCGCCAGTATGGGGAGAGGGCGCTGACGCCGCAAGAGTATTGGCAGCAGCGCCAGGGCTGGCAGAAGCTGACCCTGGACGTGCGCGGCAAGCCCCGTCACCTGCAGGTCAAGGTGGACGGCCCGTTCCTGCGCCGCAGCGCCGGCCACTGCCCCCTCTTCCTCATCGTCGTGCGCGGCAAAGCCAACCCGCGTACCCGTCGCGACCCCTTGCCCTTCCTGGTCAATGCCGTTCAGGATGCCGCCGGGGTCTGGCAACTGCCCTTGCCGGTCGAACAACTCCTGTTCTGGGCCTGGCAGCGCTGGGAGATTGAGGTCGCCCACCGTGAACTGAAGTCCAACTTCGGCCTGGGCGACAAGCAGTGCTGGAACCCCCACGCCGCCGTCCTGTCTGTCCAGTGGAGCGCTTGGGTCTATGCCCTCTTGCTCCTGGCCGGCTATCGCGCCTGGGGTCTGACCGACGGCCCACCTGTGCCCACCGCCTGGTGGCAGGGCAGCCGGCGCTGGTCGCTCAACACCCTCTGGCGCGGTTACCGCGCCGCTTTGTGGGGCGCGCACCAATTCCAGCCCATTCGCCCGGATGACCTGCTGACCAGGGGGGATTTGGACTGGTTCCAGCCCGCTCTGCGTCACGCGGCCTTCGCCGCCGCCCGTTCTTAGCCCAAATCCCGGCCCCCGGCCTCTTCCGGGCCGTCACCAACCGTCAAATGTGCCTCCCGTTCCCTCGGTAGGTTCCTTCAAAACGCCAAAGTCCAGGGGCGCATCCCCCAGGATGCGCCCCCAGCGCCGGCGGCCTCTGGCCCCGTCTGGCTCGCCTGTTGTGTGCGCGCGCGGCCTT
>DAISHS010000616.1:0-1965 GCA_036822415.1 Chloroflexota bacterium
GGATTGACACGGGGAGGACGTTCCTGTTTTGTCTGAGTCATAAAACCTCTTGCCTAAGAGAAAAATGCAGCCGTGCGCCGAAGGGTTACAAGGCTCCCACCAACTCATCGGTCCAGGCTGTCACCTGCTGGCGCTCGCTGTCGCTGAGATTGCGCAACGGCAAGCGCGCCAGCCCGCCGGTTTGACCGCGCGCGGCCAGGCCGGCCTTCCAACCCGCAATGCCGTGGCGGCCCACGGTGTCGCTGACGCGCCGCAGCAGCTCGCCCTGGCGGCGTACAGCCAGCACGTCGCCCGCGCGGGCGGCTTGCACCAGGCTGGCGGCCGCTTCCGGCAGCACATTGGCCGCGGCCAGGATGACGCCATCCACCAGGCCGGTGAGCAAGAAGCCAGGCGCGGCATGGGCCGAACCGCCCAAAATAATAAAATCGTGCGCGGCCGCGGCCTCACGATAGAGGCCGGCCAGCTGCGGATCGCTGCCGCTGTTCTTCATGCCAACGATGTTGGGATGCCCAACCAGCGCGGCCACCGCCTCCGCCGGCAGCGTCACGTTGATGATCGGCGGTACGCTGTAGAGCATGATCGGAATCGGGCTGGCGTCGGCCACCGCGCGGTAATGATTGACGAGGTTGGCCGCGTTCATCGCCTTTTGATAGTAGCTGGGCGTCACCACCAGGGCTACATCGGCCCCGGCCAGGGCGGCTTGCTTCGTCTCGGCGATGGTTTGCCGCGTGCCTGCCAGGCCGGCGCCGGCGATCATCACGCGGTCGGCCGGAATGTGCTGCCGTCCCACTTCCAGCACCACGGCCCGCTCGAACTCGCTCAGATGAACCTGCTCGCCGGTGGAGCCGAGGAGCAGGATGCCGTCCAGGCCATGCGCCAGCATCCAGCGCGTGTTGCGGCCCAGGGCGACGTGATCCACATCGTCCTGAGCGTCGAACGGGGTGATGAGAGCGACAAATGCGCCGCGCAGGCGCTTGCCAAGCTCGTTACGATCCATGTTGACTCCTTTATGCGGGCAAAAAACGGGCAAAGACTTGATTTCCAATCAAGACGGCGGCGGGCGTCAGACGGACACAGGTTGGCGTGACTTCGATCAAGCCGCGCGCCGTCAGGTCAGCTAAAATGCCGGGGTAGGCGTCCGTCACATCCTGGCCGAAGCGCGTGCGAAACGCCGCACGGTTGACGCCTTCGTCCAGCAGGCGCAGGCCCACCATCATCGTCTCGCCCCTGGCCAGGGCGGGCGTGGCCTGTTCTTGCCAGTTCATCACCGGCTGGCCGGCGTCGAGGCGCCGAATGTACTCGGCCGGGTTGCGCAGGTTCGACCAGCGGCGGCCTTGCTCGCCTGAAAAAGCGCCCGGCCCAAAGCCCAGGTAGTCGGCGTTGCGCCAATAGGTCAGATTGTGCTGGCTCTGAAAGCTGCGGCCGGCGGGATGGCGCCGCGCCCAGTTGGAGATCTCATACTGCTGATAGCCAGCGGCGGCCAGGCTGGCCTGCGCCATCTCGTAGAGGTCAGCCGCCAGGTCGTCATCGGGCGCGGGCACGCGGCCGCTGGCGACCCAGTCGGCCAGCGGCGTGCCGTCCTCCACGATCAGGCTATAGAGCGAAAGATGCTCCGGCGCCAGGGCCAGCGCGCGCTGCAAGGTGCGCTGCCAGCTGGCCGGCTGCTGTTCGGGCAGGCCAAAGATGAAATCGAGGCTGATGTTGTCGAAACCGGCGGCGCGGGCGGCGTCGAAAGCGATCTCGGCGTCAGCCGCCGAGTGAATCCGCCCCAGAAAGGTCAGCTCCGCGGGGTCGAAACTCTGCACGCCCATGCTGAGGCGATTGACGCCCAGACCGACCAGGTCGGCAAAGCGCGCGCGATCCACCGTGCCAGGATTGGCCTCGCTGGTGATCTCAGCGCCGGGCAGGATCGTAAAGGCCTGCGCGCAGGCGTCGAGCAGACGCGCCAGTTGGCCGGCGCTCAGC
>DAISHS010000617.1:0-1955 GCA_036822415.1 Chloroflexota bacterium
GGCCTGCGAGCCACGCTCCCTAAGCACACGGCGCCAACACGCGGCAGATGGGTGTAGGTGTGTCGCCAGCACCTCCCGATCAACGACTTTCGCAGTCAACGGATGCAGGGCGTGATCGACGAAATGTTGGCCAGGTGGCCAAACCAGGATAGAATAGGGGTGCTCGCCATGTTCGATCTCCTTTCGTGGCGAAAAGGGCGTTGCTCACTCCCCCCACTCATTGTTCGGTGAGAGCACAAGACCGCTGACACGGAGGTTTGAGAAATGTTTAACGGAAAATACCGCGGCAAAGTCATCGACAACGTTGATCCGTTAATGCTCGGGCGGATCGTTCCAATGGTGCCGGCGGTTTCTGACCAGCTATTGAGCTGGGCTCTGCCGGCCGCGCCGTTCGCAGGATCGGGCGTGGGCTTCTTCGCATTGCCGCCCGTCGGCGCCAATGTCTGGATCGAGTTCGAAGGGGGGGACGCCAACTACCCGATCTGGACCGGGTGCTTCTGGGGTGAGGATGAAGCGCCGGCGCAGCCAGCCCTCCCCACCACCTTCATGATCAAGACACAACTGGCGACACTCAGCATCAATGACCTCACCGGCGAGCTCAGGCTGGAAACGAAGACACCCGCCGGCTTCCAGACGGTGGTGCTGAACGCGGAAGGTGTCAAGCTCAGCAGCGACACGGTCTCCGTAACGATCACGCGGCAGTCCATCGAGCTCACGCATACCGGCTCGACCGGGACGGTGGCGCCGGAAGGGATCACCTTGGCGAGCGGCGCGGCCAGCGTCAAGATCACGCCCGACGCCATTGACATCGCGAACGGGGCAGCGGGCGCCCACTTCACCCCGGCC
Organism: Chloroflexota bacterium; assembly: GCA_036822415.1. Taxonomy (GTDB): domain Bacteria; phylum Chloroflexota; class Anaerolineae; order SSC4; family Amarolineaceae; genus Amarolinea. The sequence continues at coordinate 847 of DAISHS010000617.1, forward strand.
AACATCGGCCTGAAGAATGGCGCCGCCAGCGTAGTCTTGTCACCCGCTTCAGTCTCGCTGAACGACGGCGCGCTGGAGGTGATTTGACCATGCCAGGCGCTTTATTGCATGTCGGGGCCATCATTCAGTGTGCGCACGGCGGCATGGCCGAGCCTACGCAGCCGAATCCCCGGGTCAAAATCATGGGTCAGCCGATCGTCACGCAGCCGTGCATCTACTCGGTGTCCGGCTGCACCTTCCCGCCCCCGCCGGTTGCCAACGGGCCGTGCGTCACGGCTCAGTGGGTGATGGCGGCGCTGCGGGTCAGAGCGAGCGGGATGCCGGTGCTGCTCCAAGACAGCCAGGCGATCTGCATGCCGACCGGCGCCCCACTCGTGATCGGAATGACGCAGATGCGCGTCACCGGAACATGAAGAACAACCCGCATCGCGCCACCATGACCGGCGCCGCCACCCAACCGCTCACCGCCGCCAACCAGGCCTGCTCCATCGAACCCCTCGCCCCCTTCCGGCAGCTCGTCATTGATGGCATGAGCCTCGGCGCGCGCAAACACAACATCCATGGCCTGATCGAAGTGGACATCACGGCCGCCCGCGCGCGCATCCAGGAGATCAAGGCGCAGACCGGCGAGGCGCCCTCGTTCACCGGCTGGATCGTCTACTGCTGCGCCAGGGCGGTGGACGCGGACAAGCACGTGCACGCCTATCGCGACTGGCGCAACCGGCTGCTGCTGTTCGACGATGTGGATGTGTCGCTGCCCGTGGAACGCGCCCAGGCCGGCCAGCCCGTGGTGCTCCAGACCGTGATCCGGGCGGCCAACCGCAAGTCGGTGGCGGACATCCACCGCGAGATCCGGGCGCTGCAAGGCAAGGAACTCGGTGACACATCGTGGGGCCGCTGGCTGCGCTGGTACGTGCTGATCCCCGGGCCGCTGCGGCGGCTGTTCTTCCGGCTGGCCGCGACCAGACCCGTCGTCCTGAAGCGCTTCCACGGCACCGTGCTGGTCACGTCGGTCGGCATGTACGGTAAGGTGTCCGGCTGGGGACTCCCACTGGCGGGCCATTCGCTGGCGGTGACGATCGGCGGGATCGAGGACAAGCCGGTCCTCG
>DAISHS010000618.1:0-1954 GCA_036822415.1 Chloroflexota bacterium
GCACGGTCATCGCCGGATAGGGGCCAAAGGCGCTGGCCAGCTCGGCCAGCAGCGCCGCGCCGGTCGGGGTCACTAACTCGCCCGTCACGTCACGATCGCGCACGGGAATGTGGCGCTGCGCCAGGAGTTGTACGACGGCCGGCGCCGGGACCGGCAGCAAACCGTGGGCCGCCTGCACAAACCCATGCCCCAACGGCAGCGGCGACGCCACGATGCGCTCCACGCCCAGCAGGTGCAGGCCGGCCACGGCCCCCACAATGTCCACGATGCTGTCGAGCGCGCCCACCTCATGAAAGTGCACGTGTGAGATGTCGCTGCCGTGCACGGCCGCTTCGGCCGCGGCCAGGCGCGTGAAAACCGCCGCCGCGCGCTGGCGCACCGTCTCCACCAGGTCGCTGGCGGCCAGCAAATCGAGAATGTCGTGCAAATGGCGGTGAGGCAGCTCGGCGGTTTCATCCACCAGCACCTTGACCTGCGTCCCCGCCAGGCCCTGTTTGGTCACACGGGTCGCCTCTAGACGCCAGCCGGCTACGTGCAGGCCGCTCAGCGCCTGCTGCAGCGCAGCCAGGGGCAGCCCGGCGTCGAGCAGCGCGCCCAGGGTCATGTCACCGCTGATACCGGCAAAACAATCGAAATAGGCAAGTTGCATCGTGAATATCCTTGCGCTCAGAGCGTTGCCAGCCAGTCGGCCAACAGAGTGCGTGTGCTTTCGAAGGCCAGATTGGCAGGAAGGGTGTCCGGCGTGAACCAGGCGGCGTCGCTCACATCATCGCCCGGCGTCAAGGCGTCCGCGCTCAGCAGCCGCGCCGCGTAGGTGATGACAATGCCGTCGCCCTGGGGCATCGGAAAAATCCCCAGCATCTCGGCAATCTCGATCGTCACCCCGGTTTCTTCTGCCGCCTCGCGGCGTGCGGCCGCCGGCGGCAGCTCGTCGAAGTCCACGAAACCAGCGGGCAGCGACCAGTAGCCGATTTGCGGCGGCGCCGCGCGCTTGACCAGCAGTACGCGCGGGCCGGCGGTCACCAGAACGGCGACGGCTACCCTGGGATTTTGGAAATAGATAAAGCCGCAGGCCGCGCAGTGCGGTCGCTCACGGCCAAAGAGCCGCGCCGCCGAGAGCGGTTGGCCGCAACGTGGGCAAAACCGATAGCTGGCGTGCATCGCGTCGTTATTCCTGCCGGCCCAGCGGCAGCCATTCGACGGCGCGGCGCACGGCGTGTAGATTGGCAAGCGGCGCGGTGATTGGCGTCACACAGCCGGTGCCGAGGATGAAGCGCTGGCCTCCGGTCTGGGCGTAAGCCTCGCGGGCTTCGGCTTCGACCTGGGCCGGCGTCCCCCGCCCCAGGGTTTCCCACTGACGAATGCCTCCGATGACCGCGGCGGGAAAACGGGTCAGCGCGCTGGTCAGATCGGGCCAGGTTTCACGGTCATGCCAGTTGATGGCTTGCACCGGGTAGTCGGCCACGTCCTCGAAATAGACATCGCTGCCGTGCAGGTGCAGCACATTGAACCAGCCGGCCGGCAGCCCTTGCAGGATGCGCAGATCAAAGGGACGCCCCAGCGCGGCGTACTCCTCCCTGGACATCTGCCGCGCGGCGGCATGTTGCACGGCGAAGAAAATGCCGCTGACGCCAACCGCGGCCAGGGTTTCGATGTGGCGCACGCTGTTGTTGGTCAGCGTTTCCAGCGCGGCCTGCACGGCCTGTGGATGCAAGCGCAGCAGGGGGAAGAAACGCGGGCCAACCAGCTTCTTGAGCTGCGACAGCGGGCTAAAGATCGTTTGCAGGACAGTCACATCCGGGTCTAGCGCGGCGCAAATCTGCTGCAGGGCCTGGCGCGCCGTCGCGTAGCTGCCTGTCAGCACGTCGAGCGGCGCGAGCGCGGCCAGCTCCTCAGCCTGGGCCAGTGGGAAGCTGACATAATCACGCGTGCCCTCTTCGTTGCCGCGCCAGGC
>DAISHS010000619.1:0-1944 GCA_036822415.1 Chloroflexota bacterium
CGCGGCGACCTCGGCGGGCGCAGCGGCGCGGACTGCGCTCTGCCGCGGCGACTGGTATTCGGGCCGCAGCCAGCGCACCAGCCCGTGCGCCCCGCCATCGAGCTTAGAAAGGTGATCGGGAAACAGCGTCGTCAGATAGTAGCGCGCATCGGCCAGGACTGAAGGTGAGATAACTAAAATGATCTTGTGTTGAGCGGCTAACCGGAGGATTTCGTAAGGATAGCGCGGAAAGGTGATGCCTCGGATCAGAACGTTGGCATCTACAAAGACTCTAAGCCGGTTTGGCGGTTCCATAGCGCTCCGCAAAGGTGCGCTGACGGATGACCCGGATGACCGCATCCAGATCCTTTTCCTCGCGCAGTCCTAGCCGCTCCGCTTCCGGCCCGATTCCGGTCACCAGGCTATCCAGCAGGTACTCGGCCATTTGTGGCTGCGTAAGCGGCCGCGTTGTCATGATCACCACGCCGTCGGCAACCTCCTGCAAGAGGACCTTGGAACCTTGACGCAGTCGCAGGCGATCCCGCAGCTTCTGGGGGATCGTGAGCCGCCCGGCTGTTGAAATGTTGGATGTCGTCCAGGTAGACATGTTGGTTGCCTCCACCTCAATCTGGGAGAATTATAGCCCAGGGTGGGCCAAATGGCAATCGGGGTGCGGTGAGGGGATGAATCAATAAGTCTGAGCGCAGCATAGTCAACATAGAAGGAGTTGTCGAGAGACGGGTTGGGCGAGTTTTTTGGGTCAGATTTGGCCTGGCGGGAGGGTCAAGAGGAGCAATAAGTCGGGTCAATGAGGGGATACGCGCTTTGCTCTGGCAGTTGCAGTTGAGGGAGAGATGCGTTGGTCCAGGGTGACAGGCCTGACGACACACCCACTTGCTATCGCGACGTTGGTAATCGTGGCCCAGGATACACTTTGAGGAGGGCGCCATGTTTCGCAATCGCCAGCCTGAGCTTGGGTATCTGGAGCGCCGCGCTGCGCGGCCGGGAGCGGAGTTCGCTGTCCTCTGCGGGCGCCGACGGGTGGGCAAGAGCAGCCTGATCTACGAATGGTGTCGCGAGAGGCCTCATCTGTACTTCCTGTTCACGCCCGAGGATCTCACCAGCGTGAGCGGCGGATAGGGTGCGAATGTACCGCATCGGGAGCAACAGATGAAGTGTTGAATGTCGTCGGGCATCGTCATCTTGGCTCGAGGCCGCCATTCGCAAGGATGATTGGGCGCCTATCATACTACACAACCCGGCAGGAACACAAAGCCAGCACGCGCAACGTTCCGCTGGCCTATGCCGCACACGTGCGCTATAATGCAGCCCCGGAGGATCATAAAGATGGCGCAGCGCCTGGACGCGATTCTGGTGGTGGACGTGGAAGCGACCTGTTGGGAAGGCGACCCGCCGCCCGGCCAGATCAGCGAGATCATCGAGATCGGTCTGTGCGTGGTGAGCGTCCGCGCGCTCGAACGCGTCGAGCGGCGCAGCATCCTGGTGCGGCCGGCCAGTTCAACGGTCAGCGCCTACTGCACGCAACTCACCACACTGACCCAGGCGGATGTGGACGCCGGCGTCCCCCTGGCGGACGCGTGTCAGACGCTGATCACAGCGTACAAGTCCAGGGAACGGGTTTTCGCCAGTTTCGGCGACTATGACAGGCGGCTGTTCGAAAGCAACTGCGCCGCGTACGGCATTGCCTATCCCTTCGGCGCTACGCACCTCAACGTCAAGAACCTGGCGGCCATCGTCTACGGCTGGTCACGCGAAGCCGGCATGCCCGCCATGCTCAAGCGGGCCGGTCTGCCGCTGGAAGGCGTCCACCACCGCGGCGGCGACGACGCCTGGAACATCGCCGGCCTCCTCTGTCATTTCCTCCGCCCCCTGCGCCCCGGCTAATCCCCCGCGGGGTCTCCAAGACCTGCGAGGTCTCCAAGACCTGCGAGGTCTCCAAGACCT
>DAISHS010000620.1:0-1935 GCA_036822415.1 Chloroflexota bacterium
TTTTACTTCGGCGTTTAGCCCGGAAGGCGGGTCAGAATTACTCCGGCGTTGACAATTCGGCTCTCCGCCACGAGATCGTCCAGTCGCGTGGCAGCGTCATTTGCGTGGTGGGTCAGCACTTGCTCTTCGCGCTGAAGAAGATGTCCTCCCATCATCCACCAAGCCATGGCAACAGCACTCAGCGTCGCCATCAGGGTCAGCGCCATCGCTAGCAGAACCAGCCGCCAGCGCAGGGACGACGTCCCCCCGCTTTTGAGTAGCAGAAGGCTTTAGAGTCTAACCCCGGCGCGAGGAGGTTGGACGTGAAGAAGCGATACACGGACGAGCAGATCATCGGGTTTCTGCGCGAGGCCGATAAGGGGGTGCCGATCAAGGAGCTGTGCCGCAAGCACGGGTTCTCGGAGGGCAGCTACTACGTCTGGCGCAGCAAGTTTGGCGGGATGGACGTCTCAGACGCCAAGCGGCTGAAGGCGCTGGAGGCCGAGAACACCCGCCTGAAGAAGCTCCTGGCTGATGCCATGCTGGAACGGGAGGTGACGCGTGAGGCGCTGCGAAAAAAATGGTAGCCGCCCCAGCCCGTCGCGAGCTGGTGCGGTGGATGCAGACGAAGGGACTGTCGGAGCGGCGCGGCCTGCGGGTGGTAGGTATGAGCGCCAGCGCCCTGCGCTATCAACCGCGGCCGGATCGCGACCCCGCGCTGCGCGGGCGGATCGTGGCGCTGGCCCAGCGGCACCGCCGCTACGGTGTCGGCATGATCTACCTGAAGCTGCGTCAGAGGGGCGAGCTCGTCAACTACAAGCGGGTGGAGCGGTTGTATCGCCTGGAGAAGCTGCATATCCGCCGCCGGCGGCGCAAGAAGATCCCGGTGGCGGAGCGCCAGCCGCTGATCCGCCCTGGTACCGCCAACCAGATCTGGTCGATGGACTTCGTCTTTGACCGGATCGCATCGGGACGCACGCTGAAGTGCCTGACTATCGTCGACGACGCCACCCACGAGGCGATTGCTGTTGTTCCCGAGCACACGATCGGCGGCGATCACCTCACCCGGATCCTCGATGCGGTCTGCGCCCAGCGGGGCCGACCGCTGATGATCCGCTCGGACAATGGCCCTGAGTTCACCGGGCGAGCCATGCTGACCTGGGCGCATCGCCAGGGCATCGCCCTGAAGCTCATCGAGCCCGGCAAGCCGAACCAGAATGCCTACGTGGAATCGTTCAACGGCCGGCTACGGGACGAGTGTCTGAACGAAAACTGGTTCACCAGCCTGGCGCATGCCCGCGCCGTCATCGAAGCCTGGCGCCGGGAATACAACGAGGAACGACCGAAGAAATCACTCGGCGGGCTGACCCCCGCCGCCTATGCCCAGCAGTTGGCCGCAAGGCCGTTACAATTGCCGGACGGCTCTAATGCCAAGTGCTACTGAAGACGGGGGGACGTCGGACCGTGGTCAGATTGCCGAGCGGATCGTAGCCGTAGTTCACGGTCCGCCCGGGTGAGGGCTCGACCACACGGCGCAACTGGCCGAGCACGTCATGGTAGCGCTCCGTGCTGTGCTGCAGGGGATCGGTCGTCGTCACCCGGCGCCCGGCGTGGCTGAAGAGGCTCTGGCGGTCGAGCATGGCCGAGCCATCGTAGAGCGCATCGACAGTGACCCGCCCGAGCAGGTCGTAACCGAAGCTGCAGTAGCCGGCCGGGTAGACCGTCGTCGGCAGGTGTTCCTGCTGCAGGCGGCCTTTCGCGTCGTAAACCCGGCGGACCACCGAGAACACACCCCCGGCGAGCTGGCTTTCGATGAACCGCGGACGATCGAAGGCATCGTAGGCGACCCGCCCGGTACGAACGGTGGCGCCGCCGCTGGCGCGCTGCACCGTCAGCTGCTGCCAGCGCACATCACTGGCGCCGGTGCCGCAGTAGTTGTTGCCCGCCTGGCAGGCG
>DAISHS010000621.1:0-1932 GCA_036822415.1 Chloroflexota bacterium
GAACTGGACGTGGAGCCTGGCCCGGAGACGCGCACCCTCTACGAGCGGCTGCTGAAGGTCGGCCCGCAGCCCGCGGTGCAGGCCGCAGCCGAAGCTGCCATCCCGCTGGTGGGGCGCGAGCCTGAGTGGCGACAGCTGCTGCAAACCTGGCGCGCCGCGATCGCCCGCCCGCGGCTGGCCTTGATCACCGGCGAGGCCGGCATCGGCAAGACGCGGCTGGCCGAGGCGCTGGCCGCGTGGGTGGGCCGGCAGGGCATCCCTGCGCTGACCGCCGCCTGCTACGCGGCCGGCGGCGAACTGGCCTACGCGCCGCTGGTCGCCTGGCTGCGCGGCCAGCCGCGGCCGCCCCTGGCCGATCCCTGGCTGCGCGAGCTGTCCCGCCTGCTGCCTGAAATCCTCGTCGAGCACCCTAACCTGCCGGCGCCGGCGCCGCTGACCGAGAAGTGGCAGCGGCTGCGTCTGTTCGAGGCGCTGGCCCATGCCCTGCTCACGGGACACCCGGCCATCCTGCTTTTCCTGGACGACCTGCAGTGGTGCGACCGCGATACGCTGGACTGGCTGCACTACCTGTTGACGGCGCGGCTGGATCTGCCCAGGCCGCCGCAACTACTGGTGGCGGCCACGCTGCGCAGCGGGGAGAGCGACGCGGATGCCGCCCTGGCCGCGTGGCGGGCCGAACTGGCCCGCAGCGACCAACTGATCGAGATCGAACTAGGCCCGCTGAGCCAGGACGCCACCCTGGCGCTGGCGGAGCGGGTGGCGGGCCGGCCGCTCGACCCGGCGCTGGGGCCGCGGCTTTATCAGGGCACGGAGGGTCACCCGCTGTTCGTGGTGGAGATGGTGCGCGCGGGCCTGACAGCGGCCCCGCATGAGCCGACGCCCCACGCCGCGGCGATGCTGGCCGCGCCCGCGGCCCTGCCCGACAAAGTGCGCCGCGTGCTGGACGCGCGGCTGGCCCAGCTTTCGCCCGCGGCGCGCGGCGTGCTCGATCTGGCCGCGGTAGTGGGCCGGGCGTTCACCTTCGGCGTGCTGGCGGCCGCCAGCGACCTGGGCGAGGAAGCCCTGGTCGCGGCGCTGGATGAGTGCTGGCGGCGACGCCTCATCCGGGAACAGGGCGCGGACGCCTACGATTTCAGCCACGACAAGCTGCGCGAGGCGGCCTACGCCGGGCTGAGCCAGACCCGGCGGCGCTGGCTGCACGGCCGGGTGGCGGGGGCGTTGGCGCAGATCCACACCGCCGACCTCGAACAGGTCGCAGGCGTGCTCGCCGGACACTGGGAGGCGGCTGGCAAGCCTGCGCTGGCGATCGCTGCCTATGAGCGGGCGGCCGCGCACGCACGGGGCATCTACGCGCACGATGAAGCGCGGGCCGCGCTGATGCGGGCCATCGGCCTGCTAGCTGCCCTGCCCGCGGACGCGCCACAGTCCGAGCTGACGGTGCGCCTGCACGAGGCGCTGGGTGACCTAGACGAGCTGCTGGCGCAGCATGGCGCCGCGCGTGAGGCGTACACGGTCGCGCAATCGGCCGCGCCAGAACCCGATCGGATCACCCAGGCGCGGCTGTGCCGCAAGATCGGCAAGACCCTGGAAAACGAATGCGCCGATTACGAGCGCGTCGCCGCCCAGTATGCCGCGGCCGAGGCGCTGCTCGGTGCGCCGGAGGAAACCGGCGAGGCGGCCTGGTGGGAGGAGTGGTGCCAGGTGCAGATCGAGCACCTGATCCTGTTGTACTGGTGGAACCGGCCGGCCGACATGGCGCGGCAGATCGAGCGCGTGCAGCCCTTGATCGAGCAGCATGGGACGCCGCACCAACGGGCGGCGCTCTACAGCAACATGAGCCGGCAGCAGAGCCGGAGCGGCCGGTTTGCGCCGTCGGCTGCGGCGGTCGCCTCCGCCCGCGCCGCGCTGGCCGCGCTGGCCGCGCTCCCGCCC
>DAISHS010000622.1:0-1929 GCA_036822415.1 Chloroflexota bacterium
CGCACGGCGCTCTCGAAGAAGGCGCGCGCGGGCTGGCTGCCGGCCGGAAAGTCGCAGGCGGCCGCCAGCGGCGCGGTCCAGGCCGGCGGCAGGGCCAGCCAGAGCAAGGCGTCATCGCCGATGTCGCCCAGGCGTCGGGCGCGAATCGTATCGAGCGAGGTAGGCGCGGCGCTCATCGGCTGTTTCTCCTAAATCCGCCCCAGCAAGGCGTCATCCTGCACCTCTTCTAAAATCTGCTGTGCACGCGCCTCTTCGATGGCCTGCAAAAATGGATCGTTGTTGAACAGGCGCGAGGGCGCGTCGCCCACCGTGCTGCGCAGGCGCTCGAAGAAGGTTTTGACCGCGTCGGGGTCGGCCTCATGACTGACGACCAACGGCAGGCGGTCAGGGTCGGGATCAAGGCTGCGCCAGAACAGGAATTGACTGTAGGCCAGCCGGGCTTCGATGTCGGTAAACGACTTCAGTTCCTGGCGCAGGACAAAGACACGGCCCAGGAAGCTGCGCACAGCGCCATCCGTGGCCTCATTGGCAATCCCGGCCTTCGAAAAAGTCAGCACGACCGGCAGCGGTTCAGGATCTTCGGCCAGCCCCAGCCCGCGGCCGTTGATGACGGTGTTGAGCAGCTCACGCACAACCGGCTCATCATAGCGGTGCAGATCATCGAGCAGGAGGAGGACGCGCCGCCGGGGGCTGTCGCCGGCCAGACGTGCGGCCGCGGCCAGCGCGGCCAGATCGAGGCGCAAGGCCGTGGCGACCAGCGCGGGCGCGTTGTAGGCCGGGGCGTTGAGCATGAACTGCTCCTGGATGGAAGGATGCAGGCCAACGCTGGCGGTCGTGGCAACGGCGCCAAGCGCAGGTTTGAATTGGGCAAACTGGGCCGGGTTGATCGCTTCGATTTGGTCGAAAAGCTGGGCAAACTTGAGGCGCTTGTCGCAGTATTCGATGAGCAGCTGCACGCGGTCTGCGCCGGGCTGCGCCGTCAACTGGTCGTAGACATCATGAAAATAGTCGTAAATCAACGTATCGAGGTCGCTGCTGGTCAACGCCTTGAGGATCAATTGGCGAATCAGCGCGGTTTGAGGCGAGGAGGCGGCAGTCGGCAGGGCCTGACCCCGGTGCAGCATGTTGAGCTTGACGACTTCGCTGTCGCGCGGCAGCTCCAGGCGAGGCAGATCGAACCAGGCGCGCACTTCGATAATCTTACCAACCAGTTTGAGCGCCAGGTCGAACAGCGTCTTGGGGACGTCAGCGCCGGGCGGCAGCGAATAAACGATCGGCACATAATTGTCCTGCACGGCGTAGCGCGCCAGCTCTTCCAGGAAACGCGTCTTGCCGAAGCGGGGCGCGACCACGCCTTGATCCGGTTCGGTGACTTCGACCGCCAGCACGGTGCGCGGACTGCCGCGCCCCAGGAAGGCGGCAGTGGCGCTGTCCCACAGCTGAAAACGGTCGCAGAAGATGCTGTTGGACTGCCGGTACTGGAGATCGAGGTCGGCGAGCTGCCGCGCCAGGGTGGGGTTGGCAAAGACCGGCGTCAGCGGCGAGGCTGCGCTGGCCACAAGCAGCGGCGCGGCCCAGGCCTGCGGGCTGATGCCCATCTGGCGGAAGGCGCGACGGCCCTCGGCGCAGGCCGCGGCCAGCGACTGTCCGCTGAGCAGGGCTTCATACGCGCCGCGGGCAAAGAGCCGCGCGGCGTAGTTGCTCAGATCGCCCGCAAGCACCGCAACCAGCGGCACGCCCTCGGCCACCAGGCGCGTGGCCAGGAGAGGCGCCAGGTCTGCGCGCGGCGCGCTCAGGTGCAGCGACATCAAAGGCAGGGCCGAGCCGACGCTGGCCTCGCGCACGGCCTTGACCAGGTCGAACGCGTTGTGCAGCTGCATGGCGGCGCGGTTGAAGCGGTCGGGCAGGTGGATGCACGGTTGATCGGCG
>DAISHS010000623.1:0-1926 GCA_036822415.1 Chloroflexota bacterium
TGAATCACGGTATGAGATTCGTGTGATACTGGTCAGAAGAGCAACAGATCAGAACTGGACACCGAACGGTTCCGCAGCGCCAAGAGGTAATGACATGGATCAAACGGCCTGTGAACGTTGATGGCGATAGCTTGCCTGATATCCTCGGCCAGCATGACCAGGAGCATTGCACCATGACGACGATTGTTATTGATTTACCTGAACGTCTCACAACGGAAATCGGCGCGCTGGTGGAGAGTGGCTGGTTTGTGGACGAAACCGAGATCATCCATACAGCATTGTGGGAATTCATGCGCCGCAACCGGTTTGCATTGGCGGAGCAGTTCCAGCGGGCCGACATTGCTTGGGCCCTCCAGCAGCACCGTAAGCAGCAAGCCCAGAAAGCCAGCGCGCCATGATTCGTGCCGTAACCGACACAGGACCGCTGTTGCACCTCACTGAAGCGGCGGCTCTGGATTTACTTCGGCTTGTTGGCGATCTCCATGCGCCGCCGCAGGTGATGGCAGAGATGGCCTATCACAGGACAGATTGGTCGCTGCCTGAATGGATTACACTCGATGTCCTGGCGCCGGTTTATGCGGCAGAGGCTGCGGCATGGCAATAAGCCGGCCTGGTGGACGCCGGAGAGGCCGAGGCGATCGCGTTGGCTCGCCAGATTACTGCCGATTGGCTCTTGACCGATGATGCCGCCGCGCGGCTGTTTGCCGAGGAACTCGGCATCGAAGTGCACGGATCCTTGGGCATCGTGCTATGGGCAGCCGCAATCGGCCACTTGGAGCGTCCAGCAGCAGAGCAAGCCTTGGCGCAACTGGCATCCTCCTCTTTGTGGATCTCACGAAGGATCCTGGCGGAAGCACGTGCAGCATTGCACGAAATCTTTACATCCACCTAATGTCAGATGCAACGCCTGCCCAGTTGGTCGAGCGCCGCTACAAGGCGCTGGTCTCCTCAGCCTACGCCCCGCGCCTGGGCCGCCTGGCAGCAGCGCCTTCAGCGCGTCGACCGCGCCCTGCTGGACGCCCTCCCCGCCGTCGGCCGCACCGACTGGGAGACGGTGGTTGTGCTCCAGCGCTGACCCACTGCCCGCGCAGGGCTGGCAACGCTCCCCATGGCCAGAGCTGACCGTCGCGCGGTGGTAGCACTGCCAGTCCTCCCCTTTGCCAGGTAACAACGCCTGAGGTAAAATGATGACGGACATTGATCCAGAAAACCTCATCGCTGCTTTGCAGCGCATCCGTGATCAGGCGCGTTCAGAAAACCTGCGCATCACCCAACATGCGCATCAGGAGATGGCAGCAGAGGACATCACCCTCGACCAGCTCGAAGAGGCGATCGGGACGAGCGAACTTCTTGAGAACTACCCGCAACATCAGCGAGGAGCCTGTTGTTTGCTCGCTGGGCGAACGAGCAACGGTCGCCCGCTGCATGTTGTCTGCACCACCGCACAACCAGTCCTCATCGTGATCACAGTCTATGAGCCAAAACCGCCGAAATGGATGACACCGAGGCAAAGGAGAGCGAGAGAATGAAGTGCAGCATCGAAGGATGTCCGGGAACCTACGAACCGAGGCCGATCGTGCATACCGTACAGTTTAGAGGACAAACGATCGTGATCGACAACGTGCCTGCCGAAGTCTGCTCGGTGTGTGGAGATGTGCTGTTGACGCCTGCTACGGTGCGCCAGATCGAGGCGCTGCTGCGCAGCGCTGCGCCGCCGGTGCGCATGGCGCCGATCTATGAGTACGCGTGACCTTGATCAATCCTGGATGGCTACCGCCGCCTGACGCCGCACCTGCGCAGCCCGACGGAGCGCGCCCTGAGCATGGGGCAGGTAGCCGCGGATGGGCAGTCACTTCCGCGCCTGCAGTCACCGCGAGTTCATCCTCTTCTCCGTCCTGCCGGTACTCGCCGCCACCCTCGGCGGTC
>DAISHS010000624.1:0-1923 GCA_036822415.1 Chloroflexota bacterium
CCCGCACCGCGGGCAGCTGCCCGCTCTCGACAAAACGGTAGATCGTCGTGCGATCCACGTGCAGGATCTCTTGCACTTGCTTGGTTGTCAGCATGTCGGCCACGCGCTTGCTCCGCATTTCACAAACTTGTCCCCAGCATAACACCTGTTGGCTTTGATGACTATGACGTAAATCATATGCATCACAAACAGATCAATGAGTAAACTATCGGATCGTTTTGATGTATTAGCTGCGTTCTCTGTTTTTGACTGGCGTATTTGCTTCAGGAACAGGCTTGCAGCCTGGAGGACACGATGAGCGGCTGCGCCTCATTTTTGCAGGCGTACGACGCTGGCTGCGAGCCGTGCGCCCTGACGGCCCGCGCTTCTCAGGTATTTCACAGTCTTTTCTTCACGCTCCCACAGCAAGAGGCCGCAGGATGTATCTGTGCATGAGAAACATCATGCCGACCAAACCAGAAGAGAGCAACAGGGAGAGAAACATGAAAAAGACCGTGATCCAGATTTGTTTACCGATCATTGCGGCTATCATGCTCGGGGCGTGTGCTCCAACCAGTACGACGACCTCTTCGACGGCGCCCACGGCCATCGTGGCAACGGCGGCCGTAGCCCAGGCCACAACCACCCCAACCGCGCAGGCCGTCATCACCGACGCATCGGCGCCCCCCGCACCGCCCGCCAACGGCGCAGCCGGTGCGCCCCCCGGCGGCGGCGGTTCGACCAATGCCGCCGCTGGGCTGGCCTCGGCGACCGGCGCGTACACGCTGGACGGCGGGACCGCAACGCAAGAAAATCAAACCTACACCGCTGCCAACGAAGACGAATCAGGCGTGTACGTCATCAACGGCGCCAGCCTGACCCTGACCAACCCAACCGTCGCCACCAGCGGCAACACTTCGTCGGCCGACAACAGCAGCTTTTACGGCCTGAACGCCGGTGTGCTGGTCTCCGGCGGCAGCAAGGTGACAATCACGGGCGGTGTCATCAACACCAGCGGCACGGGCGCGAATGGCGTCTTTGCCCAGGGCGCCGACACCGCCGTCACCCTGACGGACGTTACCATCAACGCCACGGCCGATGGTGGACATGGCGTCATGGCGACGAACGGGGGCGTGATGACGCTTACCAATGTGGACATGACAACCGCCGGGCCTCATTCCGGCGTCATCGCCACCGACCGCGGCGGCGGCGTCATCACTGTCACCGGCGGCGCGGTGCTGGCCAAAGGGGCCGACTCGCCGGCTATCTATTCGACCGGCAAGATCAGCGTTGCGGATGCACAGCTGACCGCCACCGGGGCTGAAGCCGCTGTGATCGAAGGCGCGAACTCGATCGTTCTGAACAACGTGGCGTTGTCGTCGAGCGTGGCCGACAAATGGGGCGTGATGATTTATCAGAGCTTTTCGGGCGACGCTGAAGGCTCGCAGGGCGCCTTTAGCATGACCGGCGGTTCGCTGGCGTACACCTCCGCCACCGGCCCCTTGTTCTACGTCAACAACGCCACCGGCGTCATCACGTTGCAGAGCGTGAAGGTCACGGCCGCTTCTGGTGTTCTGGTTGACGCCAGCGCCAACAGCCGTTGGGGCGCAAGCGGCGCCAATGGCGGGACGGTGATCCTGACCGCGGACGGGCAGACGCTGGCAGGGAACATGACTGCTGACAAGATCAGCTCGATCACCGTCACGTTGCAGAACGGCTCCAGCCTGACCGGCGCCATCAACACGGCCCGCACGGCCAAAGCGGTCAATCTGACCCTCGACGCCACGAGCCGCTGGAGCGTGACGGCCGATTCCTATGTCACCTGCCTGACGATCCCGAACCTCTCAGGCGACAGCATCACGACCATCATTGGCAATGGGCACACCGTATATTACGACCAGGGCGCGTGCCCCGCATTGGACGGGAAGACCTATTCATTGGCCG
>DAISHS010000625.1:0-1920 GCA_036822415.1 Chloroflexota bacterium
CTTGCTGCGCGGGGGGCAGGCCGTGCTCGTGCTCGGCGTGGGCCGGAGCGTGGGCCAGTTCCGCCGCGATGGTGGTGCAGGCCGCAGCCTGCCTCGATGACAGATGTAAGCCCACATTCTCCAAGTAAGTCGCTGATTTCGCTGTCGTAATCGTGATATTTCGCATATAAATCATGGCGTTGACGGCTGCGAGGGGCGCGTTTCATGGATCACCTGGAGGGTGCGGGCTTGGCGCGGGGAGATCGGGTTGATTTCGACCGCCGTGTGCGTCTGGAGTTCCGTGGTGCGCAGATCAGTTCAGACGGTGGCCTGCTGGTGATGCGCGAGCTTGATGACGTGCTCGGCCTGTCCAATCTGGCGTCGGAGGCGCTGCGAGACAGCCGCACCGGGAAGAACACGCTCCATCGGCTTGACGGATTGTTCCGGCAATCGGTGTTCGGACGACTGGCCGGATACGAGGATGTGAACGATGCCGACCGCTTGGCCCTCGATCCCGTGATGCGTCAGGTCGTTGGCGGCAGGGCCGTCGAGGCGCAAGCTGCTTCGGCATCGCAGATGGGACGGTTCGAGACCGAGACGCTGGCTCTGGCCGCGAACCGGGCGGCGCTGGCCGATCTGAACGGCCAATGGATCGACCGGTTTCATGACCGCAACGGGTTGAAATACATCGTGCTGGACATGGACAGCTCGGTCAGCCCCACCCACGGCGATCAGGAAGGTGCTGCCTGGAACGGGCATTTCGACTGCACCTGCTATCACCCCATCTTCTTGTTCAACCAGTTTGGCATGCTGGAGCGCTGCGCCCTGCGTAACGGCAATGTCCACAGCGCCGATGGCTGGCGGGATGTCCTTGATCCCGTCATTGCCCGATATGCTGGCCGCGACCTTGGTGGACGCTTCTTCCGGGCCGACGCTGCCTACGCGATCCCCGCGATCTATATGCGGCTGGAAGAAGCCAGGTTCTTCTACGCCATCCGTCTGCCCGCCAACGCCGTCTTGCGCGAGAAGATCGCGCATCGGCTGACACGGCCCGTGGGACGGCCTTCGCTGACCAAGGTCAAACGGTTCTTCGAGGACTTCGAGTATCAGGCGGCGTCCTGGGACAAGCCGCGCCGCGTCATCGCCAAGATCGAATGGCATCCGGGCGAGCTGTTCCCCAAAGTCGGCTTCATCGTCACCAACCTGCCGATGGAGCCAGACTGGGTGGTGAGGTTCTACAACCAGCGCGGCACCGCAGAGCAGCACATCAAGGAAGGCAAATATGCCTTTCGCTGGACGCGGCTGTCATGCCGGAAGTTCCGGCACAACGAGGTGCGGCTGCAACTGCACGCGCTGGCCTACAACCTGGCAACCTTCCTGCGCTGCATCGAACTGCCCGAGGCCATGGCGGACTGGTCGTTGACCAGCCTGCAACTCAAGCTGATCAAGATCGGCGCCCGCGTCGTCCGCCACGCCCGCGCCATTACCTTCCAGTTGGCCGAGGTCGCCGTCACCGGCCCGATGGTGCGGGCCGTCCTTGCCGCCATCCGCCGTCTTCGAACGCCTCCGTCATGCGCATGACCACGATCCATGCCCAAGCTGAACGAAAGCGGCAGGACAGGTCCGTCTGCCGCGCGGAAAAGCGGCTCTGCCGGGCCAGAATGCTGCGGGTTCGAGGCTTGATCCACCCGACTTCGGCCGTTTGCGCGACGACAGACACCGCTCGGGGCGAAAAACGCTTGCCCAGCGAGCAAAATCAGGCGATCTTGAAGTCAAGCGGCAGGCCACTTGGGGAATGTCGGATGAACCCGACGCTGGCGAAACCGCGCTGCTCGGCTATCGTCGCGGCGACGTGGCTGCGGCCGTGGCCGAAATCGTCGCCCAGTACGGGTAAGGGAGAGATACCGATGACGCTCAATCCGCAGGTCGAGGCGCTGCTCG
>DAISHS010000626.1:0-1917 GCA_036822415.1 Chloroflexota bacterium
CGTTGCAGCGACTTGCAGTCGCCCGATCTGCCCCCAGTTTGAAATGCACCCCCTGGCCCGTGGGCGCTTGTCCGTTTCCATGACCTATGCTACACTAGCGCCACAATCGCTTAAAGGGGACGCCTACGGAGCTGCTTACTTCTCAGGATTTTTCTTCTACGCCCGCCCCGATCATGGTGACGGGCTGCGCCGGTTTTATCGGCGCGCGCGTCAGTCAACACCTGCTGGCGGCCGGCCAGGCGGTGCTGGGCATTGACAACCTCAACGACGCCTACGACCAACGTCTCAAACAATGGCGCCTGGCGCAGCTCAGCGGCCAGCCAGGCTTTGAATTTCATCAGCTCGACATTGGCAACCGCCAGGCCTTGCGCGACCTCTTGACCGCGCGCGGCCAACAGAACCATGAGGCCCGCGCCTGCTCTGCGATCATCAACCTGGCTGCCCGCGCCGGCGTTCGACCGTCGGTGGAAAATCCCTGGACCTATGTCGAGAGTAACGTCACCGGCGCGCTCAACCTGCTGGATTTGTGCCGGGAGTTTGACATTCCCAAGTTCGTGTTGGCCTCCTCTTCCAGCCTCTACGGCCGCTTCAACGCCCTGCCCTACCGCGAAGACCAGTCAACCGATCAGCCGCTTTCGCCCTACGCCGCTTCCAAGAAGGCGGCTGAGGCGCTGTGCTATGCCTATCATCACCTGCATGGGTTGGACATTTCGATCCTGCGCTATTTCACCGCCTATGGGCCGGCTGGCCGGCCCGATATGGCGCCTTTCCGCTTCGTGCAGTGGATCAGCGAAGGCCGCCCGGTGACGATTTTTGGCGACGGGCAGCAGTCGCGTGACTTCACTTATGTAGATGACATTGCACGCGGCACCGTGGCCGCGCTGCGTCCGCTGCACTACCGCGTCATCAATCTCGGCTCCGATGCCCCGGTCATCCTGCTGGATGTCATTCGGCTGGTGGAACGCCTGGTGCAGCGGCCAGCGCAGCTGATCTTTCGCCCGGCGCATGTCGCCGATGTGCCCGCCACCTGGGCCGACATCCGTCAGGCCCGGCAGCTGCTCAACTGGCAGCCGCAGACAACCCTGGAAGCAGGCTTTGCGCAGCTGGTGACCTGGTACCAGGCGCAGCGGGCGTGGGCCAGTCAAATCGCGACGGCCTGAGGTTTTTTGTGTGGGAGGAAACGAGTTCATGACAGTTGCTGTAATCGGCTGCGGCTACTGGGGCAAAAACCTGGTGCGCAATTTCCAACAACTCGGCGCGCTCTCTCTGGTGTGTGATGCCACCGCGGCCGGAGTGGCTACGGCCAGGCAATTGGCGCCTGACACGCCGATCGTGACCGACGTGCAGGCGGTATGGCAGGCCGATGCACGCGCGGTGGTCATTGCCACGCCGGCCGAAACCCACTACGACCTGGCGCGCCAGGCGATGTTGGCCGGCAAGGATGTCTTTGTCGAAAAACCCCTGGCGCTCACCTACCGTCAAGGGGCCGACCTGGTACAGCTGGCCGCGGGCCAGGGCCGCATCCTGATGGTGGGCCATGTGCTGGAATATCACCCGGCCATCGTACGCCTGCAGGAATTGGTGCGCAGCGGCGCCCTGGGCAAAGTGCGCTATCTCTACTCCAACCGCCTGAGCCTGGGCAAGGTGCGTCGCGAAGAAAACATCCTTTGGAGCTTTGCCCCGCACGACGTAGCGGTCATTCTGCGCCTGGTGGGCAATCTTCCCTTCCAGGTTGTGGCCTGCGGCGGCAGTTATGTTCAGCCCAATATCGCCGATGTCACCGTCACCAACCTGCTTTTCGACAACGGCGTGCGCGCCCACATTTTCGTTTCCTGGCTGCACCCGTTCAAAGAGCAGCGCCTGGTCATCGTGGGCAGTCAGAAAATGGCGAGCTTCGACGATGTCTCCAAGCAGCTG
>DAISHS010000627.1:0-1911 GCA_036822415.1 Chloroflexota bacterium
CCCCGCGGCGCAGCCGGCGTCTCCCTCCGCGCCGGCGACGGAAGATCTCGCGCCTGCTGACCTGAAGGTCTTGAAGCGCGTACCGCGCGAGGCGCCGCAGCGCAAGGCGGCTTGACCGAAGGCGCGGAGCAGACTCCGCATGTCAGGACGGTCTTGCCCTTCACACTTTTTCATCCAGCCACTGACACAACCGCGCGGCCGATAAGAGCGCCTTCTCATGCTGGTCGCGCAGGAAGTCGAAACGCAGCAGGTTGAGAGTGGCGAGCAGCAGACTGGCGTTGTACTCGGCCAGGCTGTGGTTGACGCCGTTGAGGTTGGCCGCCAGCTGACGTAGATAACCGAGCACCGTCAAGACCTTGGCCTGAGCGTGGCCTGTCGGCACCCTGAGGTGATTGAGCCGCGTCTGCCTGTACAAAATCTCGTCCAGATCGTGAAAGACCCCCAGGTCGCCGTTTTCAGCCAGGTTGAATTTGATGGCCGTTTCCAGGACCACGGCGTCGCGCAGGATGTGGCTCCAGCCTGTGCGATAGAAGTCAATCAGCCAGGTGCGTTCATCCTCCGTCACCAGGATGTTGTGTTCATTCAGGTCGCCATGCGTCACCGTGCGCACCACCGGGAAGTACAGGCGGTTGCCACGGTCGGCCAACCAGCGCTTGGGGTTGGGCAGCGTACCCGCAATGCCGGGGAAACTGAGATGCTCGCTTTCCGGGTCAACCCCCAGCTGCTTCATTCCCTGCCACATCTCGTCCCATTCCATGTGCAGCCCTTCCCGATACATCTCCACCAGGTCGCGACGTTGGCGCGGCATTTCCAGGTTGGCATACCAGCGCGCGCAGGCCACCGAGAACAGGTTGTCGAGCACCCGCCGGATTGGCTCGGCCGCATGACGGCGGAAAAAGCGTGCAAAATCGTTGATTTCGGTCAATTCGGCGCCCACGAACTGATAACAGATCACTCCCAGCAATCGCCCCATCTCGCAGGTCAGATGGATGCCCGCGTGGGGGCCGATGAAATGCTCGATGTGCTTCTGAAAATTGTCGTACTCCTGGCCAATCTTCTCTTTTTTGCCAAACTTGACGACCACCGGGACAGCGGTCTGATGGTCGAAATAGGGCTGCACCCGTAAAACCCCCGCGCCGCTTTGCCCTGCCTGCATTTCCTGAATGGAAAGGCGCGTCGCGCCCGGCAGCACACGGCGCAGCAGGTCGTACAGCTCGGCGCCCAGGATCGGGGCCGGCTCACGGCGCGCCCAGGCGAAGCGTTCCCACAGGCGCGGCAGATCGCTGCCATCCCCTTCGATCTCGATGGCGACGGCGTGATCCAGGTGATTTTTAGCCAGGGCTTCCCGCACCGTCTGCACCAGCGCATCGGCATCGAACGAGGCCTTGGCCAGGAAATCAACCACATTGAACTCCTTGAAGCCGGCGCGGATACGATCGAGGCTGGGATAGGCCGTCAGCACGATCAGCCGCACGGTGGCGGTGAGGTCATAGCTGCGCAGCATCTGCATGAAGTGCGCGCCCTGGTCATCTCTCGCATCTCCCATCGCCAGGCTCCAATCCACGATCGCCACGTTGAAGTAATGGCTCTTGAGAAGGGCCTCGGCTTCGGCCAGCGTGGCGGCGACATGAATGGAAGCAGCCATCGGCTGCAAAATTTCTTCTATATCCTCTTGCCACCCCGGGTCATCTTCCAGGATCAAGACATGCGCATCGGCCATGATCATTTGCCTCCCAAAATACTTTAGCTTGACGCCGGCAGTTTGATGATGCAGGTCGTGCCGACGCCAACCTCCGACGTCAGGCCAACCGTGCCCCCATGCTTTTGGATGAACTGGCGACAGGTGAACAGGCCGCGCCCGCGCCCGTGCTCCGCTTCCGTCTTGGTGCTGTAGTATGGCTCGAAGGCGCG
>DAISHS010000628.1:0-1907 GCA_036822415.1 Chloroflexota bacterium
ACTGATAGGGCACATCGGTAATGACAATGCCCGGTTGCGAAAGAAACGCCAGCCGCAGGAACCACGCCGTCTGGGTGTGAAGCAGATTTTGCCAGCGGTGCCGCGGGATGAACTGAGGGACAACCACGGTAATGGTTTCGTTGGGTTGGCGCAAGGCTGCCACACTGGCGATATAATCCATCATCGGTTCGATGAGCAGCCGAAAAGGGGAGTCAATGATCTGTAAACGTACGCCGCCGCCCCATATGTCCCACTTTTGTTTGATCTTTTCGACCGCTTCCGGGTCAACGGAAACGTGCACCGCCGTGATATCGTTGGAGAGCATGCGGGCGTAGCGGAGCGCGTTGAGGGTGCCGCGGTGAACACTGCTCACCGGCAGGATCACGCGATGGCGGCGCGGGGCCGGTTCTTCGGCATAGCGATCGAGCGAAAGCCGCCGGGCCAGGTCCCGGTAGTGATGACTGATGCGCATAAACACGATGACCAGCGCGGGAATGAGAATGAGCACGAGCCAGGCGCCGTCATTGAATTTGGTGACACAGAAGACCAGCATGACAATCGCGGTGCATACGGCGCCGAAGCTGTTGGCTATCATCTTCACGTTCCAGCGAGGATCCGCGCGCAACACCGAGCCGCGCTCGCGCACGGTTTGTTCTGGCGCCAGGCGGCCAATTTTGAACCAACGCCGCGCCATGCCTGCCTGCGATAGGGTGAAGGAGAGGAAAACGCCAATGGCGTAGAGGGGAATCAGGCCGGTGACGCTGGCGTTGAACATGAAAATCAACGCGGAAGCAATGACCGCCAGGACGATGATGCCATTGGTGAAGACCAGGCGACTGCCGCGAAAGGCGAGCTGGCGCGGGATGAAGCCGTCAATTGCCAGGAGCGCGCCGAGGTTGGGAAAACCAGCAAAAGAGGTATTGGTAGCCATAATCAAGATGATGGTGGTGGCGGCAATCGTGCCCAGGTAGAGGATGCCCTCGTCCCCATGCACCGTACGGGCCAGCTGCGAAATGACCGTCTCGACTTCGGAGGGAACCGCGCCGATCTGACCGGCAAGGAAAGTGATGGCCAGGAAGAGTGTGCCCAGAATACCCGACATCCAGAGCA
Organism: Chloroflexota bacterium; assembly: GCA_036822415.1. GTDB lineage: Bacteria > Chloroflexota > Anaerolineae > SSC4 > Amarolineaceae > Amarolinea. The sequence goes on from DAISHS010000628.1 coordinate 1,111, forward strand.
GGGTGATGCCGGCATTACGGCTGCGCGGTTCTTTGAAGGATGTGGTGCCGTTGGAAATTGCTTCCACGCCGGTGAGCGCAGTGGTGCCGCTGGAAAAGGCGTGCAGAATCAAGAAGAGGCTCATGGCCTGCGCCTGATGCAGCATCTCCAGCGGCGGTGGATCACTCACCGCGCCCAGCGTGCCGCTCAGGTGACGAAACAACGCCCTGCCCACCATGATAACCATCATCGCCAGGAAGAAATAGGAAGGAATGGCAAAGGCAGAGCCTGATTCCTTGATGCCGCGCAGGTTGATCATCATCACAAAGATGACCAGGGCAACGGCCAGGTAAGCCCGGAATTCGAACAGCGCAGGGAACGCGGAAACGATCTGGGCCACCCCGGAGGAAACAGACACGGCGACGGTGAGAATATAGTCTGTCAGTAAGGCGGCGCCGGCGACCTGCGCCGGCAGCTCACCCAGGTTATCCCGTGAGACGATGTACGCGCCCCCGCCGCCAGGATAGGCGTGGATGGTCTGTTCGTAAGAAAGGGTAACGATCGCCAGCAGTCCCACGATCGCCAGTGAAATAGGGAAAGCGTAGCCGAAGGCGGCAGTGCCAGCGGCCGCCAGAATGACCAGGATTTCCTGGGTGGCGTAGGCCGTGGACGACAGGGCGTCGGAAGCGAAAATGGCAAGGCCGACGCGCTTGCTAATGGTCTGGTGGGGAACATCGGCCGTGGCCAGGGGCGCGCCCAATAGCCAGGTGCGCCAGGATCGTGGGGGGGTGTACGTGGCCGGGCGGCGCAGGACGGTC
>DAISHS010000629.1:0-1895 GCA_036822415.1 Chloroflexota bacterium
GCCAACGCCTGGGTCAGCGCGCCCCATTCCGCCAGGCTGAGGGTTTCGGCGCGGCGCTTGCCATCCACGCCAGCCTGACGCAAGGCGGCGGCGATGACGCCTGGCGCCTGCCCCAGGCCGGCCGCCAGACTGTTGTGCAGCTGCTTGCGCTTCTGGCCAAAGCCGGCGCGCACGACGGCAAAGAAGGCTGGCGCCTCCGACGGGGTCAAGGCCACGGCCAGCGTGGCGCGGCGACGCAGGCGTAGAATGGCCGAATCTACCTGGGGCGGCGGATAGAAGGCGCCCGCCGGAATCTTGCCCACCAGTTCCACCTCGCAAAACAGCTGCACACTGACCGCCAGCAGGCTCATGTCAGGCGGATGGGCCGCGGCCCGCTGCGCGACCTCGCGCTGCACGGTCAGCACGCTGAGCGCCGGCGGGCAGGCGTTTTCCAGCAGGTGACGCAGGATGGCGGAGGTGATGTAGTAAGGCACGTTAGCCACCACCTTATAGTCGCTCAATCCCGCGGCGCAGGGATCGAACTGCAGGATGTCCTGCTGCACAATCTGTACGTGCGCTTGCCCGACAAAGGCCTGCTGCAGGAAAGCGACCAGGCGGCCATCCGTTTCGACGGCAACGACCCGTCCGGCCTGCGCGGCCAGCAGATGCGTCAAGGGGCCAGGGCCTGGCCCAATCTCCAGCACGGTGTCCTCTGGGCGCAGCGCGGCCGCCGCCGCGATACGCGCCAGGTGCGCTTCATCCACCAGGAAATGCTGACCCAGGGCCTTGCGCGGCTCGATCCCGGCCGTGCGCAGCTGCTGCAGAAGGGTGTTGGACATGCCGTCCTTTGGCTAAACTGAAGAATGGTTTGACGGGGGCGCTGAGATTATAGCGTTCGGACGCGCCTCCGGTCAAACGGGCGGGGTTGGTGAGAAAGTTGGCATCTCTTGTAGAGATGCCAACTTTGCGCAGGCGTCACAGGCAGCGCGCCTGCGCCCAGGCATCCGCCAATCTGGTCAGATCAGCGATGTCAATGTCCAGATCGGCGTCCAGGTCATACTGCGCCAGAAAGCCCGGCATGGCGCTCGTCCAGCCCCATTGCGCGGACGCGGCGGTCAAATCGCCGAGCGTGACGGGGATGCACGCGGGGGCCGGCGCGAAGGCCACGCTCAGCCGCGCGCGCAGGGCCGGCGTGGATGGCTCATCCCAGGCAAAGAGATCGAGATAGGCGTTGTTGGTTTGGTTGGCGGCGTCGCTTTCGATCAGGAGAGCCAGCGCCTGGCCGGCCGTCCAGCCAGGCCGATTGACCACCTCCTGCACCACGTCAGCCAGGCCGTCCACGGCAATCCACTGGTTGAGGGTGAGGCTGCTGGGCTGCCAGGTGCGCTGCGCCAACGTGCGCAGGCGCTGTGACGCCAGCGGCTGGCTGTCGGCAAAGGGCGCGGCATCATCGCTGGCCTCGGCGTAGAGATGCAGCCGTGGCAGGCCGTTGTACCAGAACTCAAAGCCTTCGAGCGTGGCGCTGATGATGCTGGCGCCGGGCGGAATCGCCAGGCCGGGGAAACGCAGCCCACCGAAATAGTACCCGCCGAGACGCACGTTGGCGGCCGCCGCGTAGTTGACGCCGGTGGTGGTTTTGACATGCGTGTCGTCGGCTGAGGCCGCAACCGCCCCCACCACGACCGTGGCCGGAACGGCGGTCGCCGCGGGCGTTGAGCTGGAGGTAGCCGTGGGCGTCGTTGTCGGCGTGGCGGTGGGTGTCCGCGTCGGGGTAACGGTCGGACTGGGCGTCGCGCTGGGTGTGAGAGTGGCCGTGGGCGTGCGGGTCGCCAGGGGCGTGGCCGTGGGTGTGGTCGGCGCCGCCGTGGCTGTGGGCGTGGTGACGAGCGGCGCGTAGTGCAGGATGCTGCCATCCT
>DAISHS010000630.1:0-1891 GCA_036822415.1 Chloroflexota bacterium
CCTTCGGCGCCGATGGCGTCTGGCGCAGCACCGTCGCGGTGGATGACGCCAGCGGCCTCAAGCTGCTCCTCCTCGCCCCGGCCGTGCGTGACTGGCAGCTCACCGTGCTGCTGCCCGATTCCAGTTCTGTCAAGTGGCAGCGGGACAGCGTCAGCGCCGGCGTCAGCGCCCAGGAAGCCGCCTTTGGCCTGGACGGCGTCAGCTACCCCGCGCAGGCCTTCACCTTCGACGCCGCGCGCGCGGGCCTGTGGAAGGTCAAGGTCTCCTCCCCCGCCCCCACCGCCAACGGCTCGGTGCAAGGTTTCCTGGTGGTGTCCAGCCAATCGCCGTACCGCCTTTACACTTATGTCAATACGCAGCGCCTGCTCGTCGGACGCGAGATCGGCCTGCTGGCGACGCTGTTCGATCAGCGCGCCGCGGCCGACGGCGCCAGGCCGGATGCGTTGGCGGGCACGATTACTGAGGCCAGCGCCACGCTGCGTCTGCCCGACGGCGCCGTGCGCACCCTGCGCCTGTTCGACGACGGCCGCCATGCCGATGGCGCCGCGGGCGACGGCCTCTTTGGCGCTTCCTTCGTCCCCACCCTGGCCGGCGATTACACGGCCCAGGTCACGGCGACCGGCGTCACGCCAGAGGGCGCAGCGTTCGTGCGCACGGGCGAGCACGCCTTCCCGGTCGTGGCCGCCAACGTCAGCCTGGGCAGCGGCGCCGAAGCCAGCGTGGCCGACAGCGTGCGCCTGCGCGTGGCGCTGCCGGTCAGCGGACTCGCGGCCGGCCAGCGCGTCAACGCCTACGCCGAGGTCTGGAGCGCCGGTCAGCCGGTCGCCTGGATCGGCGGCATCGTCAGCGCCGACGGCGCCAGCCTGCCGTTGAGCCTCGACGGCCGCTGGCTGGCCATGGCCGGCGCCAGCCGTGCGTTCGAGCTGCGCAACGTGCGCGTGCTCGATGTGGACACCTCGATTGTACTGGCGCAAAGTGAGCAGATGGCGCTGAAGCTGGAGAGCTTGCCCGATGCGGCCAGGAGCGCGGTGACTGAGATCAGCGAGGAGATGCGCATGGGGCCGCGGCCGGCCGCTCCGACCCAGGCCGAAGCGCCCAACGCAAGCCGCCTGCTGCTGGTGCACGGCTACTGCTCGTCCAGCAACCCCTGGCCGTTGGCGCAGTTCACCAACGCGTCGCTCTTTGCCGATCTCAACCAGAACCGCACGCACGACCAGTTTGCCAATTTGATCAAGAGCTTTGGCGCGGGCTACAGCTCGTTTGGCATCGTGGCCCACAGCCAGGGCGGCGCAGCCTCCCTGCACCTCTACACCTACTACTGGAGCGGTTTGGACTATGCGACGGGGCCGCGGCTGATTCAATCGGTCGGCACGCCATACCAGGGCACCAATCTGGCCGGCAATTTGGCCTTGCTCGGCCAAATCTTTGGCGCTGGCTGCGGCAGCAACTATGATCTGACCTACAGCGGCGCGGCGACCTGGCTGGCCGGTATTCCGAGCTGGGCGCGGGCCAAGGTCTACTACCACACCACCTCGTTCACCGATGTCTGGTACCGCTACGACTACTGCAATATCGCCACCGATCCGTTCCTGAGCGATCCGGAGGATGGCGTGGTCGAAAAGGCGTATGCGCAGCTCTCCGGCGCCAATAACCTGGGGCACAAGACAGGCTGGTGTCACACGAGCGGCATGCGTGACCCTGCGCAGACCTCTGATTCCAGCCGCAATGCCAACATGAACAGCAACGCGGCGCGCTAAACCGTCATGGGGCAGGATCTGAATCCTGCCCGTTGGTCACAACGACCTCTCCCGGCGCGGCGTCTGGCCCCAGCCCTACGATGTCCAGACGCCGCGCCCGGAGGCGTGGCGCTGGGCGACCTCGACCGGAGGCG
>DAISHS010000631.1:0-1869 GCA_036822415.1 Chloroflexota bacterium
TAACGCCGACTGTGGCGCTGCGCGGTGTCACCGGGTGCAAAATCAAGCCGGACCAGAACATCGACATCTTGAGCGATATGCTGCTCAACTTCACCGGCGGCGACACACCGGTCGTCACGCGCAACGGCGGCGGCGGCTCGGTGGATGGCTGGGCCAGCTATGAAGACCTTGCCTACTGGCTGGACAACTTCTTTGGCCAGGCGACGCCCGGCGCCGGTCCCGGCTATAGCCGAGCCTATGCCGCGCCTATTTCGACCCTGCCGACGCTGCGCCTGCTGTCGCTCGTGCACGGCGAGGCGAACGTGGGCGCCTATCGGTTGATTGGCGGCATCGGCAACACGTTCACGCTCAAGCAGGAGGTCGGTAAGGAGTTGACCTTCAGCCAGGAGCTCATCGGCTCCACCATCGACGCCACCACGCTGGCCGGCGCCCTGGCAGTGCGCACCGTGACGCCCATCGTCTCGGGCGACGTAGCGACGCTCTTCCTGGACACCTGGGCCGGCACTATGGGCGCCACGGCGTTGACCAAGTGCTACCTGCGCAGCATGACGTTGACCGTCAACGCCAACCGCCAGAATCGCTACTGCATCGGCAGCCTGACGTCACCCGATTACATCACCAAGCCCTGGGAAGGCACGTTGGACGTAATGCTGGAGTGGAACGCGACCAGCAAGGCGCTGATTGACACGATGGTGGGCGGCGCCAAGAGCCAGCACCAGTTGGAGATCAACTATTCCGGCGGCACAAACAAGACGCTCAAGATCCAGTTTGCCGGCACGGTCAGCGAGTCGCCTGACATCTTCCAGGACGACGACGGCGTAGTCGCAGTGGGGCTGAAGATGCGCGGAACATATCATCAAACTCTCGCGAACTGGTTAAAGATCTCGCTGGTCAACGCCACAGCGACGCTGGCATAAGATGAAAGGCGAGAAGATGATCGAGGAACCGGTCGAGCAAACCGAAGCGAACGCAGCGCCGTCCGCGCCCCCATCGGTGACGCTGCGCCTGCCAGGGCCGAACGAACGTGGATTTCTACGCCGCATCCGTGAGGTGCAGGAAATCATGGAACTGTCTAAGTCAGACGGCGTGCTGGGTGTGTTCGCGATGTGGAGCGCCTTCGCCAACTGGCTGGCAGATCGTGGCTACGTCGAAGCGCCGGACGGGGTGGACCCGCATGAGGCCGTCCAGGACCTGACGCGCGGCGAACTGAATCACGTGCTGAACGTGTTCGCCGGCATCGAACTGCCCAAGGCGGTGGACCCTCAGAACGCCGGCAGCTAAGGTACTGGCTGCGCGGCGATTCCAAAGAGGTGCCGGGCTGGATTCTGATTCTCCAGGCCGCCAAGGAATGGAGCATTCCACCTTGGCAGGTCGAAGACGAGGCGACCTTGCTCTGGTGGCAGCGGTGGCGCATCTTCGAGGAAGAAGTGGCAGAGCAGCGCAAGAGACAAGCAGACAAGGCGGGACAGGAGAATTGATTCTCTGTCCCGCTTTCGTTTATGATAAGGCTACTTTCCTTTCATCCCTTAACGAACGGAGCGATCCCCATGCCTGTAAACGTAGGCCCCGTCGAGGCCGCCTTGGCAGTTTTTGGCCCGCTGCTTTGCCTGGTGGCAATCCTTGCAATCACCGTAGTCATTTTGATTGTAGTCGTACGCAACAGCAACCGGCAGAAGGCCATCCAGGCGCAAATACAGCAAACGCAACAGGAGCAGGGTAAGAAGGCGCCATAGCCCATCCGTTGACTTTAACGCCGTCTTAGGCTAAACTGAAAAGCAACTGAACAACCGCAGGGCCGGCCACCATGCCGGCTGACGCGACGTGAAACGCAGAGACACGGGCGCACTCCTTTCGAGGGGTGCGCCTTTT
>DAISHS010000632.1:0-1863 GCA_036822415.1 Chloroflexota bacterium
CTGATCAAGCGTACCATGTATGGCAGGGCGGGCTTCGATCTGCTACGCCGAAAGGCGCTGTGGGGCACGTAGCCCTCCTTTCATCAAAAGTGACAGAGAACCTATGCCCGCGAGTTGACAGCGCCACCCCGCTGGAAACGGGTGTTGGGCAGGAGTCGTCTGGTTGCAGCCATTTACAATAAAGTCAGGTTCACAACGCAGCGATGAATTCGTCAGCGGATACACCAGCCTGCTTGAGAATACCCGCCAACGTACCCGTCTTTAATTCACGGTGATTTGGCACAACACAACCGAATGAGCCTTTGCGGAGAACCAGATGGCTGCCACGTTGCCGTATGACGACAAAGCCCAATCATTCCAACGCTCGTACTGCTTCTACTCCTGAAATAACAGGCAATCTAGGCATAGGCGGCTACTTGGAAAGTCGTCAACAACGGACGCCCCATAACAGTCAACGGGAATTCTTCCAAGTAGAGTTCGGTCGCTTCCTGCAGATTGGATAAAGCTTCCTCAACAGTTTCACCTTGCGTAGTCGTCCCAGTTTCTGGGTTGAGGGCAACATACCCACCCTCGGGTGCTGGTGTCAAAACCGCAGTAAGTTCCATGACTTTTCCTTTCCGTAGTGTCTTGCGCCAAGACTCGTATTCCACTTGCTCGTTAACCTTCTCACCCTCACCTCCCGAACAGCCTTCCCGTCAACTGGCCTGCTGACACCCCTACATCCCGCCTAACGAAAAGCGTCACCTGCTGCGCCTACGGCCAGATTACGTTTGCGACCCACGATCCCCCAGCCGCAGGCGTCAGGTGGACGTGGTGTTAGGCCCCGTCCGGCTGACCCGCCCCGCCCAACGAGACGCGCTGCCCATGACGGCGAACCGTGCTCGCCCGCCGCGCTCCGGCGGTCGGCTGGGAACGAATGTTAGGCCTGTTTACCTTGCGCCTGTTTTGCGATGTACTGCACACCGGCGATGTGTTCGAAATGCTCGTCCTGCGCCCAGAGCATTGCGTCGTGAGTACGAGCCGTCGCCAGGATGATGCTGTCGGCCATCGGGATACGATAATGAAGGGAGACCCTGGCGGCCGCCAAAGCCATCTGCACATCGAGATCCACCACGCGCCCTCGCAGCATCACGGCAATTGCCTGCAATGCCTCGCTCTCGCTACGCTGCTGGAGAATACGTTTGAAGACCTCGTATATGCTGATCGAAGGCACGACCAATTCGCTCGTGCCTTCGACCGCTGGTGCAAAGAAGTCGGCATTCGGTCCATCCGCAAAGTACTCAAGCCAGCCGGATGAATCAACGACATTCATAACCGATCCGGCTCCCGCTCGATGGTCGTGTCAATGCCTCTGAGAAAGCCGCGCATTTCTCGCGTGGGTCGGATGGGGATCAACTCAATCCGGTCTTCGTATTGGATGACCTGTACCTTCTGGCCAGGATGAATCCGCAGCGCCTCACGCACCGCACGCGGGATCACCACCTGAAACTTCGGGGAAACCAGAACTGCCTCCATGCTGCCTCCTTATCGATAAGCCTTTCGTTATACGCAACCTGATTTTAGCATACTTCGATAGGAAATGCACGCATGGCTTTGGCTGGCCTAACGTTGCCGCTCAGCCGCCGGGCGCATCTCACATACAAACCGCCCAGCTCACCCCCGGTCAGCTGCACCTGATGTTAGGCGCCGCAGCCGTGACCACTGCCCACTCCTGAATTGTACACTCATTGGGCCCGTTAGGCTATCTCAGCCTTCATTGTCACAGTGTGAGCTGCCAAACTCGGCTTTGCCCTCAACCCCCTGCCCGAACCTGTCGCAACCTGAGCCTGTTGCAAGCCGGGGCTGCGGCGAGTTCAAACCTCG
>DAISHS010000633.1:0-1863 GCA_036822415.1 Chloroflexota bacterium
GCGCGTTGCGCGTACGCCAGGCCACCAGCGCCGCGCACAGGCCGGCCAGCAGGCGCGTGTTTGCGGGCGTCAAGTCGAGCGCGCCGGCGGGGCGCAGAATTTCGGGGAAGATGATGGCCGCGAGCACGGCCGGCGGTACGAAGCGCAGGCTACGCTGCGCCCACGGCGGCAGCCTGACGCGTCCCCAGAGCGCGATCAGCGACAGGCGAACCGCAAAGGTGATCGCGCCCATCCCGCACAGGGCCAGCCAAAGGCGGGCGTCGTTCATGGCTCATTCTCCGGCGTCCACGAGGGGTCGCCCGGCCGCCGGGTCGCCCGCCAGTCGAGCAGCGCGCCGACGGCGACGCCGGTCAGCGCGGCAACGACCAGGCCCAGCTTGTACGGCCAGCCTGCGCCGATCACCCCCATGATTCCAGCCGAGAGCGCGGCCGCCTGCGCCGGGCGCTCGGCCAGGGCCGGGATCAGCAGCGCCATGAACGTCAGCGCCAGCGTGAAGTCGAGCGACCAGCTGGGCGGCGCCTGCGACCCCAGGAAGATACCAGCCGCGGTGCTGAGCTGCCAGCAGCTCCACAGCGCCAGCCCTGCACCCAGAAAATACCAATGCCGGCTGTCAGGTTCGACCGCATCTGCCCCCGCCGCCTCGATCGCTGGCTGCGGGGTTGCGGGCGTTTGCTCGAAACGGGCGGCGGCGGCGTCGTGATCCTGATAGTGGGTGATGGCGACGGCGTAAGCCTCATCAGTGAGCAGGTAGGCCAGGGTTACTTTCCAACGTCGGGACAGATGGTGCAGGCGCGGCGCCAGGGATGCGCTGTAAAGCATGTGACGCAGGTTCACCACCAGGGCGGTCAGCAGCAACACGGGCAGCGGCGCGCCGACGCTGAAAAGCTGCACGGCGATGAACTGCGCCGAACCGGCAAAAACGATCAACGACATCGCCTGCGCCGCCACAGCCGGCACGCCGGCCGCCGCCGCCAGCGCGCCGTAGATCATGCCGAACGGCGCAACGCCCACCAGAATCGGCGCCTCGGCGCGCAAGCCTGCCACAAAGCTGGCGCGAGCGTTGGTCATCTGACTTTCAACCTCCTGCGAAACATTGCGCAACGTCACGCCATTACCAGGCTGGCACAAGCGTTGGTCGTCCCTCGGTTTTAACCCGCGCCGCTGGAACCGCCGCCCGCCGCGCCGGCCCCTGCGCCCCCGCTGCTGCCGCCCACGCTGCCTGCCGAGTGCATCATCGTGGCAAAGATGGCAACCTCGCTGCCATCGCTCGCCCTCGACAGGGTGCTGAACCAGGCTGGTACGCTGAGGCCGCCCTGCTTTTGGAAGAATTTGGCCCAACGTTCAAGCAGCCCCAGACCGGCGGCAAAGGGGAGGTTGGTTTCGAATAAGAGGGACGTGCTTGACAGGTCGGAGGGTTCCCGCCCCTTGATCACCTCGCTCAGATGATCGCTAAAGCCCTTCCACTGGTCATGTTCCGCCAGGCCAGCCTCGGACAGGGGCGAAAACGCGCCCGAGGCGATGAAGAGCGCCATGTCAATGATGAAGAGGGCGCTCAGCGGCAGCAGCACCGGCCACAGACCGGTGACGGCGCCGATCAGGATGCCGAGAGCGACGCCAACGACCAGCAGACCGAGGAGCACCAGGCCGGCAACGCCGAGCGCACGCTTGACCTCACGCCGCGTCGGATCGAGCAAGCCCATGTCTTGCATTTCCTGTTCGAGCGCCTTGTTGAAGTTTTTCATTCCCCCGGTCAGCCGATTTTGCAGGTCCGAAAGCCTGACGTTGTCCAGCATTTGGCCCTTGTGGTTGAACACCAAATCGAGCGCGGCCTGCTCATGCGGGCGCAGACCGGCGAGCCGGGTC
>DAISHS010000634.1:0-1846 GCA_036822415.1 Chloroflexota bacterium
CGCCTACGCCGGCCAACCCGGCAACCCTGGCGCGCAGCGGTCGAGTGATCACGCTCAGCAACGGCCTGGTGTCCGTGGCGCTGGACGGCGATCATGGCGGCGCCATGACCAGCCTCAGCCGTGCAGGTGACCGCGAGCTGATCGCCGGCTACGGCGACGATGTGGTCTATATCACCGATCACGGGGACGTGTACGGCGCGTTTTTGGGCGAGGAGCAAGCGCGTGCCAGCCATGTGCCCGCCTCCATGACTGTTGTGGCAACCGGGCCTCTGCTCGCACGGGCGCAGGCCGTGGTGATCCTGGGTGGACAGCCCGTCACCCGAACGGTCACGGTGCGGGCCAACAGCCCCCTGGTCGAAGTCGTGCTGGAGATCGCCGCGCTGCCGGAGACGACGGCCATCGTGCAGACCGCCACGACGTTGAGCACGACCACCCGCACCGACGACGTTGGCTTTAGCGCGTTCACCCATCCCGTTGACGATTCTCCCATTGTCTCGGGAACAGTGACCTACCGCCGCGAAGTCTTCTATCCGATTACGGCCTGGGGCGATGTCTCGGCTGGCGGCGCGGGGCTGAGCGTGCTGACCCAGGGTTTGCAGGGATTGGGCGGCGTCAGCACGCTGAACCTGTTGTTGGTGCGCCAGGTCTTCGACAAAGGCAACGAGGGCGTCACCGATGCCGGGGTGCACACGCTGCGCTACGCCTATCTCCCTCATGCAGGCTCTGCGCGCGACGCCCAGGCCTGGCTGGCTGCGACCGCCTTCAACCAGCCGCTGATCCCGGCCTGGCCGACGGGCGACGGCATCCACGTCCAACTGCCGTTTGTGGCGCCTCACGAACCTTATCCCTTCGCGGCGGCGGGTCTCCCTCTCTTACCCCGCTCATGGAGCCTGATCGAGGCCGCCCATGGGGTCGTGGCCGACCTTTACCGCCGTGAGGGTCGCATCGAAGCCTTAATCCTCAGCCCTGATCCACGGACGCCTATCACGCTCACGATCGGCGGCCAGCAGCGCGTCCTCCCTGCCGCGGCGGTGGTAACCCAGACTGTGGACCTGATACTTCCTCCGTGAGAGCAGCGGTCGCCTGTGTCATGTACGCGCCGCGCACCTCGAAGTCGGACGCTGTGAGGCAGCGGAGTGACCAGCCTTCAGCGATCACAACCGCGTGGGAGCGCCGGCTGACATGCCCAGGCCGCGGCCCAGGGCTTGTCAAGAAACCACCTAACGGCTCAGGTTACAAGAAGGATAGACACGATTTACCGATAGTTGATATTGGGTGACGATTGGCTCGCTTCCTGCAGGAAGAAAATCAGACTGCGTAGCCCACTGACGCCAGTGCGCGGCGAGGTGCGCGCCATCCTCCTTGTGGACGTCAAGGCAATCCTAGCTCGGACAAGATAGCCTCAACTTCGTCGAGGAACTCGCTCAAAGTCACACTGCGCAGTCCCTCCTCGCCGAAGTCGTGCCCTGCAGGGTCGTCCACTGGATGCCGATGCCAGTTGCCGCCCAACTGGTCCCGTCCAAAGAGGCGATGATCATTGTGAAGGAGTACCAGGTTGGTCGTGTCGAAACGGTCGTTGCGATAGACCTGAACGAACAAACCAGGCGAGAGATAGAGACGAGCCTTCAGCACGGATCGACTTTGATCCAAGATCACCAGCTGCGTGAAGTAGGCCCGCTGCTGCACCGCTTGATGAAGCGCCGTAAATAGCGCAGGTACGTCCATTGCTATGGCACAAGACGGCGTAGCCGCTTGATCTCATCTTCCATGTCTCCTACCGCCGTCACAGCCAACTCCCAGTCGAAATAGTCTTGCTCGACCTCGAACGCAGGCTGGCCAGCAAGAA
>DAISHS010000635.1:0-1844 GCA_036822415.1 Chloroflexota bacterium
GGTTATCAACAAAGACTGCTCTTGGAATCCGAGGAAGCTAACCAGGAGGACACGCGATATGAAAGTGATTTATGAGTACTCCCACTTGGGAGGCGCTGAAATCATGAAGGTGCGTTATCCAGTATGGGATGCAGAGGTTTACGAAGTCATTGCAGCCGTCACAGCACGCAAAACGAAAATTAGCCAAGAGAAAACCAAAAAAGGCAAAGCGCTTTACTCGCCCATAGATATGAATAGGCAGTTTAGTGAGGCGTTTACCGCCAAGGGTTTTCACGAGCTGCGTGACACGTATGCCATAACGATTCCAAACAGTGAAGTATTGATCCCGGGCGCGTTCAAGCAGGTTGATTTTGTCAAAGCCAAGCTGCTAGTCGAAGTGCAATTTGGTAAGTATGCGTTCATGTTCTATGACCTTGCCAAGTTCCAGTATTTTTTCAACGAAAATAAGTGCGATGTCGGAGTCGAAATCGTTCCATGTCATGCGCTCCACCATCAGATGTCGAGCGGTGTCTCGTACGGCGAACAGCTCGTGTATGACATTGAGCGTCTCAAACGTCATTTTCCGGCTGTGCCGGTCAAAGTAATTTTGATTGATGCCGACGTATGAAACGCCGACGTATAGCCCGGCTGGGCCTGGGCATCCTGCTCCTTCTGACCCTGGGCTTACTGGCAGCCTCACGCACCCAGACGGGCGCCGCCGCTCTCAACGTGGTCGAATACCGTGTGCGCGCCTGGTGGTGGTCGCAGACCGGCCGGCCCAGTTACGACCCGACGCGTACCGGCAGCTTCTCCGGCGCGATCCGCACCGCCAACGGACAACCGTTGGCCGGCGGCGTTGCCCTGGTCGCCTCCGTGCGCGGCGAGGTTTACCAGGCGCGCAGCGATGCGGCCGGCGCGTTCCGCGTGGACGGCATACCGCCGGGGCGCTATACGCCGATGGGCGCAGCCTGGGGCTTCGCCGAAAGCAACGGGCCGGCGCTGACCATCAACGTGGGGCAGGAACGCAAAGGGGTTGACTTCAATTTATCCCCCTATCAACCGTCGCCGGTCGAGCCAACCGCGCTTACCGTTGGGCCGACGTACGTGGCTTCTTCCGACTTTCCCGCGTCCCTGACCGCGCGCCGCATCCCCTTCACCTTCACCCTCGACAGCCTGGTCATCGAAGGCGGGCAGTTCTACGTGCCGGACGTCCTCACGCAAACCTTGCCCACCATCTTCATCATCTACCCCAGCCCAGCCATCAACTGGAGCAATGTCTCCGCCGCCATGGCGCACGAAGGGTTTGCGGTCATCACCGTTGGCCCGGACTCGGACCGCGGCCTGGATATCGAAGGGCATGTACGCGACTTTCGCGCAGTGTTTCAGTTGTGGCAGGACGGACGCTTCGCCGACATGGCGCCGGACGCAACCCTGGATCACAATCGCTGGCTGCTGATGTCCGGCAGCTTCGGCTCCTTGATGCTCTTCCGCGCCTTGCGCGATCTGCCGCCGCCGCCGGCCATCGTCAGCGTCGGCGGCATCAGCGACGCCTTTTTAGGCGTGCAGTCGCTGTACAGCGCCGAGCTGAAAATTCCACCGCCGTACGACACCTATGTCGCCGCGTTGGGACGGCCCGACCGCGACCCGGCCTTCTTCTTCGGCTACTCGCCGCTCTTCTACGCCGCCCATCTGCCGCCCATCTTTATCATTCATTCCTACGGCGATGAGGTGATCCCCTACAATCAGGCCACGGCCCTCAGCGCGGCGTTGGACGCCAGCCAGGCCGCGCATGAAACCCTGCTCTATCAGGACACCACGCACTACCTGGACGCCTACAACCCGACCGATTCCACCTACCTGGTCTT
>DAISHS010000636.1:0-1842 GCA_036822415.1 Chloroflexota bacterium
TCAAGCTGGCCTACGAGCTAGGCGTGGTTGACCTGCGCGCCCGCATCAAGCTGCGTTACCATGACTGGCTGCGTGATGTTCCGCTGGCCGATTTGCGCCTGAGCGCCAAAGCCCATGCGGCGCTGGCCGATGCTGGGATAAAGACGGCCGCCGAAGTGGTGGACAAGATGCGTCAGGCCGCGGCTGGCGAATCATCGCCTGTCACCGGCCATGCCGAAGAGATTCGCGCGCACCTGCTGCGCATCGGGGTGGCCGCGGAAGCGCCGCGCCTGGACGGCCTGATCGAGACCACGGTGGGGCGCACCCTGTTCAACATGAACCTGCCGAAAGAAATCCAGTTCGTCAACAAGGTGATGGACAAAGGTTCTGTCAACACGGTGGTGGCCGACTGTTATCAACGCCTGGGCCTGCAAAAAACGGCCGACCTGGTGGACAAGATCAAGCAGATGGGCTTCATCTATGCCACACGCAGCGGTATGACCATTGCCGTCAGCGATATCCAGGTGCCAGAGATCAAACAGCAGATTATTCAGAATACGACTTCCGAGGTCGAGAAGGCCGAGCGGCAATATCGCCGTGGCTTGATTACCGAAGAGGAACAGTACAACCGGATTGTCGAGCTGTGGACCCGCGCGACCGATGACATCACGCAGGCCGTCAAAACGCAGCTCGACCAGCTGGAAGGGCTGGGCGCGATGGCGATCAGCGGCGCGACGAAGGGCGGTGTAACGCCGATCCGCCAGCTGGCTGGGATGCGCGGCTTGATGGCTGACCCCTCTGGCCGCATCATTCCGCTGCCTATTCGCTCCAACTTCCGCGAGGGCTTGACCGCGCTGGAATACTTCCTGAGCACGCACGGCGCGCGCAAAGGTCTGGCCGACACCGCGCTGCGCACGGCCGACGCCGGTTACCTGACCCGACGTCTGGTGGACGTGGCCCAAGATGTCATCATCACGGTGGACGACTGCGGCACCGATGCCGGCATCTGGATCGAAGCCTCGGTGAGCAAGCAGATCGGAGAAGCGTTCGGTGAACGCATCGTCGGCCGTTACGCGGCTGGGGCGATCCTGCACCCGCAAACCGGCGAAGTGATCGTCGAAAAAGGCCAGATGATTGACGAGGTAGCGGTGGCGGCCATCGTGGCGGCCAAGGTGGCGCGCGCCTACGTGCGCTCGCCGCTCGTCTGTACGCTGACCTTTGGCCTGTGCGCGACCTGCTACGGACGCGACCTGGCGCGCGGGGGCATCATTCGCCAGGGCGAGGCGGTTGGCATCATTGCCGCGCAGTCCATCGGCGAACCAGGCACCCAGCTGACCCTGCGCACCTTCCACACCGGCGGCGTCGCCGGCACGGAAGACATCACGCAAGGTTTACCCCGCGTCGAAGAATTGTTCGAAGCACGCACGCCCAAGGGTGAAGCGGTCATTGCCGAGATTGACGGCGTCGTGGACATCTACTGGGAAGGCGAGCAGCGCAAGCTCAAGGTGACGAACACGAAACTACTGTCGCAGGAACATGCCATCCCGCGACACTATCGCTTGATCGCAGCCGACGGCGACCGCGTCCAGGCTGACACCCCCCTGGCGGCGACCCAAAATCAAGAGACCGGCGAGCCGATCAGTATCACCGCCGGCATGGATGGCCATGTCTTCATCGAAGAGACTGAAAATGGCTGGCGGGCTGTTGTACGACGCGAAGAGACCAGCGTCTGGGAACAGCCCATTCCGCCGAGCGCACGCCTGCGTGTGGATAAGGGTGATGTGGTGAAATCGGGCCAGCAGCTGACCGAAGGCGCCAAGAACCCCAAGGAAGTGCTGCGCATCCAGGGCCGTGAGGCCTGCC
>DAISHS010000637.1:0-1835 GCA_036822415.1 Chloroflexota bacterium
CGCGCCAGCCGAGGGTGAGGAGAGAGAAGGCGCCCCGGTTGGTGGTTGGCTGCCAGCGCACCAGGGTTGTATCCTGCACGTCGTTGAAGTCGTACAGCCCCCGGCGGAAGGTAACGTCCTGCCAGGGCGTTGAGGTTGAGGCCGGCGTTGGCGTCGGCGTGGGCAGCTGGCGGTCCGTGGAGTAAACCACGCGCAGCAGGGGACGCAGATTGACCTGACCATTCTGCGAGCTGATGGCTGTATACGCCGCATCCGTGCCGTTGAGACCGGCGATCGCCATCAGCATTCCGAAGTTTTGCTCTGGGTTGGCAATCTGGAACTGAACCAGGTTGGTCACGTCGAGGGCAATCCAGCCGTCTGACTGACTGAACGAGCTATCGGTAGTTGCTTCGCCGACGCGGTCGTCGTTGATGCGATCGGCGCCAGGCAAGCCCCACGGCGCCCCGCTGACCGGGCTGAGCCAGGTAGCTTCGGTTTCATTCCACGAACGCAGCAGCCGCCAGCCGCGCAGCCGCACCGGCTCTGGTTCTGCGCCGGAGGGGATGAAAAAGAAGAGCTGCGCTTCGCGGACGCGTGCGGTCGTGGGCACATTGCCCAAATCAAAGCGCACCAGCGCGCGCTGCGTGTCCGGGCGATCGTATGGCGTACTGCGCCATTGCAGGGCGAGGTAGGAGCTGCCGCCCAGGGGAACATTGGGCTGCCAGTAGCTGAGGGTCGCATCATCGGCCACATTTTCTCCGTAACGCCCCTCCTGCACGAGCTTCGTTTGCCACGGCCCGGGCGCGCTATGGCGGATGGTAAGGCGGGGGCGCAATTCCGGCGACGGATTGTCGGCGGAGGCAAAGGTGTAATCCACCGTCTCCCAGTCCAGTCCTTCGACCTCCAGAACCAAACCGAAGTTACGCTCAGGCGTGGCGGTCCAGTTTCGCACCAGCTCGGTCAGGGGAATGTGCACCCAGCCCTGATCCTGGTTGATCTCCACTTCGACTGCTGGCGTCGCCTCGCGATCGGCGCCGAGACCGGCCGCGCCGCCCGCGGCCCAGCTTCCTACCGTTTCGGTGTGAGGGCGTGTCCAGGTTACGGTCGCTTCAGACCAGTGGCGCAGTAATCCCCACACACGCAGCCGCGCGGGGGTGTCAACGCTGCGCCGCGTGACATACAGGCTGAGCGTGGCTTCATTGACCGTGTCGCTGGATGGAATCTGCCAAAGATCCACCCGCATCAGGGTGCGGTCATCAGGCCCAGGCCAGTAGCTAATCCAACTTACCCTGGTCTCTGGCCGTGCGCCGTAGTTGGTATTGGGCGTGCCGCTGGTGATCAGCGCGTCATAAAAACCGCTGAATCCGTCCAGCCCCTGCACCAGCGTCGTGGTGACCCAGGGATCAGGCGTGGGCAGCGGGGTGGCCGTCTCTGTTGGCGTTGCCGTGGGGATTGGGGTGTCCGTCGCCGTGGGAGTCAAGGTCGGGTCCAGGGGATCGGTGCTATAGGTGATAACCAGGCGCGGACGTTGCGCGGCCAGGCTGTTTTCGCGGCTGACAAAATTCAAACGCGCAAAGGCGCCGGTTTCGCCGGTGACCTGCAAAATCATCCCGGCATTGCTCGATGGTTTGGCGACCCAGCTCTGCACCCAGGGCAGCACATCCAGCGTCACGGTGATCGAGGCGCTGTCGGCGCGTGTTTGAGCCTCTGGCGTTCCCCGATCCTCGCCCACGGCCGCGGCGCCGGGCTGGCTCCAGGGCAAGCCCGTCGCTGCTTCTCGCCAGGTGGCCTCGTTTTCAACCCAGGCGCGCAACAAAGGCGCGGCGGTGAGGGTGACAGGTTGCGCCGAAGTTATA
>DAISHS010000638.1:0-1834 GCA_036822415.1 Chloroflexota bacterium
GCGCTCAGCCGCGGCGCGCTCAGCCGCGGCGCGCTCGGCCGCCGCTTTTTCAGCCGCCGCCCGTTCCGCCGCGGCGCGCTCAGCCGCCGCTTTCTCCGCCGCCGCCGCGGACTTGGTATCTTGCAGGGCCTTCTCGGCCACGGCAATCGCCTCATCGTCGAGCTTGGATTGCTGCACCATGCCCCACAGCTGGGTGAGCATCAGCGGGCCGGCCAAAATCGAGCCGAGGCCGCCGGCGCCGTGCTGCCCAAAAACGCCAATCCCAGCGCTGACGTCGGTGTTATCGCCTTTTGGCTCCAGCTCCACGTTGAGCGCGGTCTTGGTGCCCATGACGGTCTTGAACACATCGGCTTTGCTGATGCTGATATGCCAGCCTTTGTCGGTGCTCTGGGTCTTGACTTCGAACCCCTTGGCTTGAAAATGACTTGCCACCGTCTGCGCCACAGAGGCCAAATCGGCCACCTGGACGGGAACCGTCTTTTGTGATTGGAAAACTCCCATGGTGTCTTTTTCTCCTCAATCTTGATTTTGCGAGCTACACTCCCTGCGTAGCGCTGTGTGCTGCACGTGTGACGGGGGAAGAAGGGCGGATGGACCAGGCGCGAACATGCGGCGAAGAAGAAGTAAACCTGCGGGGCATCCGGTGCGCCGCTGGTTGCACCAGCGGCGCACAAGAATCATACGTCCGTTGCTACGATTTGTCAAAGCGCTTGGCCTGAATGGGCGCCGTCGGGCTATGCCTGCGCAGCGAGCGGCATTGGAGCCGCCCTTTTCATCTGCGCCAGCGTGCTATCTCCCCAACCTGGGGATTATGCCTTGAGCATCTTCCTGAGCACAAACTGCAAAATGCCGCCGTGCCGGTAGTATTCCACTTCGACCGGCGTATCAATACGCGACAGGGCCTGGAAGCTCATGCTGGCGCCGTCGGGGCGCGTGACGCGCACCGTCATCTGCTGCCCCGGCGTCATGCTGGCGCTGATGCCGCTGATGTCGAAGGTCTCCGCGCCGGTCAGCCCCAGGGTTTGGGCATTAGCGCCGGGCAGGAACTGCAGCGGCAAGACGCCCATGCCAACCAGGTTGCTGCGGTGAATGCGTTCATAACTTTCCGCAATCACCGCCTTGACGCCCAACAGCATGGCGCCTTTGGCGGCCCAGTCACGTGAGCTGCCGGAACCGTACTCCTTGCCGGTCAGAATGACCAGCGGGATGCCGTCGGCCCTGTACTGCATGGCGGCGTCGTAAATGCTCAGCTGCTCGCCGGTCGGCAGGTAAAGCGTGTAGCCGCCCTCCACGCCGTTCAGCATCAGGTTCTTGAGGCGAATGTTGGCGAAGGTGCCGCGCATCATCACTTCGTGGTTGCCGCGGCGCGCGCCGTAGGAATTGAAATCGAGCGGCTGCACGCCTAAAGACATCAAGTAGCGCCCGGCCGGGCTGTTCTTGGCGATATTGCCCGCCGGCGAGATATGGTCGGTGGTGACCGAATCGCCCAGCACGGCCAGCACGCGCGCGCCGCGAATGTCGCCGGGCGCGGCCGGCTCCGGCGTCAGGGCCTCGAAAAAGGTCGGCTCCTGGATGTAGGTCGAAGCGGCGTCCCAGGCGTACAGCTTGCCTTCAGGAATCTTGATCGCGTTCCAGGCTGCGTTGGCGCCAAAGACGTTGCCGTACTGTTTCTCGTACATGGCTGGTTTGAGCGCCTTTGCCACCGCTGCCTGCACCTCTTCCTGGCTCGGCCAGATCTCACGCAGGTAAACCGGATTACCGTTGCGATCCGCGCCGACCGGCTCGGTCGCCAGGTCAACGTCCATCGCGCCGGCCAGCGCATAGGCCACCACCA
>DAISHS010000639.1:0-1820 GCA_036822415.1 Chloroflexota bacterium
GCGATTGTACAGAGCCTGCGCATGGCCGTGAAATCGGGGCGCAAGACAGCGCTGGCCGATGCGCTGGCCGGCCCCGGCATTGAGCAGGTGAGCAGCGGGGCGCTGGCGCAGGCCTGGAAAAACAACGATCCGTTGGTCGTCGAGGTGTTGAGTCGTGTGCAATTCTACCTGGGCCTGCACCTTGCCAGCCTGGTCAATTTCCTCGATCCTGAATTGATCGTGCTGGGCGGCGGTGTGATGGAGGCCCTGGGCGATGACTTCCTGCAGCCGATTCGCCGCGTGGCTTATCAGCATTTTACGCAGCGCCGCGACGCAAACCAGGTCAAGATCGTCATTTCGCAGCTCGGCGATAACGCCGGCATCCTGGGCGCGGCGGCGACCGCCCGTTTGCATCTGAACAGCAAGAGCTAACACCGCCATTCGCGACGGTGTCTCGGAGGTTTTCGTGCGTCGTTTTTCGATTTTATTGGTATTCAGCGCCCTGGTGTTGGCTATCCTGGCCTGCGGCCCGTTACGACTTCCCAGTTTGCCCCGCCTGTCCACCGCCACGCCTGTGCCCACCGCAACCCCCGTCGTGATTGTGGTGACCGCCACGCCTGATCCCCTGGCCCTGACCACGGGCGCGGACATTGGCGAAGAGCGCGTGATCAGCGTGTATGAACATGCCAGCCCGGCGGTGGTCAATATCACCAGTCGCGTGATGGTGCGCTCGTTCTTTTTTGGCGCCTATCCCGAAGAGGGCAGCGGCTCCGGTTTTGTTTGGGACACTGAAGGGCATATTGTGACCAATTACCATGTGGTGCAAAATGCCGATTCCCTGGCCGTCAACTTTGGCGACGACAATGCCGTGAACGCCACGGTGGTCGGCGCCGACCCGCGCAATGACCTGGCCGTTATCAAAGTGGACACGCTGCCGGAAGGGGTAAAGCCGCTGGCGGCAGGCGATTCCAGCACGCTGCGCGTGGGACAGACCGCCATTGCCATCGGCAATCCGTTTGGTCAATTCGAGCGCACGCTGACCACCGGCGTCATCAGCGCGCTGAATCGCACGATTGAAACGGACAACCAGGTTTTGCGGGGCGCGATCCAGACCGATGCTTCGATCAACCGCGGCAATTCGGGCGGCCCCTTGCTCGACAGCCTGGGGCGGCTGATTGGCGTGAACTCGGCCATTTTCAGCCCCAGCGGCACCAGCGCCGGCGTTGGTTTTGCCATTCCGGTCAACACGGTCACGAAGGTGGTGCCTGTGCTGATTGCGCGCGGCAGTTACCCACATCCCTGGTTGGGCGCCGTGGGTTATGACATCACCCCGCGCCTGGCCCAGCAGCTGACGCTGCCGGTGCAGCAGGGCCTCCTGGTGGCGCAGCTCTACGATGGCAGCCCGGCGTTGAACGCAGGGCTGCAAGGCGCCAAACGCGAAATCATCCTCGGCAACCAGCGCATGGTCGTCGGCGGTGACATCATCACCGCCATTGATGAGCAGCCGCTGCATACCTGGAAGGATCTCGATGCCTACCTGGAAGAGAAAACCAACGTAGGGCAAGAGGTCACCCTGCACCTGCTGCGCGCAGGGCAAGAACAAACGATCACGCTCACGTTGGCTGAGGAGCCGCCCAACCAGCCTTGAGCGGTTTGCGCGCGGTCCGATGTTGGTAAGTCACGCTACGGCGCCGATGGCGGCCCGGCGCGACACTGCAGGCTGTGCTTTGGGGGCCTGGTCGCAGCGCCTTCAGTTCCGTAAGTTCTGGATCATTCAAGGCCGCCCGATGGCAGCAACATCGAGCCAGGCGTCTTTGTTACCATTCATGATTTTGCTAGTC
>DAISHS010000640.1:0-1809 GCA_036822415.1 Chloroflexota bacterium
TCCACCGGATTGTTCGGCGGCGCGCCGGTTGCGCTCACCTGGTTGAGCGAGGCGATCGAAACATGACGCACCTGGCACTTCAGATTACTGAAATCCATGCGCAGGGTCGCGCCGTACAGGGCCGGCAGCGGGAAGTTGCCCGCGCAGTAGGCGCCGGCGTACTTGCCTTCGCCCAGCGTGAAAGCCACGTACCCCTCGCCCGTGGGCGCAAAGAGGCGGAAATTGCTCCAGTCGTTCGTTTTCGCGTCCTGCAGGTTGAGCACAAAATTGCACTCTGGCGCCGTGCTGCCAGTGCCACCCGGCAACCCTTCTGGAAAGATCGTCTGCTGCACATCCGGCAGCGGGCGCCCTGCGCGAGCCTCGCGGTACCAGGCCGTCACCTGCGCCATGCGCTCCGCGGAGAGCGTCACCGGCTCATGGGCCGGGCCGGTTGGGTCGGCCCAGGAAGTCTGCCCGGCCTGCACCGTCCAGATCGTGTTCGGCTCCTGCCACGAATGAACGCGCACGCTGTCTTTGAAAGTGACAACCCAGTCGCGACCGCTGTCCGCTTCGCGCACCACCAGGAACTCGGTGCCGGTCGAGACCACTTCCAGCAGGTCGGTCTGCACGGTCACGCGCGAGGCAGCGGCGGCCGGATCGACGCGTCCAAACAGCGCGCCAAAGCTCAACAGCACGGTCACCACCGGATCGGCGTCGCGCACCGGCACGCCCTTCAGCGCCAAATCGCCATCGCGAAAAACCTCCAGGCTGACGGCGTCGCCAAAGCGCAGCACCGCCCGCCCGCTGGCGTTGACATCGAGTTGATCGCCCACGCGCAAATCGGCGGTGGCGTTCTGCGCCAGCGGCTGAAAGGCGCTCGCGCCCCCGCTGCGCACCGTTACGGCGTCCAACTCGGTTTGGGCTTTGACCGTCTCCGCGCGACGGCCGCCGCAGCCGGCCAGGCCAGCCACGGCCAGGATCATACAAACCGTCATCATCCAGCGGCGTTGTGCCATGATGTCCCCCGTTGTCATGCAGATGCCTGGGCGTTGGCGCGCCGCGACCGCAGCGCCAGCGCCAGGCTGATACCGATGGCCGCGCCGGCCAGCGCCGCCTCGAGCGGGAGAGACTGATTGCCTACTCCCAGGCGGTTAGCCAACACCATGCCTGCGGCCCCCGCGGCCAGCGCTGTCCCGGCCTGTAACGGCCACGCGTCAGGGGCAAGCCCCACGCCCAGCAGCAGGGCCAGGCTCAGACTGGCGCCCAGTAGGGCCAGCGGCGTTAGCCCCGCCAGCAACGTCAACGCGCCCAGGGTCAACGTAAAACCGAGGCTTCCCCCCACGGCGCCGCCAAGCGCCGCGCCGGCCAGCGGCCGCTCTTGCCAGACGGTCTGGCCCAACGCGCGCAGCGCGCCGAAGATCGCGCCGCCGGCCGCGCCAAGCAGTCCCATCAGCAGGGTCAGGAGGAACAGCGCCGCAAGGCTGAGAACGGCGGGCAAGGTTTGGCTGCGATTGTATTGGAAGAAGGCCAGCAGGCCAAAAGCGAGACCAAAACCAAGCGCGCCGCCCATGACGCCGGCGACGGCCTGCTGGCGAATGAAAGGGATGGCGCGTCGGTAGCGCCGCTGGGCCGTCTGCCCAAAGGCGCGGCGCTGCGTGGCCGCGGGCAGGCCGCGTAAGGCCAGGGGATTGACATCGCGCGCCACGCCCAGGACGGTCAGCGCGGCCGCCTGGCGTGCGGGGTCGGCCAGGGCCGCGGCCAGGCCCGGCTCCTGCCAGGCGCCGCCCAGGCGGCCGAAGGCGTCGGCGGCCGCCGTACAAACGGCCGGCG
>DAISHS010000641.1:0-1805 GCA_036822415.1 Chloroflexota bacterium
TTACTGGTTAACCATCGGCTCGACATGTCAACCATTATAGCCACAATTGCCCGACTTGCCAAGCCTGGCAATCATTGAGACGATTTTCGATCTGCTCATGCTGTGGTAGAATGACGCCAGCTTTATTGTCGCCGCGGCGCTTGCACCCGCCACGGCAGGCGCCCTGGGGTCTATTTCAAGGCGGGGAATGTCCGGCTGAACTCGACGCTGCATTGTCCTGGCCTGCCGCCGGGCGGTTTTGCAATGTCGCCCGGCTCACCCCCAGCCTGAAGTACATCCGGCGCCTCATCGTAACTTGCGCACGAGGTCATTTTGTCTATTCGCACCTGCCTGATTTTTGCTCGCAACAGCGCCGGCGCCCTGGCCCTGGTCCTCCTGCCCTGGTGGTGGCATTGGATTATCCTGCGCCGTCCTTTCGAAGGCATTTTGTTTCACGAGTTCACCGATTTTTCACTCTATGCTACCGACGCGCTGCTGCTGGTCGTGGTGGCGGCCTGGCTGCTGACTCGGCCTGATTTCTCTGCGACGCCAGGGTGGGTGTCATGGCCCTTGTTGGCATTGCCGGTGCTGGCCTTTGCGCTGGTCACGGTGGCTGCCGATCCCGGCCTTGCGCTTTACCAGACCGTGCGCCTCAGCCTGGTAACGCTGTGGGCGCTGGCGGTTGCCGATTCGCCCTGGCTGCGAAGCACTGCGTCAGCGTGGCTGCTGGCAGGCAGCGCGCTGCAAGCCCTCATCGCCTTGGCCCAGGTTGTTCTGCAGCACGCCGTGGGGCTGGGCTTTGTGGGCGAAGTGCCGCTGAGTCAGCAGCTGCCGGGCGTCAGCGTGATCTACGCGGCCGGCGTGCGCTGGCTGCGCCCCTACGGCCTGGCCCAGCACCCCAATATCCTGGGCGGCTGTCTGGCCGTGGCCTTTCTCCTGGCCCTGGCGACGGTCAGCACAAGCCAGGTGCGCTGGCGCTGGGCCTGGTACGCTGGCCTGACGTTGACGGCGGCCGGCCTGGCTGTGACCTTTTCACGCGCCACCTGGATCGGCGTGGCCGTGGGCGCGCTGCTGATCGGCGGCCAGGCGCTGCGCGTTCAGCCGCCGGCCCTACGCCGCCGTTTTATGCGCCGCGTCATTTTGCCCCTGCTTGGCATCGGCCTGGTCTTTGCTGTTTTGGCCTGGCCCATTCTCGCCAGCCGCCTGGGATTGACCCACACCGGCGCCGAGGCGCGCTCCATTGATGAACGCGGCGCGACGATAGCCATTGCCTGGCGTCACCTGACCACCGCGCCCTGGCCCGGCATTGGTCTCGCGCAGTTCACCCGCCTGACATTGGCCGGCAACCAGGATTTGCTTGGCGCTTACGCGCCGCAGCCGGTGCATTTCGTGCCGCTGCTGGCCCTGGTTGAACTTGGCCCGTTGGGCGGGCTGCTTTGGGTGTGGTTGATGCTGGCGCCCCTGCTGGCCTGGGCCAGGCGCGTCCCACGCCCCGCTGCGCTCTTGGGGCCAACGGCCGCGCTGCTGGCCTTGATCGTGATTGGCCTCTTTGATTTTTATCCCTTTCAAGTGACCCAGGGCCGCCTCTTGACCTGGACCGTGCTGGGGCTGTGGGGCGCTGCCTGGAAAACGGCCCCTACGCCTGCGCCTTGACCGCCCTTCGCGTGCAGGCTGCGCTCTTGGCCGCGGCTGCTTGGGCCTATTTCAATGCGGGGGTATGCCCGGCTGAACTCGACGCTGCGTTGCCCCAGCCTGAAATGCGCCCCAGCGGCTGGGTGCATTTCAGTTTCGGGGTGTAGTCCACGCAGGTGGACTTTGCAATCGTT
>DAISHS010000642.1:0-1802 GCA_036822415.1 Chloroflexota bacterium
CCTGCTGCAGTCCGGCAGCCAGAATCGCATCGCGCAACGAGAGCGCATGTGCGTGCCATTTGTCATGCTCATCCGCCAGCGCCACAACTACCGATGTGTCAATGGCTGCCGTTGTCATCGTACAATGCCTCGGAGTCGGTCAGGGCATCGCCGCCCAGGGCGACCAGCCCTGTCAGTTGCAGCAGCGTATCGGTCGGCGCAAGACGTAATTCGATGTGGGTTGCGGCTCTGGCTTCGGCAGGGGACCGTTCCGCGCGTTGTTCAAGAAAGCGGGCAAAATCGAGCACCTCGGCCCGGCGGCGTTGTGACAGTCCGGCCAGTGTCCGCAGCAGTTCCGGCTCGATCCTCATCACCAACGAATTGGCATCTGCGTGGGTTGCAGCTTGCATCTTGGTCTCCTGAAGGATTACTCTTAGTAAAAACCCCCCTGGTTAGCGCAGGTTCAAGGCCTGCGCAGGCCGCCGCAGTCGGCGACTCTTCGCCAAGGGTCAAAAAGCCGGGTGGCTTTGTGATTGCACAAGGATCCTACTACGAAACAGCGTCCCTGTCAAGTCTTTTTTGGCCCTCAGTTTGACGTCAAAGGCCAATCTGCACAACTCGGGGGAGGCTTTTCGGCGGCTGTTGGCTGCCTTGCCGGGGATGTAGGCGGGGAACAGGGGGCAACGGTCAGCGGTCAGCCGTCAGCGGCCGGGGGCTTGGCGCGGGATGGGAGGTGTGCTAGAATAAGCGCGTCAGCGGAGTGCGTGGACGGATCTATCAAGGAGCCAAAGAACGATGGAAACCCTATATCAGACAGTTGACCGTGCTGGCATTTCTATCCCGCTTGAAGTCATTCGCGGCTATGGCTTGCCGGAGGGTACTCGTATTGCCATTTCCCTGCAGAAGGACGACATTCGTGTTACACCTGCTGAACTGAGCGTTGAAGAGATCGAGAATCGGGCGTTGCGCTACGTATTGAAAAACGTGGGTGACGCGGTGAGCATCGGCCCGCTGCAACGCACAGCAACAGGCCAATGGCTGGCGCCAGTATTAGAGGCCGCTACAGGCCAGGTCATCGGCCAGCTTTGCTACACAGCGGCCGGGCTGCTAGTTGCCAGCCAATCCACCCCGGTCGCAGAACTTCTCGGAGTGCGCGATGCCGCTTGACGTGCCGCTGCTGCGGCAAGAGCACCCCTGGACTTGTTTGCCGGCCTGCATCAGGATGGTACTGGCGTATCGTGGCCGATTGATCGAGGAGGCCACAATCGCCGCTGCGTGTGGCACGGCGCCGTTGCGAGGGACACAACCGGAGAAGGCCGTCGAGGGCGTGCAGCAGCTTGGCTATCACGCGCTGTGGTTCGAAGACGCCGATCTGTCCCGGCTGCAAGATCTGATCGCGCACGACTGGCCGGTGATCGTCTTCTTGCGCGCTCGTGATCTGCCGGCCGGAGGGCACGGGTTGCACGGCGTCGTTGTCGCCGGCGTCGAGAGCGACAACGTGATCATCGCGGATCCTCAATCCAATAGCCGCTACACCATGGCGCGCAAGCAGTTTCTCTCTGCTTGGGAAGCGCTGGATGCGCAAGGCATGGTGGTCTGGTTATAGACCAGCCCACCCCCACGGCGCGAGATTCATCGAGTACTGCGCCCCGGTGGTTGGGCGGTCTTCCTGGAGCCGCTCACACCTGCACTGACCGCAGGTGCAGCGTCCACAACCCGATCCTGGAGGGCTACCGCCGCCTGACCCCGCATCTGCGCAGCCCGACGGAGCGCGCCCTGAGTATGCAGCAGGTAGCGTGGATGGGCAGCCATTTCCGCGCCTG
>DAISHS010000643.1:0-1801 GCA_036822415.1 Chloroflexota bacterium
GCATGAACGCAGTCCATTGTGCCTCCTTGACCCGGTCTTCGGCGAAGAGCGGCGTCAATGCCAGGGGAACATCGGTTGGCAAGGGGATCTGGCGCCGGTCAAAGGTCGCCCGCAGAGCATGACCCAACACCGCACCGTCAAAAGCAGAGCGCTGCGCCAGCATCCACAGGTCGTAGAAATCCTTCATCCGGCTGTTGGCCAGGCCCAGGGTCACCAACGCCTCGAATTTCTCGGCGACGACCACTGACCTGGGATAGGCCAGTACGTGAGGGGCGGGGAAGTCGAGCAAGGTCGGGAAGTCCAGCTCTTCAGCCGGTGGCGTAATTAAGTCGGATTTCCTTCATACCAGACTCTCCAGATACGGCCGCATCACGTTGGTCATACGACAGACGGCCGCGTAGCGCCAGAGTTGATCCATTGTGAAGCGTCGCTCCTGCCAGCCTGCGCGCAGCGCTTCCAGCGCCGCCTCCAGACCGATCTTGTTGCGGAACTTGAAGCAGTCCACCACAGTCTTAGCCGGATCGTAGACCCGCACAGGCACTCCTTCGATGAGCGCCTCATCGATCCCAGTCGCCAGCGCAATGGCAGAGAAGCGTACGATGCGCAGCGGCAGCAGATCCGTTTTGGGCACGCGCGCCTTGTTGCCGAGCGCCAGCCAGATCTCGGTTGGCGATTGGGTGGTCAGGTTGTGGAAACGCAGTGCGGACAGCAGACACACCACACCCTGAGGCACGCGGCGACAGACTTCGGCCAGCGTATGCTGCTCGGTGATCTCAACGCTGCGGCTCCTGTACAGGCCGCGGCCTACGCGTTCGACGAGCCTCTCCCGCACCAGACGTCCCAGGTAGGCGCCGGGGAGACCGCGTACGACCAGATCGCGCGGGCGCAGGATGCCTTGCTGGCGAACCAGTTCTCGGGCCTGCTCCATTCGGTTATCGGACATGACAGTCTCAACCTTGTTGTAATACGTTTGTATTTATCTATAACTACAGACGTATTATAACACTTCGTCATCGCCTGTCAACGACACCGGGGAACCCGATCCTCGGCGCGGCGTCACCGAATCGTTCATGCAGCTTCTGCGCCCCGTCCTACTCCGTCCGCCGCGGCCGGTACTGGATCGCTTCGGCCAGGTGCACGGTCTCGATACGTTGACTGCCGGCCAGGTCGGCGATCGTGCGCGCGAGCTTGAGGATGCGGTGATAGGCGCGGGCGCTGAGCTGCAGCTGGCGCATAGCGGCCTTGAGCAGGGTGCGGCCGCTGCTGTCCACCGCGCAAAACTCGCGCACCTCGGCCACGCCCATGTCGGCGTTGCAGGCCACGTGGGGATGCCCCTGGAAGCGTTTGGTCTGGCGCTGCCGGGCGGCTTCCACGCGCGCACGGATCGTCTTCGAGAGTTCGCCCTGGCGCTCATCGGTCAGCTTGTCGAAGTCCACCGGCGGCACCTGCACATGGATGTCAATGCGGTCGAGCAATGGGCCGGAGATGCGATGCTGATAGCGCGCAATCAGCGCGGATGAACAGGTACACTCGATGGTCGGGTGGCCGTAGTAACCGCACGGGCAGGGATTGAGCGCGGCGATGAGCATGAAGTTGGCAGGAAAGGTCAGGCTGCCCTGCGCGCGGGCAATCGTCACCACATGATCTTCCAACGGCTGACGCAGCACCTCTAACGTGCGTGGGTCGAACTCGGGCAGTTCGTCCAGGAAGAGCAGGCCGCGATGCGCCAGGCTGATTTCGCCCGGCCGCGGCCAGCGTCCGCCGCCCACCAGGCCGGCATGGCTGATGGTGTGATGCGGCG
>DAISHS010000644.1:0-1797 GCA_036822415.1 Chloroflexota bacterium
TCAGCGCGTTCGCCAGATAGCGATTGAACGGCCGCCGGCTGGCCTTGCCGATGAATTCGAGGATCTCGGCGGCTGACTTTCCTTCTTGGGCCATGTCGTAGACGGCACGGTCGGCGGTGGACGCCGCCCGGCCTGATGCCTGGTTAAAACGGGACTCCCCTGGAAGCGCGCCGCTTTCCCTGGCCATCACGTCCTGATAGTCGTACCGCGCAAGCTGCCGCTCGCCAAGCAAGGCTCCGGACAGGGCGGCCTGTTGGATCGGGTTGTCCTGCTCCTGCCCCTGTTTCTTGCCTGCCGATGGCGGGACTGCTACCTTCTCTCCCTCGCCCTGCAATTCAGCTTCAAGGCGCTTCAATTCGCCGTACTTCTCGGCCATCTCCTGCTGATACTCGAATGGCGCCCCGAGCTTTTTGTTGAGGCGGATGATGTCCGCCTCGTGTGTGGCAAGGTTAGCCCTTTGCGTCCGCAGCGAGCTGTCAACGCTGTTGATCTGGTTGAAGACCTTTCTCGCCAAGCCGGTTGCGTCAGTTTCCTCACCAAAGGATGGTGCGGTAACGACGTGGAGTTGCAACCCCATAATCTCGACATACATGGAAAACGAGCCGGTCGGCTTGTTCTTGTCGATCTGCGCTTCCATTGTGATCTTGATGGCGCTTCCGATGGTTGCAAGCTGAACGGAGTCGCCCCCGGCCATGTCCATCAGCCGATCTCTCGTTGCCCGATTGAAGGCGTCTTTCAGTGCTTGTCCAAACTCCCCTGTCTTGCTGTAGGTTCTCCCGTCGACGGCGCCGCTATCGAACTGGAAGTACCGTTCGCCGATCGCTTTGAACGCCTTGGAGAACCGCGCAATGCTCTTGGTCTCATGCTCAATGCCCCATTCAGCGCTGCGCAGAGCCGTCCTGATGTTGATCTGCTCCGAGGCATGGGCGGCCTGAAGCCGCTCGAATCGTTCGACATCCTGCCGGAGCCCTGCCAATTGCAGGGCGCGCGGATCTCCAGACGCCACGGCCGCCGCTTGCTCGAACAGCGATGCTTCGCCCATGTCATCCATGCTGCGAAGCGACTTGTCGCCGGTGAACGCCTGATCGATGAACCGCTGTTTGCGCCCGACCATCTGCCACATGGTCGACTGGTACGTCCCTTTTGTCGTGTACCAGTCAATCGAAACTTCCTGGTTCAGGTTTCCTTGACGGATGATCCGACCGTGCGGCTGCTCAACGTCGGCGGGGAACCACGGCGGATCTTGATAGTGCAAGGCGATAAGGCGATTCTGGACGTTGACGCCGGTACCCATCTTCTTCGCGGAGCCGATCAACACCTTCAGCTTGCCGCTCCGCATGTCTTTGAAGATCGCTTCTTTCTTGGCGTCCGTGTTGGCGTCGTCGAACCACGCGATCTCGTCGCGGGGGATTCCGCCGTCCGTCAGCAGCTTGGTGAATGCGGCACGAGAATTGAATCCGCGGCTTCTCTGCGACTGCTCGCCGAACCCGAGATTGTAGAAAACGATCTGCGTGCTACCCTTGATCGGCGCCGGATTGCCTTCCTTGTCGTGGTAGACGTTCCCCTTCGTTGCGTGGTACTTGGCGACGACGTTGCTCGCCATCTTCGTGATGATGCTCTCGCCTTCAAGTTCTGCGCCAAAGAACCGAGGATCGATGGCGGCAAACCGTCCGTCCGTGATGATCGACACGATCGGATCTGGATTGCTCATCTGGCCTGGAGACGGCTTCCATGCCTTCGACGCTTCGATGCGTCGCGACAATTCCCCTTTCATGTACGCTTCGAGCGCCTTGGTCG
>DAISHS010000645.1:0-1789 GCA_036822415.1 Chloroflexota bacterium
TCATAGACGGCCGCCAACGCGGCAATCAGGGCATAGGTGACGATGTGAGAGCTGCCCCGGCTGGTCAGGTTGGTCAGCAGCAAGCCAAAAAAACCAGCAAAGAGGTAGAGGCAGGGCCAAACCAGGATCAAAAACAGCCACTCACGGGGCAGCAAGGGGGTGGTGAACTTGTTTTGCCAGAGGGCCATGCCGGTGATGAGACCGGTCAAAACGATAGTGATCACCAGCGCGGTCAGAACCACGGCCAGCAGCAGCTCGCTGCGCTGGCGCAGGCGCGCGATGAAGGGAAAGGAAGCGGCCCGGTTGAAGCGGCCGGCCAGCAGCAGCACCGTGACGATGGCGACAACGATCATGGCGCCCGGCGTCACGGCGGCAAAATAAGCCGGCGTGACGCCGTATTGAAAGGCAACGCCATAAAACGTGAGCGCCAGGGCAAGCGGGACAAAGCTCTGCCAGGAGCGGAAAAAGTCTTTGGTAATGAACCAGGCCAGGGTCAAAATACGGCTCACGGACGAATCGCCTCCAGGTAAATCTCTTCCAGGTTGGCCTGCTGCTGCACCAGGCCCTGCACATCCAGGCCGGCGTCGAGAAGTTGGCGTAAGATCGCTGTTTTGTGCTCGATGGCCGCGCCCACCAGGGTGATCTGGTTGCCTTCCACGGCCAGGTTGGGCGCCAGGCTGCGCAGCGCGCTGAGCAGATCGGCATGGCTGGTCTCCAGGGCCGGCGCATCCACCTTGATCTGGACATGCGGTTCAGCTAACAGGACGCTGTTGAGGGTTCCAATGCGGGTCAAACGGCCGCCGCTGAGGATGGCGACATGGCTGCAGAGCTGCGTCACTTCGCTCAGCTGGTGCGTGCTCAGCACCACCGTTTTGCCGGCTTGCTGCAGAGACAAGATCAGGTTGCGCATCTGCACCTGACCGGCCGGATCGAGTCCGGCGGCCGGCTCATCGAGCAAAAGCAGATCAGGATTGCCAATCAGCGCCTGAGCCACGGCCAGGCGCTGCCTCATGCCTTTGGAACAGGTGCGAATGCGCCGGCCCGCGATGTCGCTCAGCCCCACCGTATGGAGGACGGTAGCCACGCCATCGAGCTGCGCGCGGCCGCGAATCCCGGCCAGGCTGGCGGCCGTGCGCAGATAGTCATCGACGCGGGCCGTTTCAGGAAACGAGGGCCGTTCGGGCAAGTATCCAATGCGCTGCGGCTGCGTCTGACATTCGATCTGGCCGCTGTTGGGCAGGATAAAGCCCATAACCAGCTTGAGCAAGGTGGACTTGCCCGCGCCGTTAGGGCCGAGCAGTCCAAACACAGCGCCCGTCGCGATCTCCAGGCTGACGTTGCGCAGAGCCGGGGTGTTGTTGTACGATTTGGTCAAATTTTTGACAAGCAGCAAGGGAACTCCTCAAGAAGCAGCCGCTAAGGCAAAATGTCGTGGCGTTATTTTACCACCACGACGCCAGATGCCTAAAATGGCGCGGCGGAGGCCGCAGCAGAGCGCCATCAGCGCAGCAGATAGATCAGCGCCACGATCACGCCGACCGTCACCACCAGGCGGCGCAGAAGGGTCGGAGCTATTTTGCCGGCGACGCGGCCGCCAATGATCCCGCCGATGATGGCGCCTACGGCCATGACCACGGCCACCGTCCACACCACGCGACCGGAGAAAACGAAGAAAAGCGCAGCCGCGACGTTGACGGCAAAAGCAAGCACTTGCTTCAGCGCGTTCAAGCGCGTCAGATCGTCATCGAGGGCCAGGCCGAGCACGGCCAGGATGATGACGCTCAGCCCG
>DAISHS010000646.1:0-1786 GCA_036822415.1 Chloroflexota bacterium
CGCGCCTGGGGTCGCGGCCGCCGTGACAAAGTCAACCTGCCTGGACTACCCCCCGAAATTGAAATGCCCTCTCAGTCGCGCTTTGGGTGGCTGTCGTTTCTCAGGCGGCGGGAAGCTGGTCCGCGCTGGCGTCCGTGTAGTAGACGATGCCGACCGTGCCGGGGCCGACGTGCGTGCCCACGACGGGGCTGAGTTCGCTGAAGTGCAGCTCCACCACATTGAACTGATCGGCGATCTGATCGTACAGCCAGAGGGCGTCGCGTGTGGCTGCGGCATGCCCAACCGCCACATGCAGCGGCTGCTCTCCCACCGCTCGTTGTAGCTGCGCCACCAATTCATCCATGGCCGCGCGATGGCCGCGCGCCGTGCCAGCGATCGTCGTGTGCCCTTTTTCGACTGCCAGAATGGGCTTGAGCGTCAGAGCGGCGCCCAGCCAGCGCTCCGCCATGCCGATGCGCCCGCCGAGGTGCAGGTAGCGCAGGTCGTCCACGATCATGCGCACGTGCAGCTGCGGCACCAGCCGGCGCGCAGCCGCGGTCGCTTGCGTCAGCGTTGCGCCGTTCTCGCGCGCACGCGCCGCTTCCAGGACGACAAAACCGGTGCCCATGGCCACCGAGCGCGAGTCCACCACTTCGACGGGAATATCCACGGCTGCGGCCGCCTGGCGCGCAACTTCTACGGTGCGACTATAGTCGCCCGAAAGGTGGACTGACAGGATTCCGTCATGTGTTTGCGCCAGTTTCTGATACGTTTCGATGAACGCCTCGACCGGCGGCGGCGAGGTGATCGGCAGTTTGGCAAGGTGGGAGAGGTGGTGATAAAACTGCTCGGGCGTGATGTCCTGCCCGTCGCGGTAGGTGACGCCGTCGAAGGTGACAGACAAGGGCACGATGGTAATCTGAAAATGACGTAACAGGTCACGGGGAATATACGCGGTGCTATCTTTGACAATGGCAAACGATGGCATGTGGTTCGACAAGTCCTCAACCAGCGGCGCTCTGCACACGCACGGATTGCGCAAAAAAACAAAGAGCGGTTGTTCTCCACTGGGCGATGTAAATCGTCATGCTGGTCATGACCACCTTTATTATACCATGATTTTGAGATTGCAGGAAACGTAGATTAAGAACAGAATGGTTCGGCTGCTGCCAGCACGCGCGGCAAGAGCGCCTGCAGATCGTCCATGAGATCGGGCAGAGCGCCCTCGACAATGGCGCGTTGCGGATACCACGCCAGGGTTCCTTCTGGCGACGGCGTCAGCGCGCCGCCGGCCACTTCAGCGGTAAAGACGAAGATCAACACCCCGATGTGAGGGCTGCCGGTGCCCTGGACCGGAGTGGAGGGCAGATTGAGCACGCCGCGCAGACGCACGTTGCTCACGGTTAGCCCTGTCTCTTCCTCCATTTCGCGCACCGCGGCGTCATATACCGATTCGTGAGCCTCCACGTGCCCGCCGACGCCGTTGAGACGATTTGCCCATAGGCGTTTGGTCGGCGCGCCGCGTAGAAGTAACACCTCATCGTTCCTCATGATAAAACAAAGGGTGCGCGGCACCACGGTATAGCGCGGCTCAGGCATGGCTTTCTCCCGGAAGTTTGGGCGTTGTCGGTTTTTCGCTGCGCCAACGGTAACACGCGCACCCCGGATTGTCAAAGCGCAACGACGGCGCGCGTGGCGCTGATGGCAACCGCCGGCGTCCTGACGCCTTTGCCGCAAAGCATGGCGAGTTGAATCGAATACGGACAACATGTAAGGCGTCTTACGGATTGCCAGCTTGTTTGTAATG
>DAISHS010000647.1:0-1783 GCA_036822415.1 Chloroflexota bacterium
CCTGGGCCAGGCGGCCGAACAGTTCGACGTAGCTCTCCCACAGGCCCTGGCTGTTTTGCTCCAGCAGCGCGCCCAGCTCGCGCTGAAAATCGGAGCCGAGAAGGCCCGCCGTTCCCGCCGCCATTTTGCTGCGCATGCGTTCCCAAAAACCGGCCCGGGTTTGGCGGCCGCGGTCAGCCTGCTTCAAGAGACCGGCGCGCAGGCCATTGAGCAAGGGCGGCGCGGCCATCATGCCGGCCAATTCGGGAAAGACGATCAGCTGCGCGCCTTTGGCCTGCGCCACGCGCAAAAAGCGCCGCACCTCAGCCTCGAAATCGGCCAGGTCAGCCGGTAAGCGCATTTTCTGCTGCACAACACAAACGATCACTCTATCCATTTCCGCCCCCAAGCCATGACGCTATCCATTTCCGCCCCCAAGTCATCAGGAGATGCCTGCCTGTTCATTGTATCATGGCAGGGACAGCAGACAAAATGCGAAGGGAAGAAGGGAAGAAGGGAAGAAGGGAAGAAGGGAAGAAGAAAAAAGAAAGAAGGCTGGGGTTTGGGGTTTTGCAGTGGGCGTGCTAACATGGCGCCGACATTTGCTTGCTGCAAGGAGAAAGCATGGCTCAACCACGCTATGAACGACCGCTCACCAATGCCGGGCGCCCCCTGCCGATGACCGAGCTGGCCTGGCGTAAAGAAGTCGTTTTTATCTGTCGCCTGCTGTGGGAAAAAGGTTACGCCATTGCCAGCGACGGCAACGTCTCGGTCAAACTGGCCCCGGCGCGTTATCTGGTCACGCCCAGCGGCTTCAGCAAGGGCTTCATCGAGCCGGATCAATTGCTGATCATCAACGACCAGCTCGAAGTCGTGGGGGCGCAGCACGGCGCCGCGCGCGGCTTACGTCCCAGCTCAGAAATGCTGCTCCACCTGGAGGCCTACCGTCAGCGGCCGGATATCGGCGCGGTGGTGCATGCGCATCCGCCCACGGCGATTGCCCTCAGCATTGCCGGCATCTCCCTGGCCCGCTGCGTCCTGCCGGAGGTCATCATGGGCATGGGCCTCATTCCAACGACCGCTTACGCGACCCCCGCGTCGGCCGAAGGCGCCGTGGTCATTCGTGATCTGATCCAACGCTATGACGCGCTGATCTTGCAGCGCCACGGCTCCGTGACGGTGGCCGGGACGCCGTTCGAGGCTTATTTGAAGCTCGAAAAGCTAGAAGCGGCCGCCAACATCACGCGCATGTTACTACAGATGGGGCGCGAACACCCCTTCCCCAGCGCAGAAGTGGCCAAGCTGGTGCAATGGCGGCAGGACAAAGGCTTGATGAAACCCGGGCAGGCTGAAGACCTGTGCGAGACCTGCGGCGTCTGTCTGCGCAACGGCCAATGCCTGGCCGGCGCGCTAAAGGCAGCGTGACGGTCTAAGGACGGCTTGGTCAGGGCGCCGGTCAATCCGCAATAGCGGGTCAGATCGTGCCCGACCCGCATACGCAACCACACACCTTTGCAGACTACTGAAGGCTCAAAGTCTATAGAAGTCAGTCTCCAGTCGGGTGATGAGCGGTAGGGCTTCGTTCTGCAGTGGATACAGATGTTCGAAGTAGAAGGTTATGTCTTCAGAAGCCACGGTTTAATGTTGGAGTAGATCTGGGCGTCTTTGAGTCAACCACTGGCCGGCCCCTGCGCACTCTCGCCTTTCTCAGTGGGTTGACCTCTGCCGTCATCCTGCGCCGCCGCCCGGCGGGGGTGCATTTCAGTTTCGGGGCGTAGTCCACGCAGGTGGACTTTGCAATCGT
>DAISHS010000648.1:0-1781 GCA_036822415.1 Chloroflexota bacterium
ATGGGGTGGATGATGGGGCCGTGGCTGGTCTTCGGCGCGCTGCTCCTGGGCGCCACCATGCTGCTCTACGACGGCGCGCCCGATTTTCCCGGCGTGGATCGCACCTGGGCGCTCGTGGCCAATCATGGCGTCACCGCGCTCGGCGTCTCGCCGACGCTCATCCGCTCGCTGCGGCCGCACGGCGCCGCGCCCGTCAAGCAGCACGATCTTTCCACCTTGCGCCTGGCCGGCTCCACCGGTTCGCCGTGGGATCCGGAATCGTGGCTGTGGTTCTTCGAGACCGTGCTGGAGGGGCGCAAACCGATCATCAACTACTCTGGCGGCACCGAAATCTCCGGCGGCATCGTCATGGGCCACGTGCTGGGGCCGCTCAAGCCCTGCGCGTTTACGGGGCCAGTGCCCGGCATGGCGGCCGATGTCGTGGATGACCACGGCCGCTCTGTGCGCAATCAGGTGGGCGAGCTGGTCGTGCGCCAGCCCTGGATCGGCATGACGCGCGGTTTCTGGCGCGATCCGCAGCGTTACCTGGACACCTACTGGTCACGTTTTCCTGACGTCTGGGTGCATGGCGATTGGGCCGCGGTTGACGAGGATGGCCTGTGGTACATCCTGGGGCGTTCGGACGACACCATCAAGGTTGCGGGCAAGCGCCTGGGGCCGGCCGAGATCGAAGCGGTCTTGATTCGCCATGCGGCCGTGATGGAAGCGGCCGTGATCGGCGTTCCGCATGAGATCAAGGGGCAGGAGGTGGTCTGCTTCTGCGTCCTGCGGCCAGGGCATGAGGCCAGCGAGGCCCTGCGCCAGGCGCTGCAAGCAATGGTCATCGCCGAAATGGGCAAGGCTTTGCAGCCCAAGGCGATCAAGTTTGTCAGCGCGCTGCCCAAGACACGCAACGCCAAGGTCATGCACCGCGTCATCCGCGCCGCCTATTTGGGGCACGACCCCGGCGACCTGTCGTCGCTGGAGAACCCGGCCACGGTGGACGCGATCAGGCACGCCGTGTAGGGAAAACAGCAGACGGGGTATGGATCAATACACTCAGGCAATCAGGGAACGAGGGGTTTGAGGTTTTGCTGAAACCCTGGTAGAATGAAGGGTAAAATTTGACCATTTCAGTGTGCTATTCGAGCACTACAATCAAATGGCCCCTTTATTGCACACCAAAGGAGATTGCTGTGAGCGAACCGCACAAACAAGAAGTAGGCGCTGTTCAAACCCCACCGTCGGATAAACCGTTTCTGCGCTTCTACCACTCAGACAGCCTGCGCGCCAAGACGCTGGCCGTTCTCACGGCGCTTGAGCAAGCGCAAGACAGCACGCGCCACCGCAATGCCTTGACGGACATTGTGCTGGAATTGACCGATAACGGCCTGGAGTACTATTTCATGCGACCGCTCAAGCTGGCGAAGGTCGGCTTCGTCCTTGAGCAATCAGCGAACCTCGGCATGGGAGGCGTCAAGCGCGTCATGTCTCCCGTCATCCGCAATATCATCGGGTCCATGGACAAGAAGCAGCTGCTGACCGTTTGCGTCCACATTCGCGATCTGATGGAATGAAGATGCCGCCCCTGCGCAGCGCAGGGGACGCTCGAGCGAGCGCGAAGCGGACGCCGGTTGGTTGACGAGCCGTCGCCACACAGCCCGGCGGCGCGCGCCGGGCAAGCCGCGCGCCCGGTAGACCGCGCCGCAAGAGAAGAGAGAATTACACAGGCTCCAGCCGCTTGACCATGTTGATGTTGGTGATGGTGTAGCCCAGCTTGAGATAGAGCGCCTGCGCGGCCT
>DAISHS010000649.1:0-1781 GCA_036822415.1 Chloroflexota bacterium
CTGTCGTACGCCTCGGCGCTTTCCTGGTAAACATCACGATGATCGAGCATGGTCAAAAATCAAACTCCCTAGGTTGGCCCCATTGTACCAGGCAGCCCCCCTGGCGTCAATCGGTCGCAGGGCAGAGACTCCTGCTTCCTATTTCCTCACGAACGGAAAATAGCGGTATGATTTGACCGGCGCAGTCGGGGTTGGCGTCGGCGTGGGGGTCCGCGTGAGTGTGGGCGTCAGCGTGGCGCTCGGCGCAGGGGAAGGGGTGGCGGTTGGCGTGAGCGTCGGCGTCGGCGTCCCGGTCGGCGTGCCGCTGGCGGTTGCGGTTGGCGTTGGCGTTGACCACCCCAGCGGCGGGCGGAAAGTGATCTCAAGCCGCGCAGCCAGGGCAGGATTGCCGTCCCAGGCATCCACCTCCAGGTAGCCGCTGTTGCTGGCCAGGCTGAAGACCAGCAGGGCCAGCGCGTTGCGCTCGGTCCAACCGGGGCGGTCAATGATCTCTTGCAGCGGGCCGGCCAGGTTGGGTGATTCGATCATCTCGTGCGGCCAGTTGACGACAAGCCAGTCTGCCGCGGCCTGCGTGCGCACGCGCAGCAGGGCCAATGGGTTCTCCGGCAAGAAATTGCGCGCATCGTCGCTGGCCTCGCCATATACCACCCACTGCAACGGCAGGCCGCCGTCGTGCGCGCTGCTGGGGTGCAGGCGCAGGCGGGCGTCGAGGACCTGCGCGCCCGGCGGTAAGTCGAGGCCAACAAAACGGAAGCCGCCGGCAAAACTAACGGCCGCGTCCTGCCCCAGCCGCAGGGTAGGGTTTGCCACCTGGTTCACGGCCAGGTCGCTGCGCACGGCCGTGTCATCCGCGCCCGCGCTGACGGCCAGGCCGGTTGCCAGCGGCGCCACGACAGGCGTCGGCGTATCAGTGACGGCCAGGATGTCGCCGAAATTGACTTCGGCGCCCTGGCTGCCAATCAGCGATACGCGCACGTTGTTCTCCGTTGTCGAGATGAAACCAGGCGGGTCTGTTTCGACGACCCAATAGGCGCCGGCGCTCAAGCCCTCGAAGCGATAAACGCCGTCTGCCCCGCTGACCGTGCTGCTCAGAAAGGCCTGGGCGGCATCGCGCAGCGTGACGGTGACGCCCGCCAGGCGCGGCTCAGCAAGATCAGGAAAAAGATCAACATCGAGGTCATGCCAGACCACGCCGGTGATTGTACCGGCCGGGGGCTGAGGCGCGGGCCGGCTTGCCGTGGCCTGGCCGCCAGGCGCCAACGACAACGTCAGGATCAGCGCAAGAATGGCTGCGCTGATCCCGCCAAAGAGCCAATCGCCGCGGGGAGGGGTAGAAAAGCGTTTCCATCGTCGGTCGGGGGGCCGGTGCGCATCAAGGTTTGTTTGCATTTAATGTTGCGCCTCGCTGGCGCTGATCTCCTGACCAACGCCAGCGAGCAGGCTCAGTGCAGGTTGCGCCCAATCTGCGGTAAGCGCTGGCGCCCTTCGATGACGTCGCCAAAGAAGACCGGATACTCCACCCGTGCAATCAACACCAGGGGAACCATGTTTGGTGTGATCGAAACGTTCTGCGGCCAGTCCACCTGTTCGACCATGTAAGAGCCAGGCGCCAGCTGCTCGAAGTTGAACTCACCGTTGGCGTTGGTAGACATCATAGCCATCACGATGTCTTCTGGCTGTAATTTTTGATCCCCTAGGACATCGCGATGCAGGAGAATGGTAATGCCAGCCAGGCCCGGCTCGCCCGTGTCAGGCGCGCCGTTGCGATTCAGGTCATGCCA
>DAISHS010000650.1:0-1758 GCA_036822415.1 Chloroflexota bacterium
TGAACACCGTTGCACTCCCGGCGGTAATCAGGCCGCCGCCATGCGGCTTCACGCCGTCAACGAGGGGGCAAACCTGCGCATCGCCGGCGACGGCCGCTGGTTGACCCCCGATCAGGACAGTCGGGCAGCCCGGTCCGATCAGAACCCCGCCGTGAATGGTTGGATCGCCGACGCGTGCGGCCGGTTGTGGTGGCATGATGACTCCCTTCGCTCAACCGGTGGGGTTGATCTGCACCTGGGGGTGGCCCATGATGACGATGCCCGCTTTCGAAACCACGACGGTATTCGGGCCGGACTGCAAGGTGACGCCCGCCGGCGAGATCGTGATGGTGCTATCCGCGGCCTGCAGCAGGATGCTGTTGCCAATCACCTGAATGCCCACGGGCGACAGCGCCAGGGTTTGATGCGGGCCGGTGGGCGAGGGCGGCGCCGGCAGCACGCCCGGCGGAGTGGGGCCGCTTTGGATCGTCAGCGAAGGCGGGCCATCGGTGTAGACGATTTGATTGCCGGACAGCGTGCGCTGCCCACGAATTTGCAGCAGGGGAGAGGGCAGCGGCGGCGGCGCCTTCAGGCTCCACAGCGACCCGATGATGTAGGGGTGGTTGATGTCGCCGTGCTCGAACGCGACGAGGACCTCATCGCCGATACTGGGAATGAAGTACATGCCATACAAGGGGCCGGCCATGGGCGTCGCCACACGCGCCCACGCGCTGAGATCGGTGCCATCGAGCCAGGGAAACTGCACCTGCACGCGTCCCTGCGCAAGCGGATCAAGCAGGTTCACGACCCGGCCGGTGACAACGCCGTACTGCGTCTTGGGTTCGCTAAGCTCTTCGTCCAGCTGATCCATCATCAAGCCAACCCCAGGTCTGGTCATGGGATGATCTCCTTTCGTACGCGAAAGCTGGTGCGGTAGCCGCCGCTGTTGATGGTGTGCGTGGCGCTGGTGACACGGTAATCGCCGCTGAAGGAGGGGCCGAGACCGTCCAGGCGGATGATGGCGCCGGCGCGGATGCGCGGGTCGCCGACCGCCTCGCCGCTGCCGGTCAGCCGCGTGTTGAGTTTGTTGCGCAGCAGGCGGGCCAGGGCCAGCGCGCTCTGCGTGATGTCGGCGGGGTTGTTGAGTTTGCGGTTGACCAGGCTCATCACCGGCCCACCCAGCAGGCTTTTGCTGGCGGCCGCGACGGCGCCAGGGACCACGCGCACGCTCAGGCTTTCACGGTCGAAGTCCCAGGCTGCCGCCAGCACGAAATCGAGCGGAATCAGCGGCAGGGTGAACTTGCAAGACACGCCAATGACCTTGCCGATCGTGCTGACGCGCGGGCTGAACGAGAGCAGCGACTCGCCCCAGGTCAGGGTCAAGCGCGGGGTATACTCTTTGCCCATGACGCGTGACAAGTAGAGAATGTTGCCGTCCACCCAAAAATCGGC
This sequence comes from Chloroflexota bacterium, assembly GCA_036822415.1. GTDB lineage: Bacteria > Chloroflexota > Anaerolineae > SSC4 > Amarolineaceae > Amarolinea. Next base: position 1,432 of record DAISHS010000650.1, read on the forward strand.
GTCGTAGGTGTCAGCGATTTCCTTCAGCAGCTGCAGGTCGGTCTGCCCGCGCTGCTTGCGCCCCGCGCCGCGGAAGATGGCATTGATGACCGCGGTGGCCGTCGAAGCCGCGGCAACCACAGGGTCAACCGCGGGCAGCAGCAGATTTTCCGCGCTGAGGATCGAGGCCACCAGCCAATCGGGCAGGAGGCCAAAACTGCGGCCCACGGTGCCGTCTGCCAGGCGGTGCAAATAGTCATGCGCGACCATGCGCATGGCCGGCAGGCCGCTGGCCGGGAAGCTGGCCTCCACGCCGGTGATCTCGCCCAGGAAGACGTCGGTCAGGCG
>DAISHS010000651.1:0-1754 GCA_036822415.1 Chloroflexota bacterium
ACTCGATCGCCGCCGCCACCGGTCTGCCGCGCGAGACGGTGCGGCGCAAGATCGCACGGCTGATCGAGCTCGGCTGGATCTGCCGCGAGGACAACGGCCACCTCTTCATCACCGAGATCGCGCTGGAGCAGTTCGGCTCCATGCTCAGAGCTTGTGAACTTTTCGGTCACGCCCGCCGAGGAGGGCGCGAGTGGGTTTGTGACCGCCGTGGCGGCCAGATGATCTATTCAGCATGAATGTGCTCGCGCTTTCTGCTTTTTCGGATCGTTCTTCGGTGTTTCCTACGTTCAAGCCCCGATTCCGGACACGGCAGACGCACCTTTCCCGAGGGCGAGCATCTCCGGCGCGAGGCTGGCCATACGCATCAGGTTGTGGGCCAAGGCAAAGAACAGGACCACGCACTTGACCTTGGCCAGTCCGCGCACGCGGAACTGCTGCAGTCCCCGGTTGCGGCTTTGGGCATTGACGCACTCGGCGGTTGCGGCGCGGTTCTTATAGATCGCCTTGGCCTCGTCGGTCCCCATGCGCGCTCGCCACGCCGCCACCGCAGGACTGTCATCGGGCTTGGGCTGGTGCGGATCCACCGTCTTGTCCTTGGCCGCCGGCACCGGCCCGTACACCGTGGTGTGTGCGCTGGCTTGTTCGACTTGCTGGTGACCCACAAAGCCGCCATCGACCAACCAGGCCTCGGGCGCCTGACCGCAACGCTCGCGCACCTGCTCGATCATCGGCACCATCTGACCCTGATCACTTCCCGCCGTGGCCACCTCGACGCCCACGATCACCAGCGAATCGACGTCGCTGGCCAACTGCGGGTTGTACGCGGGCCGAAACCCGCCGTCACCCATCTTCATGACCGTCGCCTGGGCATCGGTCGTCGAGGCGCGCGCCTGATCGGCGGCCTTGCCTTGGCGGCGCTTGATCGCTTCGAGTTCGGGCAAGCGTGCCAGCGCCTCGGCCACCCGGGCCTCGCGCTCACGGGCCGCGCGCAGCCGTGCCGCCTGACGAGCCCGATCGGCCTTGCCCGGGTCGGCTTCGAGCTCGGCCTTGAGTTGCGCAACCCGCTCGCGGGCCGCCTCCAGGTAGCCCGCGAGCTTGTCCTCGCGCCGGAACGATCCCGCCCCCGCGCTGGCCCGCACCCGCATGCCGTCATGCGCCACCTGGCGCAGCTTCACCACCCCGGCGGCAATGAGCGTTGCCACATTGGCGCTGAGCAACTCGTCGAGCGCCTCGCCGTGATCCTTCCGAAAGTCCGACAGCGTGTGGTAATTGACCTGCACCCCGCCGCACAGCCAACGGTACGCATCATGCGCATCGGTCAGGCGCGCCACCTCGCGCGCGCTGCCCACTCCGTCGAGCGTCGCATACAGCCACAGCGACAGCAGGATCTCGGGCGCAATCGCCGCCCGACCAACCCCGCCCTCACGCACCCGGATCCGCTCATAGAAGCGCCCAAGATCCTGCCCGACCACATACGACCACACCAGCCGTGCCCGATGACCTTCCGGCAGCAGCGACTCGAGGTCGCTGGCGCGAAACTCCATCTGGGTGCGATTGGGCAAAATCACGCGTGCGTCAGCTTTCATGGCAGGGTTACGAGATCGTGGCCGGGATGCAAGAATTATACCAAAAGCATTTCTAGGAAATTCTCACAGACTCTCAGTGCATGTGATGGGCGTGGTTGGCGTCGCGCAGGCTGGTGACGACGCTGGCGTCCACCTGCTCGAAGGCCAGTGCGCGGCCGCCTTGCTCGG
>DAISHS010000652.1:0-1753 GCA_036822415.1 Chloroflexota bacterium
TCAGGGTTTCCTCCATCAGGATCAGGGCGGTGTTGCCGTCAATGCCCACGAGCGTCTGCCCGCTGCCCAAAATAAAGTGCAGGATATTGGTCATGACGTGCGACATTTCGTCGAAGTGCGGGAGGATGACGACGTGCGGCAGGTAGGCAAAGCCCTGCTGCCAGACCGGCGGCGGTGGAAAGCGCGGGATGCGTTCGCCCCAGATCATGGCGCCCGCGCTGCAGCCGGCCACCACACCGCCCGTGTCCAAGACGTGCGTGATCGCCTCGAAGACCGCGGTGCCCTGCAAAACGTCGTACAGATAGGTCGGCTTGCCGCCCGACAGGTAGACAAAGTTGGCCGCGGCCACCTGTTCAGCCAGGCGCGGCTCTTGGGCGCTGGCGCGATCGAACACCGGCAAGGATTGCACCTCCACCCCCAGGCGGGTGAAGTGGTTGACGCCCAGGTCAGCCCAATAGCCGAGGCGCTGCGCGCCTTCGGCGCCTGCGGCCGTTGGCAGGCATACCACGCGCCGGGGCGCGGGCAATCGGCTGAGCAAAAAGTGGTCAATCGCGTCGACGCCGGGCAGATACTCGCCGGCTCCTACCAGAGCCAATGTTCCACGGATAGTTTTTGTCATACGACCTCTTTATTTGGATGATGCCGGCTGCGCCATGTCTGGCGTCAGGCTGCCTATTTCACTCAGCCACAAGACACTGATGATGAACCCGACCAGCATGATGAGACCGCCGGTCAGGTAGGGAAAACTCAGATTGATATCGAAGGCAAAGCCGGCCCATAGCGGCCCCACAATGCGTCCCAGGCTCATGAAGGCGTTGTTCAGGCCCATGGCGCTGCCCTGGCCGCTGGCCGTGCGCTTGGAGATGAGCGACGACACGCCGGGCCGCAGCATGGCGTTGCTGGTAACGAAGAACATCACAGTCAGCAGCAGGGTGACCATGTCAATGGCTTGCAGCATGATGACGAAGCCGATGGCGCTGGTGATCAGCGCCGCTTTGATGACGCGCACATCGCCCCAGCGCCGGGTGAACGGGCCTGTCAGCGCGCCTTGCACGACGGCCGAGACGATGCCGATGGTCATCAATACCAGGCCGACCTCGCGCGGGCCATAGTTGAAGCGTTGTTGCGCGTAAAGGCCGAAAATGCCTTCGAAGTTGGCGAGGGCAAAGTTGAGCAGGAAAGCCAGGAAGAGCAGGATGCCAATCGGCCCCCACAATCCCTGCCACAATTCGCCCAGGTTGACACCACGTACTTTTTGGCCCTGGCGGCGCGCCGCTTTGGGCAGCGATTCAGGAAAGATGGCGATGATGAAGACCAGGGCCAGGGCTGAGAAGCCGGCCGCAACGAAAAAAGGCAGCTGCAGCGACTGCGCGGCCAGCCAGCCGCCGATGCCTGGCCCCAACACCATGCCGATGCCTTGCGCCGCGCCGATGATGCCCATGCCGCTGCTGCGCTGATCTTCCGAGGTGCTGTCGCTGATGTAGGCCATGGCGGTGGGCAGGGTGGCCGAAGAGAGGATGCCGGCCAGGGCGCGCGCCACAAAGAGCATCCACAACTGCGTGGAGAGGCCCATCAGCACCTGCGCCGCCACATTGCCCAGAACACCGATCATCAGAATGGGCTTGCGGCCATAACGGTCTGACAGCGCGCCCCAGATCGGGGAGAAAATAAATTGCATGATCGAGAAGGTCGCCATCAGCGCGCCCAGCCCCTTGCCCGAAGCGCCGAAGTGCTCGATGTAGAACGGCAGGAT
>DAISHS010000653.1:0-1748 GCA_036822415.1 Chloroflexota bacterium
TATCGCATCGAACCGATCTCTGGTCTCTGATCTCACGCTTGGGGTTCATCATGGCGTCTCCCTGGCAGCGCTTCTTGCGCCCAGACTATCTGCTCGATCCCGCGCCGCCCCTGGGACGCGCGTGGCTGCTGTTTGCGCTGCTGGCGGCCCTCTTTGTGGGCGGCTTGCTCTGGAGCTGGCGGCAGCGCTCACGCGGGCGCATCGCCTCCTGGGAAGCCGTGCTCTGCGCAGCCGGTCTCCTGCTGACCCTGGCGCGCCTGCTCAACGCGCCCGTGCTCTCCGCGCGGCTGTGGCCGCTGCTGGCGCTGGGCCTGGCGCTCAGCACGGCGCTGGGCTATCGCTTGACGCGGCGGCCGTGGGGCGCGCAGCCCAGGCGTATCCTGCGCGTCCTGGCGCTGCAGGCGCGCGCGGATGATCGTCGGCAAGCGCTGGCCTGGCTGGCTGCCCTGCTGCCGCTGACCTACCCTGCGTTAGTCGGCGCGGTGCGGCTGGCGCTGCCCAGCGGCTTCGAGGCCCAGGTGCGGGCCAACCTGCTGCCCGATCCCTGGATTCTGCCGTTCGATCTGCCCGCCGCGCTGCTGACCGGTATCCTCTACACGCTGCTCTGCCTGGCCGCGCTCAGCCTGGCGGCCGCGCCGGCGCGGCCGCGCGGTCGCCTGCTGGCAACGGCCATGTTGCTCTGCACGCTGCTGTGGGCCGGCGTCCTTTACGTAGGGCAGCGCACGGCCGGCGTCAGCGGCAGCGACCCCTATGCCTACGCGCAGATGGCCGTGGATGCGGCGCGCAGCGGCAGCCCGCTGCACCGCTTCACGCTGTTTGCCGCCTTGCGCACAACGGGCGTGTCCTGGTATCCCATCGTGCATGTGGGCTATGCGCTGCCGCTGGATGGCGCGGGGACGGCGGCCACGGTCTGGCCGCCCGGCTGGCCCCTGCTGTTAGCGCTGCCCTATCGCCTCTTGGGTGAACCAGGCCTCTATCTGACGGCGCCGCTGCTCGGACTGCTGGCCCTGGCGCTCAGCGCTGGCTTGGCCCGGCTCGTTGGCCGCGCGCAGCCGACGCGTCTGCCCAGCGTCGCGCTGGCCGGGGCGCTGACGGCCTGGCTGCTGGCAACCAGCTATGAGCAGATTGACCGCTTGCTGGTGCCAATGGCTGATGTCAGCGCGCAGGTCTTCACCCTGCTGACGCTGGCCTGCGCGCTGCAAGTATGGCGCACGGACGCGGCCAGGGCCATGCGCTGGGGGCTGCTCAGCGGTTTTTGTTTGGGCGCGGCCTATCTGGTGCGCCATACGCAGCTGCTCCTGGTTCTACCGGTCGTTGGCATCATCTGGCTGGCGCCTGGGACAACCAGGCGCGCCAAGCTGTGGCTGCTGGTCAGCTTTGCCCTGGGCGCGCTGCCCTGGGGCCTGGCCGATTTGTGGTATCATTGGCGCTTGTCCGGCCACCTCTGGCAGCCGGAGTCGCCTGAATCGTTCCTGTTCAGCCTGACCAACGTCGGGCGCAGCGCAGCGACCGTGCTGGCAGAAGCGCTGCGCCGCAACGAATGGGGGTTGCTGTGGCCGCTGACGCTCTTGGGCGCGTGGGGCCTGGCGCGGCGCGCCCCCCGCATCAGCGCCGTGCTGGCGCTGGCGGTGCTCGGTCAACTGCTGATCCATCTGCCCTACGGCGCGCTGCGTCTGCGTGACCTGCTGACGCTGTTTCCCATCCTGCTGCTGTGGACCGCCTGGGGCGCCATCTTCGTGCTGACGGCG
>DAISHS010000654.1:0-1743 GCA_036822415.1 Chloroflexota bacterium
CGGCGCTCTTTGGGCCTTGCTCGCCGGCCTGCTCAAACGCTACGGCAACGTCAACGAAATTTTTGGCGGCCTCGGCTTGAACTTCATCGCCGGCAGCCTCACGGTCTACCTCGTGCTTGGCCCCTGGAAGCGCCCCGGCATCGGCTCCACCAGCGGCACCGAACCGTTTCCCCCCGCCTTGTGGCTGCCCGCCTTCCCCGGCTTCCAGGTCAGCCCCGTCGAAATTTTGCTCGCCTTGCTCGCCATTGCCATCGTAGGCATCGCCCTGCGCGGCACCTATTTTGGCCTGCGGCTCAAAGCCATTGGCAAGAACGCCCGCGCCGCCTACACCCTCGGCGTCTCCACCGATCGCCACATCCTCGCCGCCTTTGCCATCTGCGGCGCCCTCGCCGGCCTGGCCGGCTGGGTCTTGATCGTCGGCGCCAGCGCCCGCCACAACCTCTTCCCCCTCATTTCCGGCGGCTACGGCTTTCTCGCCATCCTCGTCGTCCTCCTGGCCAACCTCAGCGCCGCCTGGAGTGTCCCCATCTCTGTCTTTTTTGCCGCCATCGCCATGGGCAGCCTGCAGCTCGCCTTACAGCGCCAGCTCGACTCTTCCCTCGGCGGCGTCATCCAGGGCCTCCTCGTCCTCTCGGTGCTCATCACCCAGGGGCTGCAAACCCGGCTCTTTGGCCGCAAGTAAAGGTACGACGGGAAAACCACCATGGACATCGTCATTCTCTTGGCCTCCGTCTTAGCTGCCGCCCCGCCCATCCTCTTTGCCGTCTTGGGCGAAACGATCACCGAAAAAGCCGGCGTCATCAACCTTTCGCTCGACGGCTCCATCCTGCTCTCGGCCCTGGCCGCGTTCATCGTCGCCACGAACAGCGGCAGCCTGCTGCTCGGCATGGCCGCGGCCATGCTGGTGGGCGCGCTGGTGGCCGGCGTCATTGCCGTCGTCAGCCTGACCCTGCGCCAGCCCCAGGTGGCCACCGGTTTCATCTTGACGCTTCTGACCCGTGACCTCGCCTATGTCCTGGGCAACGCCTACACCCGCATCCCCGGCCCGCAGGTGCCCCATACCCCCATCCCTGGCCTGGTCAACCTGCCGGTCGTCGGTCGCATCTTCTTCGACCAGGACCCCATCGTCTACCTCAGCCTGCTCGCCATCTTCCTTGTCTGGTTCTACATCAACAAGACGCAGCCTGGCCTCAAGCTGCAAGGTCTGGGTGAGCGGCCCGCCGCCGCCTTTGCCCGCGGCGTCAACGTCACGCGCATGCGCTACGTCTACACCCTGGCCGGCGGCGCCCTGGTCGGTTTGGGCGGCGCCGCCTTCTCGCTCCTCGTCAAGCCTGGCTGGGCGCGGCCCTACGGCATCGAAGGCATCGGCTGGATTGCTCTCGCCATCGTTATCTTTGGCGGCTGGCGTCCCTTGCGCGCGGCCGCCGGCGCTTACGCCTTCGTCATCCTGCAGACCCTCGCCAACACCTTGCAGAGCGCCATGCCCAACGTCCCCACGCAGCTCTTCCCCACGCTCCCCTTCCCGCTCATGATCCTGACCCTGGTGCTCGTCACGTTGGGCAACGCCGAATGGCTGCAGCGCAGCCTCGGCCGTCTGCCCACGGGCCTGCGCCGCGTCGTCGTGCGCACCCTGCGCGCCCTGCAAACCTCTCCGCCGGCCGCGCTGGGCACACTGTTCGAGCAGGAGTGAGCGAGATAGTGCAAAGTGCAAAGTGCAAAGTGCAAAATGCTGAACGATGAACG
>DAISHS010000655.1:0-1734 GCA_036822415.1 Chloroflexota bacterium
CGGCCAACCTCACCTGGGCCAGCGGCGGCGGCAGCCCAACCGGCTACAAGCTCTTCTTCGGCACCAACAATCCGCCCACCAACATCGCCAACGGCGCAGACCTGGGCAATGTCACCACCTACGACCCGCCCGGCAACATGGCCTACTCCACTCTGCACTACTGGAAGATCGTGCCCTACAACGCCAATGGCGACGCCACCGGCTGTTCGGTGCTTTCGTTTACCATCGAAGCCGACCCCACGGTCACGACCTTCCCCTACTCGCAGGGCTTCGACGGCGGCAGCTACCCAGGCTGGACCCTGGAAAACACCAACGGCGACGCTAACGTTTGGGGCATTGGGACGACGTACAAGCGCGGCGCCAGCGGCGGAGCAGCCATTGTATACTACAACAGTTCTATGGCCATGAACGACTGGCTGTTTACGCCGCCGCTGCAGCTAACCGGCGGCGCCGCCTACGGTGTGCGCTTCTTTTATCGCTCGTCCGGCGCAACCTATCCCGAAAAGATGGAAGTCAAGTGGGGCAGCGCGGCTTCTTCAGGAGGAATGAGCAACGGGCCTATCTTCGATGACCCGGCCATCACCAACACGGCCATGAAGGAAGCGCTCGCGACCTTCACACCCGGCAGCAGCGGCGTTTACTACGTCGGCTTCCACGGCTACAGCGCCGCCGACATGTTCTATCTCGTTGTGGACGATGTGACTGTCTACAATACCGCCGATTCGACCTGGCAGTGGCAGGGCGGCGCCAGTACCGACTGGGGCGCCAACGCCAACTGGGAGGGCAGCATCGTGCCAGGCTTGCTGGATACGGTCGAAATTCCGGTCGTTGCCGATGCGCCGCTGGCCAATCCGCCCATCATCGGCTCCTACAGCGAGACGTCGTACGGCCCCGTCGCCAACCTGACCGTTGACGCCGGCGCCACGCTGGAACTGGCCAGCGCGAACAGCTTGACGGTCGGCGGCGCGGTGACCAACAACGGCACGCTCAAGCAGACCAGGACCGTCGCCGCGTCCGGCACGACCAGCTTCCTGAACATTCCCACCGCCAGGTACTACGGCGTCGACATCAGCGCCGGAGCCACGGCGCTGGGCAGCACCACGGTCACGATCGGCGGCAACCAGGTCTGTTCGCTGGCCCTGGGCTACCCGGTGAAGCGCTGTTTCAACGTCACGCCCACCACCCAGGCAGCCGCCGACATCAAGTTCTACTACAACCAGACGGAGATGCAAGCCGGGCAGACCTATGACACGCTCAATGTCTGGAACTATCACAGCGGCGCCTGGAACACCGTGACCCGCGGCGGCGACAGCGGTTCCTGCGCCGTCAATGCCATCAACTGCTACGTCCAGGGTACCGGCATCGCCAATTACAGCCCCTTCGTCTTGAAGGTGACCGCCCCCACGGCCATCACCCTGGCCGACTTCGGCGCGACGCAGACGGGGGACGCCGTCGTGCTGACCTGGGAGACCGCCACCGAGCTGAACAACCGCGGCTTCAACCTCTACCGCGGCGTTTCGCCGAGCGCGCCCGACCGCCAGCTCAACGAGACGCTGATTCCGTCACAGTCGCAGGGCAACCCCGGCGGCTTCGTCTACACCTGGGAAGACCGCGCCGACCTGGTGTCGGGTACGACCTACTTCTACTGGGTCGAGGACGTGGACATCTACGGCACGGCCACGCGCCACGGCCCGGTCAGCGTGGATTACAACGCGCCGACCGCGCTGCGTCTGC
>DAISHS010000656.1:0-1734 GCA_036822415.1 Chloroflexota bacterium
ATGCGTCGCGCCGTCCCACTCAGTCGGCAGCATGACGCCATCAGGCGTAGGGGCCGGGCCGGCGAGGCGCGCCGCGCGCAGCGGTGCAAAAGGCAAAATCTGGCGCAGGGCGCCCGCCACATCTACCTTGCCTGCGCCAAAGGCTTCGTTGGGCTGCGGGCCGGTGAAGCTGTCACGGCGCGCGCCCGCGCGCAGCGCCGTTTTGATCTGCTCCGCATCCAGGTCAGGGCGCGCCTGGCGCAGCAGGGCCGCGGCGCCGCCGACGTGCGGCGCGGCGCCGCTGGTGCCGCTGAACCAGCGATACTGGCCCCAAAGCCCGGTTTGCGTGCGGTCGAGCGCGGTCGCGACATCGTAGTTGCTGGGCGCAGCCACATCGAGCAGCGGCTGGCCGTCAATGCGCGGCCCCTGTCCGCTGAACACGCTGAGGCCGCCGGGCGTCACCGGATCAAGCCCGCCGCTGAAACCACGCGTGCTGTACGAAGCCACAACCACGCCCGCATCCGCGGTGGCCGGCCAGATCACGCTCAGGCTGGGGTTGCGCGGCCCGCTCCATTCTGTGCCGCCCACCCAGGCCGTGCGGTTGTCCTGCACGAACGCGCTGAGCATCACCGGTGCGCTGACCGTGTTGGTGAGCGCCAGCGTAAAGAGGCCGGCGCTGAGCGGATTACGCAGGATGTGAAAATCGAGGCGCGCGGTGCCGCGGCTCGATTGCAGGCGCGCGCCAGAAATGGCATGACCGTCACTGGTGACAAAGGTGTTGGCCGTGGGCGACAAGGTGAAGGTGTTGCCCGCGCCGCCAGCCGGCGTGGTGATGGTCGCCGCCAGCCAGGCAGGGTCGCCGTGCCAGATGAGCGTGATGTCAACCGCGGTCGGGTTGTTGCCGGGCGGCTGTTGGAAAGGGAGCAGCAGCGACGCGCTGGATGCCAGGGTGGCGGCCGTATGCTTGTAGCCGCGATTGATATTGCCGGCCGGCAAGACCTGGACAACCCCCCGGCGCTGGGCGTCGGCGATCAACAGCTCATGGTTGGAGGAACCGTCGAAATACTCCTGGCTGATATGCGTGTACTCGTGCACAACGATCTGGGCGCCATTGGCCAGCGCCCACAGCAGCGACTCCGACAGGCCATTGCCCGTGCTGTAGGGGTCGGCCAGGAGCAGATCGGCGTCAGGCGCCAGGCCGGTATAGCGGTTGACGGTGGGCCAGCCGCCCGCCAAAATACCGAGCACGGAAGTGCCATGCGTATAGGGGTCCGCGCCGGTCTGGCTGAGGTCAAGGCCGCGCCGGCGGGTGACGCCGTTGACATCGAACACGCTGGCGATCTTGCTGCTGCCCAGGCCGCGCAGGCTCTCGCCAGGATCGAGCCGATGATTGCCGTTGGCGTCATTGACCAGGAAAACTCGCTCGCCCAGCGAAGGCGTCATGTCGCCAAAGCTGGCGCCGTAGTCACGCTGTCCATTGTGGTTGGCGTCGTTGTAAAGCCAATCAATATCGCTGCTGAAAACGCCATCGTTGGTGCCTGGCACATCGTACGGCCGCGGATAGCCGTCGAATTGCACCGAGGTGCCGTCTACCATCGCCAGCCATTCATTGGCATCGGCGGCGCCATTGCCATTCAGATCCACCGCGTCCTGGCCCGGATCAAAAACGCCATTAGCGTTGCGATCCAGCCAGGCAAATACGCCGCCATCCGCGCGGAAGAGAAGCGGGTGGAAAACATCCACCCCGGTGTCAAT
>DAISHS010000657.1:0-1731 GCA_036822415.1 Chloroflexota bacterium
CAGGATTTGTTAGCAACAAAGAGGGTTTTCGTAGCCGTGGACAGCTACGAAAACCCTCTTGTTGGGTGGGGTAGATCGTCCCCGTGACCACAGGGTGGCCGTGAGGTTTAGTTGATCGTCAAGGCGTAATTGGCCGGCGCCGAGCCGGTCTGCGTAACCACGACGTAGTAGACGCCAGGAGTGTTGAAGTTACCGGTCCAAACCAGGTCGCCGCCTAGCTGATCGTTGACTGAGCCACGGCCTACGGGCTGCACGCTGTCATCCTGGGCCGCGCGCGCCAGATCGTCCGGCGTCCAGACGGCAAAAGCAGCCGAGTCGCTCTGGCCCACGCTCATGCGCACCGTGACTGGCGAGCCATCCCCAGGGTAAGTGAAGGCGTACCAGACTGACTGGCCCACGGCCAGCGGCGACCACTCGCCAGCGGCGGTCAGGGCCGTGGCTGGCCCCTGGCCGGTTTTAGCGGCAGCGGCCGGCGGCTGGCTGGCAGCTGTCGTTGCGGGCGCGGTCGTAGTGGCCGGCTCAGTACTCGTCGCCGCGGCCGGGGTCCGGAAGCTAACGCCGTCGCCGCTAATTTGCAGCGCATAGGTCGTGGGAGTCTCCGCAGTAACAAGGACATAGTAAACGCCGGCTGTGTTGAAGCTGCCGGTCCAGACCAGGTCGCCGCCGAAGAGATCATTGGCCGCGCCGCGGCCGATGGGGCTGACGCTCTCACCGCGTGCCCATTGCGCCAACTGGTCGGGCGTCCAGACTTCGAAGGCGGCCGGGTGGCTGGCATCTACGCCCATGCGCACCACGATCTGTGAACCATCGCCGGCGTAGTTGAAGGCGTACCAGGTCGGCTGCGCGGTCTCAAGCGCCGTCCATTGGCCGTTGGGGGACAAGGCATCGTCGGGGCCAAGGCCGGCCGCCAGGGCTGTGCCAGGGCTACTGATTCCCAGGGCCGCGGCGCCGGCAATAATGGCGGCCGCGATCAATAAAGCAGATAGTCTCTTAAACATGTTTTTCTCCTTGCAGTTTCTTTTGAAAACCCCCTGCCTCAGGCTGTGAGGTAGGGGGTTTTGTTTCTACGGTGATTGGATTAGGGGAAGTTGGTCAAGCCGGCCTCAGGATGCGGTGCCGGGAGTAGCCGTGGGCGTGGTGGGGGTGGATGGCGGCGTCAAGTTGCCAAGACCGCGCATTCCCCCGCGTCCCCCGTGGCCGTGGCCGAAGCCCCAGCCGTTTTCAATGCCTTGCAGAATCCAGTCGGCCTGCGCCTGGGTCATCGTGCCATCCTTGACAGCCTGCGCCAGGTTGTCCTTCATCGCCTGGGTGCGGGCAGCCTTGGCGGCCTCTTGCACCTTCGTCAGGTCAACGCCCTGGGCCTGTGCAATGGCGTCCAGGGTCTTGCCGCTGTGCAGCTGCTCGAACAGCTGCGTCGGGGTCAGATTGAGCGCCGTGGCCATCGCATCGAACGTGGCAACCGAATCGCCGCCCCCGAACCCAAAGCCATGCATGCCATCGAGATCGGTCAAAGGCGCACTGTTAGGCGTCGGCGTTTGCGTCGGGGACTGGGCAAATGTCGTGCCCACGGAGAGGACTCCGATCGTTGCGATAAGCGCCAGGGCGCCCACCATCAGGGTTAGTTTCTTAATCATGTATCCACATGCCTCCATATCTTAACTTGGTTAGTTCAGGCTCATCTGCCTGACACGCTCATCATAACAGACGGCTGTAAACAACCGATGAAGATCA
>DAISHS010000658.1:0-1727 GCA_036822415.1 Chloroflexota bacterium
GGGAAGCTCCCTTCTGGCCGGTCAGGCCGTAGGCTTGGCCTGCCCGCGTGCCCGGCTGGCCTGTTCCTGCTCCAGCAGGGACGCCACGATTGGGTGTACATCGCACCAGCGCTGATCGTTGGCGTATTCGAGCAGGCTCAGATTATGGAGGACCTCGCGTACGGCCTCTTCATTTTCCAACCAGCGTGTCTGGCGGTACTGGCGCAGGGTAAGGTAGTGGCTTGGCTCTAACATGCCCTGAAAATCGCTGCGAATCTCAGTCACGGCCTCTTCGAGGCTCGGACGATCAATGACCGACTTGCCCTGGGTGCGCGCAAACAGGGCTGCGTTTTGGATCAGCTCCATCAGCGTGAAGGGCAAGCCGCCGCTCATGGCGACGGCCAGGTCCAGGGCATCGGACAAGATCAGTGATGGCTCCATGCGGTTCAAGACCATGCGCTGCATGACCTCGACGCCCTCGGGGTTGGGAGCGCCTTCGAAGCTGCGCAGTCGAATGTTTGGCAGGATGAAGCGATTGGAAAAACTGTTCTTGATGTGGGTCCAGTCGTTGTCATAGCGCAGGGCGACGGGGAAGGTATAAACAATGTGCGCTTGCGGCGCGTTGAGAGAGATCGCATGGCGCAGGAAGAGGTTCTTGGCCGCTTCCAGGTCGAGTTTGTCAATGTCTTCGACGACGATCAGCACACGGCGCCCTGTGTTGCGCTGTACTTCAGCGACCACCTGATCCATCTTGGTCACGAGTTCTGAGACGCGGTGTTCGAGTCGTTCACGGATCGTGCGGCGGGTCACCGCCTCGGTGGTGACCTTGCCTTCCAGTTTGACGAAGAGCAGATTGACATTGGCAGACAGGCTGGCATCCACCTGGGGTTCGACGATCTTCTCCAGGACGATTTCTTGCGTGAACCAACGATAAACATCATCGAGCAGGGCATCGCCGATCAGGGCGCGCCGGCGCCGCTTGAGAAGGCGCTGATCGGTGACCTCGCTAAAGAGGCGGATGGCCATCGAGAGCAGCAGGTCGGTGTACGTCACGTTCAGCGGATCGAGCACGCGTCGCACCGAGAACTGCACGGTGAGAAATTTGCTACTCAAGAGTGAGGTCAGTTTGTTCAGCTCAGTGGACTTGCCGCTCCCCCGATGCCCGGTGAACAGAATTTTGACCGGTTCGTTCTGATCTTCCAGGAAAATGCGCATTGGCTCGATTTGGCCCTTGGGGCGCGCCACGTAGAACTCAGCCAGAGCGCGGCCCTGCAGAGGCTCGTTGTGCATGAAGTTATTCAGTACCTGGGGAAGAGTCTTGGCGATCATGAGCACCTCCAGCAAGAGAGAAAAGGCCATGTGAATACACCGCATCATACATCAAGCAGCGCGCTGGTGTCAATCTGTAAACGAAGGGCAGAAAACTGCCACAATCGCTTCGAAACCTGGCTGGTCCTCGACACACTACGTGTGTTGATTCTATCTCGAATGGGACAGGATTCACAGGATTCACAGGATTCACAGGATTCACAGGATAGAGGCCTGCATCCTGTCAATCCTGTCTGTGCTCTTTCTTCCGCCGCTGCTGCCCTGCGCCGATGACGCTGCTGCCGCCGCTGGCGGCCTGCGCGCCTGGGCAATGTCCTGGCCCTGTGCGGTGGCCTCATAGCGCACGCGGCTGCCCAACCGCTGCAGCTCGCCGCGCAGCGCCTCCGCGAACCAGGCGCGGTCGTCGGCCGCGAGGGCGG
>DAISHS010000659.1:0-1721 GCA_036822415.1 Chloroflexota bacterium
ACGGCCGCCACATCCCCGGTGAGCTGGGCTGTCATGGCCAGGCCTGGCGGCTGCCTGGGGTGCGGCGTCTCTCGCGCATCCCACGGCGCCAGCCCGCCCAGGGGCAAGGCGATCATCAGTACAAGCAACCATCCCCAGCGTCGAGACACGTGACATCTCCTTCACCGGTCACCCAGTGAGTAGGGCGATCAATCCGATGAGCTATCGCACCGGCGGCGCGTTCAGACAATTCCAGGTCGCCCCGCCATCGCCTGACTGATAGTAGTGGATGTTCGATCCAGCCTGAGTTGAAAGAAACAGGCTGAGCGGCCGATACCTGACTCCCGTATTGCCTGCGAAGGGCAAATAGAGCCGATGAGTGAACGCTGCGCCGGTCAGCGTCGGCGCGGCGCGCCTCTGATCATGCTTGTTAGCGGCAGGGAGTGCCGCGCCTGACTGCCGTCTCACGTCAAGGTCCGGCTCGCTCAACCCAACTCTCACAACTGACCAGTTGGCGCCATCATCGTAAGAGACCAGGATCGTGTCGAGCGTTGCGACGAACAGTGTGCTGTCCTCGGCGTAGTTGGGTGAAACCTCCAAATCTGCAAACTGGGTCTCGTCGCCAAATCTGAACAGCGGCCGCCAACTCAACCCGCCATCCTGGCTTTTGAACAACGTGTGCTGCTGAAGGGTCAACAACGTGTGATCGTGAGCGAAATCCGGTGAAAACACCAGCAGTGAGCCTGGCGCTGGTTCCCCTTGCTGCCGCTGCCAGGTCATACCCCCGTCTGACGTGCGCAGCAGACCGCCTACTGCAGCAAAAAGCGTGGCATCTTCGGCAAATGTCGGGGACACATAGAGGTAAACGGCATTGCTCTCATCCCACAGCACCTGCCAGCTGAGTCCGCCATCGTCCGAGCGCAGAATCCCCAGACCCGATTCGGTAGGGAAGGGCGGCTCGGCGCGCACCGCAAAGATCGTTTCTGGACGATTCGTGACAAACAAACCGAAGCAATTCGGATCACACGCCGTGCGTTCTTCCCAGGTGTTGCCAGTATTGGTGCTGCGGGCGATGCCGTAGAGTTGGCGCCTGTAGTGCCAGTGGCGAACATAGAGCGTCACGTCAGAAGCGGTTGATGATTGAAGGATCGCTAGACTGTTGATTTCTTCATCAACGAATGGTGGGCGATACACCACTTGCCAGCTGGCGCCGTCATCCTGGCTGCGCCAGAGCTGCGGAGAGTAGATAAAGAAGAGTGTGCGATCCTCTGCATAGGCTGGCGAAGGCACAAGGTCGCTCCCATAATAAGAATAGGGAGCGGACGAACACAACGGCGACAGACGTGGCGCGTCAGCGGGTCGTGCGCCGGGGTCGTTGCCGTCGGCAGCGCCCAAGGGCCAGGAGAGGACAAGCGCCAGCAGACCGCTGCTCAGCGCCAGCAGAAGCAAGAGCGGGGGGCGACGCGCGTCGTTGGGGTGCATGGCATCCTCCTCGGTGCACACATGCGCACGAGCTGTCGAGCGTTGGGCTGTTGCCCTGGTTTCAGTATAACACCGCGCGTTGGCGGCGTCAATCTCGTTTTGCGCCCCCTCTACACCTTGACAGACCATCCCAGTTCATGTATGATTTCGTTACGTTCAGCGCACAATGCGGCCCGCGGCGCCTGACGTTGCTGACCCGCCCACTTGGAGATCAATCCGCCTCAAGTCTCACCCAACGGAGGTATGTTATGCTCGCCTGT
>DAISHS010000660.1:0-1718 GCA_036822415.1 Chloroflexota bacterium
CCGTCACTGAGCAAGGCGCACTGAACCTGACCTATGGCAATGTCAGTACGCTGCTCGAGCAGCTCAATGGCAACGATCCCGCCGCGCAGGCCTGGGCCGCGACCAGTCTGGGCATCATCGGCGACCATCAGGCCGTTGCACCGCTCCTGGCTCATCTGGGCAGCGCCGATGCGCATGTCGGTCTCAGTGTCGCCAATGCCCTGGGCCGCCTCGGCGACCCTTCAGCCGTCCCCGCGTTGATCGCGTATCTCGACAGCGCCGATGAGATGGTGCGTATGCGTGCGGCGCTGACCCTGGGACTTCTCAAGGCTGAAGGCAGTATCCCGGCCCTGGCCGCCATTGTCTCCACCGATAACAGCGTTGCACGCAGCACGGCCGCAGCCGCCCTCGCGCAGGTCGGAACGCCGGCCGCGGCGGAGGCCCTCGTCGCCAACCTGGCCGATGACGGCTTGACGGCCCGCCGCCAGGCTGCGATGTCAGGCCTAGAGAAGATGGGCCTGGCGGCTCTGCCGGCCCTGGAGCAAACCGCCTCGCAGCACCCCGCTGAGGCGCAGCGGCGCAACGCGACGGAAGTGCTTGGCTGGATTGGCGCTCCCCAGAGCGTCGCCACCCTGGCGCAGGTTGTGCGCAGCGACCGCGCGGCCGCGGTGCGCAGCGAGGCCGCCTGGGCGCTCGGTGAGATCGCTACGACCCCTGCGCGCCAGGCGCTGCAGGTTGCCCTGCAGAGCGACACCGACGCCACCGTGCGTTCGGCCAGCGCGCAGGCCCTGGCCCGCAGCGAGGTTGTTCAGGCCAGGATGACGGCGCCGCCGGCTCTGGCTGCCGCTGCCCAACCCGACCTGCTGGCGCGGTTGGCCGGCCTGCTGGCCCCGCCCCGTGGCTTGATTTTACTCGCCAGCCTTTTCCTGGCGTTGATCGTCCTGGTCATGCGGCCTCTGCGTGTCAGCGTGCGGCCCGTGCGCCATTAACACGACGACGTTAGCGCACTGCGCGGCAAGGAATCGGATTGTGTGCGCTCTTTGCGCTCGCAACGGCGCACGCGGGGAGATGCACAACCCAGCGGGCTGTGCATCTCGCGCATTTTTAGTATGACGATGGCTCAAGAGGATTATGTGATGATAAGCAATGTACGCAGGCTGTGGAGCAGACGTCCGGCCGTCAATGCAGGGCAGTGGCTGGTCGCTTTGTTTCTTCTCGCCGGCAGTGTGGTGGTTTGGGAGACGGCGGTGCGCGCCGACACTGTAGGCGCTGTCCCTGCGTCAGCCCAGCTGACGCTGCGCGACCCGGTTGCCGGGTACGAACTCGATTACCCGGCCGGCTGGCGTGTCGAAACCGACGCGGGCTGGCTTACCACCCTCTATTCCTACCCGGCCAGCGCAGCGACCGCGGCGGTTTCCCCGCCCCTGAGTAAAATTGACATTGTGCCGATCCCAGGCGTGACCACCCTGGCCCAGCTGACCGCCCAGCTGCAAGCGCACGATGGCGCCCCGCCGGCCCTGCGCCAGACGATCATCGGGGGCGTGCCGGCCGTGCGCGCCGACATCGTTACCTTCAGCGGTGAGCCGGCGCGCGTCATCCTGATCGTCCTGGATGGGCAGGCCCTGCAGCTCGTTGGTTATGGCGACCTGGACGCCTTCGACGCGGTGGCGTCAACGCTGCGCCTGGCTCATCCGCTGGTGTAGATAAACTTACCGGCGCGGCCGCCCGCAAAGGCGGCC
>DAISHS010000661.1:0-1717 GCA_036822415.1 Chloroflexota bacterium
ACCGCCAGATCGAACGGAATATCCAGGGCTGTGAGGGTTTGCTCAATGGCGCTGCGCGAACGCTGGGCCAGCCAGCGGCCGGCGTAGGGATTGAGAATGACCTTGATCTTGTCCATCGCTCCTCCTTTCGAAGCTCTTCTCGAAGCTCTTCTCGAAACTCCTGCTTGCAAATAGGCCATGCGCCCTGCAATACTGTGCAACAAGCATCACAGGGCGCATGGTGAGAGAGGTACCCCCGGCAGGAATCGAACCTGCGACCCGCTGTTTAGAAGACAGCTGCTCTATCCTCTGAGCTACGAGGGCATTAGGCTTGATTCTACCAAACCCCTGTCTGGTTGACAAATCCAAAATATACTTCTCGGCTCAGGCTATGGTATACTTAGGAATGGTATACATGGTAGCAAAACCAACCGTTAGAACCTGCTTTGACAGATATGAAAGGGCAGGGATCAAGGGGCAGGGATGAGAGTAGGGATGAAAGGAGAGAAATCAAACCATGCACTCGTATGTGATTGGGGTTGATTTAGGTGGTACTCAGGTGCGTGCAGTCCTCAGCGATGCTACGGGGCAAATCTACAAACGGGTTGCCACAGCCACCAAGGCCGATGAAGGACAAGACGCGGTCATTGGGCGCATGAAGGCGCTCATTGACCAGGTATGGCCCAAGCCCGATCTAGGGACCGTGAAAGCGATTGGGTTGGCCGCGCCTGGGCCGCTTGATCCAACGCCAGGCGTGATCGTTTTTGCACCCAACTTGCCTGGTTGGGAAATGGTGCCCTTGCGCAACATCATTGCTGGGGCTTATGGCGTCCCCACGTTCCTGGGCAATGACGCCAATCTCGCGGCCCTGGCCGAAAATCGCTTTGGGGCTGGCCGTGACATGGCCGACATGATCTACATCACGGTGAGCACCGGCGTCGGCGGCGGCATCATTTCGCATGGCGAGATGTTGCTGGGCAGTCATGGCTTCGCCGCCGAAGTGGGGCATATGACCGTGGAAGCGAAGGGGACGCGCTGCTTGTGCGGCAACACCGGCTGCCTGGAAGCCTATGCCAGCGGCCCCAGCATTGCCCGCCACGCCGTCGAAGAGCTGCGACATGGGGCGGTCAGCATGGTCACCGATATGGTGGCCGGCGACCTGGGGCGAATTACGGCCAAGGAATTGCACGACGCGGCAAAGGCCGGCGACGCCTTTGCGCAGGCCGAATTCAAGCGCGCCGGGTTCTACCTGGGCGTGGGGATCACCAGCCTGCTGCATCTTTTCAATCCACGCATGATCGTCCTCGGCGGCAGCGTCTCGAAGGCAGGAACGCTGCTCACCGATGCCATTTGGGAAACGATCCGCGCGCGCGCCCCGCGGCAGTACTGGGAAGGATTGGCCATTGTTCCGGCCGCGATGGGAGATGACGTGGTGCTCATCGGCGCCGTTGCCCTGGCCGAGGCCGAGAGTCACCGGCAGAAGCAGGCTATCACACGCGCCTAGAAATTCGCCCGGCCCAGGCAGCGGACAGGAGAGAGGGAAAACAAATGGTTTTCTATGGGACCTTTTGGGAAATTGTCGGATTCGTGTTGATTGCGGTCCTTGTCATGATGACCATCTTCGCCATTATTGAACCGGGGCCGCTGCAGCGGCGGTCACGCACGCCGCGCGGCGAGCTGGCCAATCCCGATACAACGACAACAACAGGAAACGATCCTCACTAACGCGCGTTTTCAG
>DAISHS010000662.1:0-1715 GCA_036822415.1 Chloroflexota bacterium
CGGTGGTCCCGGTCGTTTGGACAGCCACCGGGCAGGAATAAGCTAAGGCTGGTGCCGGGGTGTTTGTTTTGACTTTCCCGGATTGTATAACGATTGGGTCGAGCGCTGTGGAGCTTGTGGGCAACGCGCAGCGTTGTCCACGGTTTGTCCATAGGGGGCCGCGCTGGCGCGGTCAAGCGGGGACCGGCGTAGCCGGCTGTCCATAAATCCACAGTGCATCGCCTTTGCATTTCAGGCTGCCTGCGGCTGCGCGTTGGCCAACGCACCGAAGTAGGTCTCGTCCGGCGTCTGCCAGGTCAGCGACTGATGCGGTCGGCGGCGGTTGTACCAGTCGAAACACGCCGCCAGGCTCTTTTTCTGCTCGATGCCGTTCTCGTAGGGACGCAGATAGACCCATTCGTGTTTCACCGTCCACCACAATCGCTCGACGAAGATGTTGTCGTGACAACGCCCTCGACCATCCATGCTGATCTGGATGCCGTGCGCCTTCAGAACCGCCGCGAATTCCGCGCTGGTGAATTGGCTGCCCTGATCGGTGTTGAAGATCTCAGGCGTGCCGTCGCGGGCCAGCGCTTCTGTCAGCGCCGCCGTGCAGAAGTCGGTGGTCAGCGTGTTCGACAGGCGCCAAGCCAGCACCTTGCGCGTCGCCCAGTCCAGGATGGCGCACAGGTACAGGAACCCATGGCGCATCCGGATGTAGGTGATATCGGTGGCCCAGACGTGATTGGGCCGCTCGATGTGCAGCCCGCGCAGCAGATACGGATACACCTTGTGCTCAGAATGCGGCTTGCTGGTATCGGGCTTCGGCCCGATTGCCCAGAGTCCGAGCTTCTTCATCAGGCGCCTATCCGGCGGCGACCGACCAGGACGCCCTCTCGCTTGAGCATTTGCTGCAGGCGCCGGCTACCATACATCGGATTCTCCGTGAAGAGTTCGTCCAGCCGCTTGAGCAGATCAAGCTCTTCCTGCGATTCCGGCCTGGGCCGGTAATAGACGCTGCTGCGCGACACGCCGAGCAACTTGGCTTGCCGGGCGACGGACAGCTCACTCCCCAGGGCAATCATTGTCCGCCTTTCAACAGGCGGGCAATGGCGGGGTGTCCGGCCAAGAAATCCCGTTCGACCTGTAGCTGACCGATCTTGCGGTGCAGATTGTCGATCACGGCCTGCGGGTCGGCAACCTTCTTGTTGCCGCGTTCGAACAGTCCCTTGGCGTGCTTCACCAGTTCCTGCTTCCAGGTACTGATCATCGTCGGGTGCACACCGTACTCCGACGCCAGTTCCGCCAGCGTCTTGTCTCCTGCCAAGGCCACCTTCGCGACTTGCGCCTTGAATTCCGCACTGTGCTGCTTGCGCTTCGTTCCCATGGTTCACGTTCCTTTCAACCAGTCAGCCTTAGCTTACCCGACTGTCCGAAAAAGCGTGACCGCCGGAGCTGCTTCAGCCGACCAAATGACAACTGACCGTATGCGTCTCTGAAACCTCGCTGCTTCCCGGGTAACGTTGCCGACAGACATCGATGGCCAGCGGGCAGCGTGGGTGAAAATGGCAGCCGGCCGGTGTATTGGCCGGTGATGGGGTTTCGCCGGGCAGGCGGATCGCCGCCGAATGGGCATCCAGCCGTGGTACCGGCACCGCCGACAGCAGTGCCTGCGTGTACGGATGCTTTGGCGAGCGTAGCACCTCTTCCGCACTGCCCCGCTCGACGATGCGCCC
>DAISHS010000663.1:0-1714 GCA_036822415.1 Chloroflexota bacterium
CAACAATACCGAGAGTCTTGGCCGACTTAGTAAAAGTCGTGTCTGCTGCGATGCCAATAGTTTCCATATCGGCGACTCCTTTCACGCGGCCCAACGACCAGGGTTCAACGGTGGGCCGGTCACGCCTGAACTTTCGTAGCGGGCCGTGCGGCCCGTCTGTTGGGCCCGTTGTTAGGCCAAGCAGCACAGCTACTCCGCCAAAAGCAGCCCAATCTTCTGCAAAGTTTCACGCGTGACGGCAGCTGGCAAAGCGCAGCTGAACCCGCCGCCGTTAGGCACGCACCGCCTGCGCGAATGCCTCAGCCGCCCACTGATTGATACTCTTCCCGCTGACTTGTGCGGCCACCGCGACGGCGGCGTGAATTTCCGGCGACACGCGCAACATGAGCCGCCCCGAATAGGGTTTCTGCGGCGCACGATTCAGCTTGGCGCAAGTCGCCAGGTAGTCTTCAACCGCTTCCTCGAACGCCGCGCGCAATTCGGCCACCGAATCGCCGTGAAATCCAATCACGTCATTGATACCGGCAATATGGCCGATCAAGCACTGATCCTCATCGCTGTATTCGATGCGGGCGGCATACCCTTTGTAAGTCATCGTATTCATGGTTTGATCCCTGCCTGCTCCAAGAAACGCCGTGCATCGCGCACCTGGTACGGTTTCGCTTCCTTCTCTGGATGAGGGCGATGGAATGTCGCCACCACTCCCTTCAACTCGAAGCGCACCCGCGACCCGCTCCCCTCCACCGTGCGTGCACCTACCGCCAGAAAAAGCGCTTCGATATCGCGCCATTCCAACGGCGCAGGGACGGGGGTTTGGAAGATCCTGTCCAGGGTTTCGCGCTGACGTTTGTTCATGGGTGGATGATAGCACATTCTGCTATCGTTTGCAAGCAGAAAGATGTTGATTATGCAATACCTTCGCCAAAGCGGCGAATTCTCCCGCGACCTCTACGATCTCGACATTTGACGACGTCTGTCCTAACGCAACAAGGCGCACTGCCAGGCTGTCATCAAGCAAAGTGTACAGCTCAAGCAACCGGCGGTATTCCCACTCGTCATCAAGATTGAGCGTGGCCAAGGCGATGGCTTCGATACGAGAAACCAACCAAGCTCTATCCGCCTCAAGGAGAAACTCTCGCCCCAGGATGATGTTGCGTACGTTCTGAGCCTGGCAACTTAACTCAAGCAGATAGGCCAACGCACGATCTGCCGTTTCTGGTTTCAGGCTTGAGATGCATGCGAAATCAGCCGAAAGACCCTGGTGAATCTCCTCCAGGTACTTCTGAACCCGCAAATCATAGGTGTTCTGCGTCAAGAGCTTAACCAAATTACCATCCGGCCTATTGGCGGCTCGCTTTACTAGAAAATAGGCTTGAGCGTTTGCAGCATGTTTGGAGAGGATCTTTGCCTGCCTTTTCTAGCCGCCCATGTTGTTTCGCCTGTTGGCCTAACGCCCCGCGTTTCAGCCGCCGCTGACCAACTGATTTGACCCTACAATTTCGCAGTGGTCAGCGATCCGCTGCACCACGGGGTTGGACGCCGTCCTTGCGCCGTGTCTCCAAGTCGGCCCATCCTACGGTGTCACTTGTTGTAGGTGTTCTTGGACATTGCGTCGGATGTTGCCCGCAATTATGTCTGCCTCTTTCATAAGCTCTAAAATACGTCGCTGCACTTCTTGAAGCTGTTGCATTTCGGCTGGGCAAAGCTGTTCAAT
>DAISHS010000664.1:0-1705 GCA_036822415.1 Chloroflexota bacterium
CGTGAAATCGACGCCGAACACCTGAACTAGCAGCCTGTCGGACTTGGAGCCCGGGAAACCGACAAATTTTACTTTTCGGCATGAAAAAGGCCGGAATTTGTCGATTTTCCGGCCTTTTTGAGGTTTTTTCCTCGTTTTTCTCTACTGCGGGCGCAACTTGGCCATGCGCTTCAAATTCCACGCCAGGCAGACCAGCGTCCATTCCCCGGTGACCTTCTGCCAACCCCGCAAGGAAAACTGGCGAAAGCCCATGACCGACTTGATGATGCCGAAGACCGGCTCGACGGTCTGCTTGCGCAACGCATAGAGCGCTCGCCCCGCTCTGGTCTTCAAACGATGCGACATGGCCTGCACGGGTGTCGCATGCTCCGGTAGCGCGGCCGGTTCGCTATGCCGCTCCCGCCAGTCAGGATGGTGCTCGTCGCGCGCCACCGCGATCAAGGGGACGATGCCGGCCGCCTCGCACGCCTTGATGTTCTTCTCGCTGTAGAAGCCCGTGTCGGCGATCATCCCGTGCACGGAACCCAGCCCATCGGCCTGCGCCTGGAGCGTCGCCAGCATCGGCTCGACCTGCTCCTTGTCGTTGGGGGCTTGCGTCACGCCGACCGCCACCACCAGCAGGGTCGCGGGATCAACCGCCGCCTGGGCGTTGTACGCCTGCTCGAAGCCGCCACCGGCCACCGGCATGATGCGCGATTCTTCGTCGGTCAGATTGATCTGGTCACTGTCCCGTACGCCGGGCTCGGGGGCTTTGGGCACTCTGCCCCCCCACTTCCTGCCGGTCTCTTCTTCTTTCGCCTTGCGCCGCGCCATCTTCTCGTCGTACTGCGCCTTCTCTCGCTGATAGCGCTCCTCGGCCCGCGCCGCAATCTTCGCCTTGGCCGCCGCCATCGCCACCAGCCGATCTTCGCGGCGCTTGATTTCTTCCGGCAGGCTGACGCCGTCCGGAACCTCCGCCTGATCCGCCTGTTCGGCCAGCGCGAACAGTTCCTGCACCTCCGCCTTGAGTTGCGCTTCCAGCTTTTCGATGTGGCCGTGCGAAAGCGCACGGTGGCGGGAGGCGTTGGCCTGAATCTTCGTGCCGTCAAGACAGACATTGCCCAGTTTCAGCAGCTTCATCTCCCGGGCCATCTCCAGAACCTGCACGAACAAGTCGCTCAGTTCCTCCAGAAAACGCCGGCGGAACGTCGCCAGGCTGTCGTGATCGGGATGGCTGCCGGCGGCAATGTAGCGAAAGGCGACCGAATCGTAGGTCGCCTGCTCCAGCCTGCGGCTGGAGAAAATACCCGTCGCGTAGCCATAGACCAGAATGGCCAGCAGCGTCGCCGGATGGTACGCCTTCGATCCCCGTCCAGCGTACTGCCGCGTCAGCTTCGACAAATCAAGCGAGTCGATCACCTCCACAATGAATCGCGCCAAATGATCCTCGTTCAACCAATCGTCGAGTGACGGCGGCAGCAGGTAGTCGGTCTTGCGATCGGTGACGATGAAATGGGACATGCCGGACCTCCGTTCCTGGAACGGCTATGATTGTAGCATATTCAGCGGGCGGCAAGGGTAAAGTCCGACAGGCTGCTAGAAAAGTCTTCCGGCATTCCAGCAGCGATCCGAGGAGGAATTCAGCCCTGTGATTGTCGGAGAACTTATCCGAGACCGCTGTCCGTTGACATTCAACTCCCCCCTCGCGCACGTGTGACTGGCCCCG
>DAISHS010000665.1:0-1700 GCA_036822415.1 Chloroflexota bacterium
AGCCGGGCCCGATGCCTTTTCACCTTGCGCTGAATCTGCAAGGCGGGTCAGACGCCGCGCGCCTGACCCGCCAGGAGGATCTATTGTGGAATCCGTTGCATCAGATAAATCGCCAGGCCAACCAGCACAACGATCAACAGCAGGGTGGTTACGTCATGCCCCGCCCGGTTGACTTCGCCCTCTGTGATGATCTGGTCACGATCATAGCCCAAGGCCGATCCGATCAGCGCGAGAAGCCCCAGGGCGCCAGCCAGGAATAGAAAGGTTTGCATGTTGTCCTCCAAGGTATGCGCGCTTGTGGGCCACGACTTCTGTCGCGCCCGGTTCAGGTCAGGAACGGCTGCAGCAGGCCAAACAGGGTGATCAACAGGATCAGGATCAAGACCACGGCGACCGCATAGGCGCTTGAACCACTTTCGGTCGGCGCCACCGGGATGGGCACCGGGATGTAGACCGATTGATTTATCGGCGGATCACCCCGCAAGGCCAAAACGACAAGGATCACCAGCAGTACCAGGACGAAAATGCCAGCCATCGGAACACCTCTTTCTGTTCATCAGACAAGGACCGTTTTGCTGGACGAGCGGCAGGGAGGCTGTGCTGTCGTTCTGGAGCTACTGTAACTGATGAAACCCCGCTGCACCTGACACCTATTTGACAAGCGGTGAACGAATGGGCGGCAGCGCGCGTTGACTGCCGTGCATAAGACGAGGACAGCTTATGCACGGCAGTGGCCATTCCGCCGTGCGGGGGGAGCGTTTGCTACGAGGTGACTTCAGGCGTCATGGTGGATGGAAACAGGCAATCCAGGGCTTATTTTCAGGTTAATTCTCTGCGCGCGCGGTGGCGGCTTTGGGGTCAGCGTTGATGGATGGCTGCCCATTCGGCGTCAGGCGATAGCCATGCCCGCGAATCGTCTGGATGTAGCGCGGCGCTTTGATGTCCGGCTCGATCTTGGCGCGCAACCTGCCGACAAGGCGATCAATCGCTTCGTTGCTAACCCCTGCGCGATTCTGCGCATCGTTGTAGACGCTGACGGCAATGTCGTCGCGCGTGGTCAGCCGATTGCGGTTTTCCCACAAACAGTGCAGCAGGTTGGCTTCCCCAGGCGTCAGTTCGATCTGCAGGCGCTCGCCGCCGCGGTAAACAATGACCTCGGCTGCGTCGTAGTAGAGGTCGCTCGTCGCCGCCGCCGGCGCCGCCATCAGCGGAGCCTGCCGTCGCCCCAGGGTGCGGCGCACTACTTCCTCAAGCTCATACAGATCCTTGGTCTTCAATAAGATGTAGTCAGCGCCGTAGCGCAGCCCACGCAGACGGCTGTCCAGGTCAACGCTGGTCACCGAAGAAACGATGATCGGCGTCTCATGGGTCGTTTCATCCTCGCGCAAGGCGCGGATGACCGCAAAGCCATCCATCCCCGGCATGCGAATGTCCAGGATGATCGCGTCCGGCCGTTGCAGATGCGCTAACTTGATTCCCTCCAGGCCGCTGTGCGCCTCACTGACCTGACACCCCAACGGCGTGAACCAATCCGCCAGACTCTCACAAAACCCAGGCTCATCATCAATCACCAGCAATTTCGCTCCCTGCATACCGATCTCTCCTTCGCAACGATGAATGACGAATGTTGAACGCTGAATTCGGGTCATCGTTCATCGTTCATCGTTCATCGTTCATCGTTCATCGTTCATCGTTCATCG
>DAISHS010000666.1:0-1698 GCA_036822415.1 Chloroflexota bacterium
TCCCGATCCGCTTTACAAGACTCGGACGAACGTCATCATGCTGCGCGTCGCTGGAAAGGATGTAGCCATCGTGATGAACGAGCACAACCCGCAGGCGTTGCGCATGGCACAGGCTCTGAAGAATCTGGACGTCGATGATTTGCACTACCTGATTCCCGTGGTCGGCAAGATGACGCGCTACTTTGCGAGCATCAACACGCAGTACAACCCGATTTTCGGCGTCATCAACCTGATGCGGGACACGCAGGAAGCGGCATTGAATCTCTCGACTACCGAACTGGCCGGGAAGCAGAAGGAAGTGATGACGGACACCCTGAGCATCCTCAAGGAAGTGCTGAAGAATAAGGGGCGCATGCCGAAGACCGGCGCTTGGGCCACGCTCTTCG
This sequence comes from Chloroflexota bacterium, assembly GCA_036822415.1. Lineage (GTDB taxonomy): Bacteria > Chloroflexota > Anaerolineae > SSC4 > Amarolineaceae > Amarolinea. Next base: position 387 of record DAISHS010000666.1, read on the forward strand.
AGGAATTCAACCGCGTCGGTGGCACCACAGGATACCGGGATCTGTTCCTCGATGCGGAATCGCGCAGCAAGTCCCTGCTGAGCGAGTTGCAGGCGCTCGATCGCGGCAAGGTGAGCCAGGCAGCGCATGCCGTTGTAGACTGGCTATCCGACTACAACGAGGCGATGGAAAACGCTACCCGCCTGGCGGCTTACAAGGCGGCGATCGATAACGGGATGAGCAAGGAGCGCGCAGCGAGTCTCGCCAAGAATCTGACGGTGAACTTCAACCGCAAGGGACGGCAGACGCGCGAGCTGGGCGCGCTGTATGCCTTCTTCAATGCAGCGGTTCAGGGTACGACGCGCATGGCGCAGACGTTGGCTGGGCCGGCGGGACGAAAGATCATGGCCGGCGGGGTGATGCTCGGCGTGATGAATGCGCTGCTTGGGATTGCCGCGATGGGCGGGGGCGATGGTGAGGACGACGAGTGGGAAAAGATCCCGGAGTTTATCAAGGAGCGATCCGTCATCATCCCAACCGGGAAAGACTCCTACCTCTCCATCCCCATGCCGCTCGGCTTCCAGTTCCTGCCGAACATCGGGCGCCTGGCGGTCGAGATGGCGGTCTACAAGGACAAGACGGCCGGAAAACAAATGGTGGCCTTGTTCCAGGTTCTGGCCGATGCGTTCAACCCGATGGGCGGGTCGTCGCCTCCAATGCAGATTGCTGCGCCCACCGTCCTCGATCCGTTCGTGGCGCTGGCGCAGAACAAGGACTGGACCGGCAAACCGATATTCATCGAGAACCGCAACAGCCTCGATCCGAAGCCAGGATTGCAGCGGTCAAAGGATTCGGCCACGCCCTGGGCCAAGGGGGTTGCAGAAGCGATCAACGCCATCACCGGTGGCACCAAATACACGCCGGGAGGTTGGTCTCCGACGCCCGATCAGATCGATTTCGTAATCGGGCAACTGACCGGAGGAATCGGTCGCGAAGCTGGCAAGGTGGCGGCCACGGCGACGGCGCCATTCACCGGAGAGGAGTTGCCGCCATACAAGATTCCTCTGGTCGGGCGGTTGTACGGCAGCACTGCCGGCCACTCCGGACAGTCTGATAAGTTCTACGAGAACATCACGAAGGCCAACGAGGTGGAGAATGAGATCAAAGGACGGGTGAGGGATGGAATATCCGTAGCTGATTATCTAGCAGACCATCCTGGCGCCATCTCACTCGCAGCACGCGGAAACGTGGCAGAACGGCAGGTTGCCGCGCTACGGAAAGCGCGGCATGCCGTGACGATGAAGGGCGGGGCGGACGAAGTTTCCAAGGTGCG
>DAISHS010000667.1:0-1691 GCA_036822415.1 Chloroflexota bacterium
CGCAACAAGCTGTACAGCGCCGTGCAGGCTTGGCTGGACGGCCAGCCCAAGAGCGGCGCCAAGCCGGTCAAGCATTATCTGCTCTTCTGGGATCACGGCGCCGACTGGGCGCAAGCCGATTGGCGCAACGCGCAGGCCTATATCGCCTTTTTCCGGCCGACGGTCGGCTTTGCGGTGACAGACGCCATGCAGGCTGAGGTGGTGACCATCGTGGGCGGTGAAGCTGGCGTGACCGGCGCAGACGAAGCGCGGCTGAAAGCGGCCGGCTGCAAAGTCTTCCGCCTGGCCGGCGCCAATGAGGCCGACACGCAGGCTAAGCTGGCGGCTTTGATGGCCGCGGGCACCCCCTATCCTGGAGCGACGACGGTCACACGCGGCGTCGAAACGCGCGACCCGTGGGATCGCGGCGTGCAGGCGTCGCCGGACCTGCCGTGGGACGCCTGGACCGTGCCGGATGACTGGACTGAGGTTTCGATCAACGAGCAAACCAATCAGCAAACGGATCAGCAAATGGAAGACGCGCTGATTGATATTCCCGGCGTCACGCGCAGTGCGCCAGGCGCTGGCGAGCGAGCGTCCGACGTCGCGGCCACGCGGCGCAAGAAAAAACCTGCGCGCGGCAGCCGTCAAGCCAGGGGAGGGGCGACATGAACAAACTTGGCTTCTACATCGAAGTTTCCACCCGAGAATGGATTCCTGAGGCGCTGGTCGAGGCGAAACCGCCGACGATTCTCTGGCATGCAGGCGATCGCACCAAGTTACAAGAAATTCGCAACTGGCGCTCGCCGGATTCGTTCATCATTGGCCGCATGTACCTGACCAATCAAGAACAAGACGCCATGCTGGACAGCGCGGACCCCGCCGCGGCCGGCCGTAGTCTGGCGGACAAAATCCTGAACTTCGATTCCGGCTACGCCACGGAGCGCGCCAACAATCGGCTGCTGATTGACGCCTGGATGAGCCTAAACGAGGCGGTGCCAGGGCCGGCTTCAGGCGATTTCAAGACCAAACCGGACGAAGTCAAGAAGCGGCTGCGCGCCTATGATGCGTTCCAGATCGGTTTCCGCGAGCGCCTGCAAACCAAGAACCTGGAAGCGGTGGCGTTCAATTTTGCAGCTGGCAATTTTACCGAGGCGGCGCATTACCTTGACTGGCTGCCGCGCACGCTGGAAACGTTCAAATACCTCGGTTTCCATGAGTATGGCTGGCCTGCGCTCAAGCCAGGGCCTGATGTCGCCACCGCCGCGCTGCTCTATCGCGCCTGCATGACCGGGGTTCGACAGAAATACGGCAACCGGCACGAAGTCATCATCACCGAATGTGGCCTGGCGCGCATGTACAAGCACAGTCAGGACGGCGATGTCGGTTGGCTGTGGCCGAGCGAGACGATTTCCCAAGAAAAGTATTGGGAGTCGCTGGACTGGTACAATACAGAGCTATGCCGCGACCCCTACGTCAAAGGCGCCTGCCTCTTCGAGGTCGGGCATGGCGGCGGCAACTGGGAAACGTTTCGCCATCTGGGTAACGACAACCAGGGACAATCCATTCAGATTATTTCACGCATCGCGAAGCTGCGCGACGCGCCGGCGCCGCCCGTGCAGCCCGTGCAGCCGCCCGTGCAACCACCGGTGCAGCCGCCCGTGCAACCGCCCGTGCAGCCGCCGACGCCGCCGGCGCCGCCGCCGCCAACC
>DAISHS010000668.1:0-1680 GCA_036822415.1 Chloroflexota bacterium
GCTCCCACGGGAAAGCGCTGCGCAGCCGGGCGGCCTAGGAGTCTGCGCGGCAGAAGCCAAGCGTCGGTGAGTTAAGTCCTCGCGGGCGTTTCGGGGCCGGTAGACTGTCGAGATGACGAGCTATCTGCCCTATTGCCCGCAGCAGCAGATGCTGCTGCCCCAGGCGCTGCAGGAGTGGCTACCCGAAGGCCACTTGGCGTACTTCATCAGCGACGCGGTCGACGGGTTGGATCTGAGCGCGTTCCACGCCCGGTATGCCGGTGGCGGACCGCGCAACCAGCCGTTTCATCCGGCCATGATGGTCAAGGTGCTGCTGTATGCGTACGCCACGGGCGTGTTCAGTTCGCGCAAGATCGCGCGCAAGCTGCACGAGGATGTGGCGTTCCGGGTCCTGGCGGCAGACAACTTCCCGGCCCACCGCACGCTGAGCGACTTTCGCGCGGTCCATTTGAAGGAGCTGAGCGAGTTGTTCGTGCAGGTGGTGCGACTGGCCCGCGAGATGGGGCTGGTCAAGCTCGGGACGGTGGCCATCGACGGCACCAAGGTCAAGGCAAACGCCAGCCGCCACAAGGCGATGAGTTACGGCCATATGGTGAAGGCGGAGGCCGAGTTGAAACGGCAGATCGAGGCGCTGCTCAATCGGGCCAAGGCCGCCGACGACGCCGAGCGGAACGAGCCCGAGTGGGATGTGCCGGCCGAGATCGCGCGGCGCGAGGCGCGGCTGACGGCGATTGCTGAAGCCCGGGCGCGGCTCGAGCAGCGCCAGCGCGAGGCCGATCAGGCGCGCGGGCGCAGCGACGATGACGAGCGTCGCCCGCGCGGCGGTGACGGCAAACCGAAGGGCGGGCGCTACAAGCGCGACTTTGGAGTGCCCGAGGACAAGGCGCAGGAGAACTTCACGGATCCGGACAGCCGCATCATGAAGCGCGCCGGCGGCGGGTTCGATCCGAGCTACAACGCCCAGACGGCGGTCGACGAGACCGCCCACATCATCGTGGCGGCCGAACTGACCAACAACGCCAGCGACGCCGGGCAACTGGCGGGGGTACTGCAGGCCGTGCGCGACAACGTCGAACAACGACCGCGCCAGGCGCTGGCCGACACCGGCTACCGCTCGGAGCAAACGTTCCGGGAACTCGACGGGTGCGGGACCGAACTGGTGGTGGCGCTGGGCCGGGAAGGTAAGCGCCGACTCGGCTTCGATCGCGAACGCAATCCGCACACCGCGCAGATGGCCGACAAGCTCGAGAGCGAGGCGGGCAAGAGCGCCTACCGAAAACGGAAATGGATCGCCGAACCGCCCAACGGCTGGATCAAGAACGTGTTGGGATTCCGGCAGTTCAGCCTGCGGGGCCTGGAGCGCGTCAAAGCGGAGTGGAAGCTCGTCTGTATGGCGCTGAACCTGCGCAGGATGAGCACATTGAGGACGGCATGACGGGAAAAGGGGGCAAACCTGTCCCCGTTGCCGTCCGGCATGCGCGCCGCGCCGTCGCAAAGCAACTTGACCACGGCCTCAGTCTCGTGCCGCACCTCGCGGTTCGCCAATCATTCTGCTAGAAAACACGCTCTGGAGTTCTGCCGCGCAGACTCCTAGCCCGCCGGCGGCTGGGTGTCGCGCAGGCTGCTGCGGGCGAACATGCGCTCGGCGAAGGGCACCAGGCCGGGGTGGCGGCTGCGCCA
>DAISHS010000669.1:0-1674 GCA_036822415.1 Chloroflexota bacterium
TGGGATTCTTCTCGCCCAACGGCTGACCGTCCACCTGCTTGTAAGCGTCAATCTGGCCCAAAATCCACGCACCACGATTGGAGGAGTCGTAGGAATACGGCGGGTTGCCCAGGATCACGAGGACGGGGGTCTGGCGCTTGACCACGCCGGCCAGCCGCGACTCCTCGGCCAGCGACGACAGGCCGGGCAGCCGGCTTTGCGCCAGCTCCTCCATGTCGAGGGTGTTGGTCAGGTAGAAGCGCACCCGCTCGTCGTCGGCCAGGCGGTGGCCCAACTCCTCCAGGAAGAAGCTCATCTTGAGGTGGCCCACGGCGTAGGGCGCCATCATCAGCTCGAAGGCGTAGAAATCGCGCAGGATGTGACTCCGGATGAACTGCTCGCGGCCGCCCGCGCCGTACTTGCCCTCGAACTCGTGCACCGCCTCCTGCGCCGCGCGCGCGACGAAGGTCATGGTGCCGGCGGCCGGGTCGAGCAGCGTCACGCCGTCGGAGGCCAGGCCGTCAGGCTTGCCGAACTCGGTCTTGAGCAGGCGGTGCAGCGAGCGCACGATGTAGGAGACGACCGCCTCCGGCGTGTAGTAGACGCCGCGGCGCTCGCGCTCGGCCGGGTCGTACTGGGCCAGGAAAGTTTCGTAGAAATGGACGATGGGGTCGCTGCCCTTGCCCTCGCGGAAATAAGCGGCCAACAGGCCGGGCGCGTCGGCCGCGGCCAGCACGCCGGCGATGTCATCCACGATCCAGGCCAGCTCGGCCGGCAGGTCGCCCAGCGAGATGAAGCGGAAGAGGTCGCGCAGCACGCCAATCGTGCGCGGGATGCGGTCGAACGCGGCCCGTCGGCTGAAGCCCGCTTCGGCGCGGGTGCGCGCGGCAAACAGGCCGTAGGTGATCGTCTGCGCGTAGAGGTCGGCAAAGGCGGCGGGCGTCAGGTGGCCGATGAGGAACTGCTGAAACGCCTCGTAGAAACCGGTCAGCGGGCCAGGGGCGGCCCCTTCCTCGGCCAGCTGCCGCGCCACGATGTCGCGCATGAAGCGGGTGCGTTTGGCCAGCGCCACGGCCAGCGATGCGGCCGAGAAGGCCGCCGGCAGCGAGAAGTCGAGGAAACGGTCGAGCAGGGCGAGCAATTCGGCCGGCTTCTCCGCGGGTGGGACGCCGCGCAGCTGATTCAAGACGAGCGGCCGCGCCAGCAGCACCGAGTCAATGCGCACGCCCTCGCGGTAGAGGCGAAATTCCAGGAAGTTGGTCAGGATCAGGTTGGGAAAGGTGGCCCGGTAGCGTTCGAGCTGCTGCGATTGCTCGATCAGGTCGAGGTTTTCCTCGGTGGGGCGCTTCGCCTCGACGTAGCCGATGATGCGGTCGCTGCCGTTCCAGAGACGGAAGTCGGGATTGCCGGCATCGGTGCGCTTGGGCAGCGTGGTGACGTGCACCTCGGCGCGGCCGGCCGCGGTGGCCGCATGGCTCAGCAAATCGCTCAACGCCCCGTAGAAACTCTCCTCGCGCGCATCCCCGCGGCGGGCAATGTCGGCCAGGGCCTGCAGATAGAGTTTGGGCAGAGGTGGTTGACGCATCGGGCCTCTCGTGCGGTCTGTTCGAATCGCCGGTCGCGCCTATTGTAACGCAGAACCGACGCGTCAACAAACGCGCATGACGCGGAGTCCGCATCCTCAGATGCGGACTC
>DAISHS010000670.1:0-1671 GCA_036822415.1 Chloroflexota bacterium
GCTCGCGACGCATCTTGTCGCTGTCGAGCGGGTGCTGCTGAGTCTCTGGCTCGTCTGGTAGCTGATCTATTTCGTCCGACAGGCGATCGCCTGACGCCTGGCCGCGAATGGATCGCACGTCAAGTTCAGGCATACTCGGCGACCGCCTTCTCGACCTTGATTTCCGTCGTTGTCACATGATCGCCGTCGATCGACAGCTTGATCTCGCCAGCAGATGCTGGCAGCACATCGGGGTCCGGAGCGAACCGCATCCTGATCAGGTCAGGAAGTCCCTCGATGATGATCGTCGCGATTCGGAGCCACGTACTCTGCGTCTCGTCCATGCCGAGCGCCCGAGCGGCAACCCGCGCCTGCTGCGCCAAGTACTCCGGGTCATCGTATCGCCACGATGCAGACTCGCAGACCACGAACCACGCAGGGCTTTTCGGACGATGCGCCGGCATGAGCACCAGCGCACGCTCGTCGTTGACCCACGTGTAGATCGCCAGGATATCGCCGTGCTGTCGATGAAATGCAGCCCGGCCAAGATCGAGAGATACCCCCACGTAGTGCTCCAGATGTTGTTGAAGCGCCGATTTTTACATGCTTGGCGATGCGTCAGTCAGACAGCCATCGGAGATCCGCGTCGATCCCTCTTGACCCGCCTGCCAATTGGCCCGCTTTGGACGATCCGCGACTCATAGACAAGCGCCTGCAGTCCGAAAGCGTCAGCGGAGTGAGATGACCAGTCGTGCTCCGGCCCCAGGCCCACATCGCGCTCTTCGTCGCGCTTCTCGTGATACCAGCCGAGCGCATCCAGCCCTGGCTCCGTTGTCGCCTCATTGAACCAGCACGCCGAAAACATCCGCTGCGCCGCCTTGATGCGCGACATGGCGGCCCCTCTGCCCTGGTTCGGGACGACCTCCACATGATACCCGGCCTGCTCAAAAGCTGACCTGAATGACACGTCGATTACACGGTCGTGAGTATCGCCGTCGTGCGGCAGCCAGATCGTTGCCAGCCGGCCTGGCGTGTAGGCGTTCTCGCGCATCCACAGGAGGTGCGCCGATATCGGCTGGCCCTGGCGCTCGTAGTGATCGAGCACGCGAACCTGCGGCCCAACGAACTGAGCAAACCAGAACACGAAATTATCCGCGCGCGCTCCCGTGCCGCCCAGGTCGGCGAACGCCTGCACCGGAAGATTCGGATCAGCAGGGACTACCCCGATTCGCCCGGACGCGCGGGCGTCGGACAGTTGGCTCGCGAAGTACGCGCCGGTGATCGCCGACACGTACCCACCCTCCCACACGTGGTCGTACATGTCTGGTCGCTGCTCCTTGTCCCGCAGTCGGTCCCGGTGCAGTTTGGCGGGGAACATCGGATTGTCCCGCCAGTTCAGCTCGGCCACTTTGTACAGAGGATCGTTCGACTCGCGAAAGCGCCGGTTCGTCGCGGATTTCTTTCGCCGCGGGTTCCACGTCACCCACAACTCCGAGTCCTCTTCGCGCAGCGTTGGAATCAGGACCGCCCAAGAATCCTCGGTGACGGGCTCCGCCTCGTCGACCCAGCACAATAGGATTCTCGCCGTGGACTTGATGCTGTCGATGTTGCGTTCGAGTCCGGAGAATACGTAGGACACCCGGCCGCATTTGGTACGAATGTACTTCTCGCCAACGTCGAAATACTGCGCCA
>DAISHS010000671.1:0-1669 GCA_036822415.1 Chloroflexota bacterium
AGGCGCGTGGCGTGCCACGCGTGATGACACGGTCAGGGCTGGGCCTATTCGTCATGCGGCGTATTGATGGGTCGATCGCGATCGGACACGATTCGTATCATTGGCGCCACATACCCTTGAGCGCGCTGCTTGAGCTGCCCGCCGTTTTTCGTCTTCCAAGGGTCGATGGTTACCATCGAAGTCTGAAGGACGAAAAGTGAAGAGAATTCCGAAGCAAGAGTACACGGCCGAGTTCAAGGAACAGGCCATCAAGCATGCCCATGCAGTGGGCATCGTGGTCGCGGCCAGGGATCTGGGCCTGGTCGAGCAGACGCTGCGCAACTGGGTGAAGGCGGCGGCGGCTGGCAAACTCATGGCGCCTGGCGCCAAGCCAGTGACGCCCGAGCAGATGGAGTTATCCCGGCTACGTGCGGAGAACGCGCGGCTGAAAATGCACGTCGAAATCCTAAAAAAAGCGACGGCGTACTTTGCCAAGGATGCGCTGTGAAGTACGCCTGGATAGATGCGCAGCGCCGCCACTACCCCCTGCCCGAGATGTGCCAAGTGCTGGCCGTGAGCATCAGCGGCTACCGCGCCTGGCGCCGTGGCGGCTCGCCTGCACGCACACGCCTGACGGATCCGCAGGTCGTGGCCTTGATCAAGAGCATCCACGCCGAGGTCAAGGGTGCCTATGGGTCGCGGCGCATGCACCGCGAATTGCAGGGGCGCGGCCACTGCATTGGTCTGCGCCGCGTGGAGCGGTTGATGTGCGCACATGGCATCCGGGCGCGCCACAAGCGGCGCTACAAGGCGACAACGGACTCCAGGCACTCGCTGCCGGTCGCCGAGAACCTGCTGGCGCGCAACTTCACGGCTGAGGCTCCCAACCGGGTATGGACGGGCGACATCACCTACATCCAGACCGCAGAAGGCTGGCTGTACCTGGCCGTCGTGCTGGACTTGTTCAATCGTGAGGTCATCGGCTGGTCCATCAAGCCACGCATGACCGCCGACATCGTCACCGATGCGCTGTCAATGGCGTGGTTTCGGCGCAAGCCCGGCGCAGGCGTGATCTTCCACAGCGACCGCGGTAGTCAGTACGCCAGCCATGCGATGGCGGTCAAGCGTGCCGAGTACGGCATGGCGGCATCGATGAGCCGCAAGGGCAACTGCTGGGACAACGCACCCACCGAGAGCTTCTTCAACAGCCTCAAGAACGAGCGGGTGCACGGTACGGTCTACGCGACGCGGGCCCATGCGCAGGCCGATCTCTTTGAGTACATCGAAATTTTCTACAACAGGAGGCGCCGGCATTCCACGCTGGGCTACAGTTCGCCGGTTCAGTTCCTGGAGGACTGGATCAGCATGCATGTCGATCAACACGCTGAGGCGGCATGAAAGCGACCTGTTGGAAGACGAAATTCGATGGGCACCTCAGAGTACCTGTGGGCTTGGCTCAAGCGCCCTGGCCAACTACTGCCCCAACGACTTGGCAGAGCTGCACGCGACGGCGCGCAACAAACTCAAGAGCGCCCAAAAGCGTCCTTCGATCATCGCCGCTTGCTGGATGCAGGCTACGCTCTGGTAATGTCATGAGTTTGGAAAAGCTCAATAGGTTGTGTTCATCGTGCTGCCGGTGCCAAGCCCGGGATGCAGGCTCGACCGGCTTGGAGCGCGCGGCCCCAGACCG
>DAISHS010000672.1:0-1668 GCA_036822415.1 Chloroflexota bacterium
CGAGGGGCCCGGTTTTGCGCCCGACCGTCCGCAGGACAAGACCTTTGTCGGCAACATCGTCGCCGCGCTCGCGGCCTATGGAACGGGCGCGCTCGGGCCGCAAACGATCCCGCTCAGCGATGTCGACCGCGTCATCGCCATCGGCTCGGATGGCATGATGGGCGCGGTCGGGCGGGCGCGCCACGAGATCCTCGCCACGCACCTGAAAGCCGGCCACAAGGCGATCGGTTCGATCAACTCGCCGATGCAGTGCATGATGAAGGAAATCTGCGCCCAATGCCTGCAGGCGCACCGCGATCCTGCCACCGGGGTCGAGACCGTCGTGTTTTCCTGCGCCAACCAGGACCAGGAACTCGACCAGGTCGATTTCAAATGCCTGCGCGGCCGCCTTACCCAGAACAGCGCGCAGGAGAAGCTGACCAAGCTCTGGATCGATCACTCCCTGCGGGAGCTTGGCGCGCGCCCTTCCAAAACGGCCTAGTGTTCCGCTCGCATCAGACGATTCCCAAATCGGCGTAAGGATGCGAGTCTGCCTGTATGGGCAAGATTGAACGCATCCAAGTTCCTGCTGAAGACCGGGAGCGGCTTGAGAGACTGGTGAACGATCGCAACACGTCGCAGAAGATCGTATGGCGATCACGAATTGTGCTTTTGGCCGGCGAGGGTATCGGGGCTGTCGAGGTGGCGTCGAGAGTGGGCAAGAGCGTGCTCACCGTGCGCCGCTGGCGGCGGCGCTACGCGGCCAAGGGTGTAGACGGGCTGTTGAAGGACGCCACCCGCCCGCCCGGGCGCAAGCCGCTGACGGCGAGGAAAATCAAGCAGGTCGTGAACCTGACGCTCAACGAGAAGCCGCCGGACGCCACGCACTGGAGCGAACGCACGATGGCGGCGCGGGCTGGCATCGCGCCGTCGTCGGTGCACAAGATTTGGACTGCGCACGGGCTCAAGCCGCATCTGACGAAAACCTTCAAGCTCTCGCGCGATCCGAACTTCGTCGCCAAGGTCGAAGATATCGTCGGCCTCTATCTCGATCCGCCCGACAAGGCGTTGGTGCTGGCAGTCGATGAAAAGAGCCAAATCCAGGCCCTCGACCGCACTCAGCCGGGGCTGCCGATGAAGAAGGGCCGCTGCGGGACGATGACGCATGACTACAAGCGCAACGGCACCACGACCCTGTTCGCGGCTCTCAACATGCTCGACGGAACCGTCATCGGCGAATGCATGCCCCGCCACCGGCATCGCGAGTTCCTCCGTTTCCTCAAGACCATCGACGAACGGACGCTGCCCCATCTCGACCTGCATCTCATCGTCGACAACTATGCCACCCACAAGACGCCGGCGGTAAAGCTCTGGCTTGCGCGGCATCCGCGCTTCCACCTGCACTTCACCCCCACGTCCGGATCGTGGCTCAACATGGTCGAGCGGTTCTTTGCCGAGATTACCAGAAAGCGCATCCGCCGCGGCGTCTTCAAAAGCGTCGATGAATTGAAGCAGGCCATCATGGACTATCTCGATAACCACAACGACCGTCCCAAGCCCTATGTCTGGACCAAGACTACCGCCGAAATCTTCAGTAAAGTCGCCCGAGCGAAACAAGCGTTGGAATCACAACACTAGTCGGGGTCACTGACGCGACCCCGGGTTCAGGCGCCACCTAAAGGTGGCGGA
>DAISHS010000673.1:0-1668 GCA_036822415.1 Chloroflexota bacterium
CCTGCAGATGGCGCTGCGGAATGCCGTGATGCAAGAATGGCCCATCCAGGCGCGCAACCGGGCGTCCCTGGTAGCGCACCGTAAGCTGACCGTCGCCGCTGAAGCGCCCCAGCGCGGTGGCTTCGACGCCATAGAGCGCGCACAACGCCTGCAGACGGGGCCAATGGGCCTCCGGCGTCGCCATCACCATGCGCTCCTGGGCCTCGCTCAGCCAGATTTCCCACGGCCGCAGACCGCTGTACTTGAGCGGTACCTGCGCCAGCTCCACATCCGCGCCCAGCTCTGCAGCCATTTCACCCACCGCCGATGACAGCCCGCCGGCGCCGCAGTCAGTGATGGCATGATAGAGACGTTCATCGCGCGCTGCCAGCAACACATCGAGCACCTGCTTCTCATGGATCGGGTGGCCGATTTGCACCGCAGCCCCCGCCACATGCCCGGTCTCGTGCGACATCTCCATCGAGGAGAAGGTCGCGCCGCGCAAACCATCACGCCCGGTGCGCCCGCCCAAGACGACGACCAGATCGCCTGGCTGGGCCGCCTGCATCTCGGCATGGACGCCGCGCGGCAAAATGCCCAGGCAGCCGCAGTAGACCAGCGGATTGGCGGTGTAGGCCGGGTCGAAAAGGAGCGCGCCGTTGACGGTGGGAATGCCCATCTTGTTGCCATAATCTTCGATGCCGTGCACCACGCCTGCGGCGATGCGCTGCGGATGCAGCACGCCCGCCGGCAGCTGCTCGGTCGGCAGATCGGGCGGGCCAAAGCAGAGCACATCGGTATTGGCGATCGGCCGCGCGGAAACGCCCAGCACATCCCGAACCACCCCGCCCACGCCGGTATTGGCGCCGCCAAACGGCTCCAGGGCTGACGGGTGGTTGTGCGTCTCCACCTTGAAGGCCAGGTCGAAATCGTCGGTGAAGCGCACGATGCCGGCGTTGTCCACAAAGGCCGAGACGACCCAGGGCCGGGCCAGCTCGTCGGTCGCGGCCTTGATGTAAGTCCGCAGCAGGCCGTTGATGCGCTGCGGCGGGGCGTCGGGCTGGCTGGCGTCGCTGAAATCAATCGTCGCCTTGAAGGTCTTGTGCACGCAGTGCTCCGACCAGGTCTGCGCCAACATTTCCAGCTCGACATCGGTCGGCTCACGCGCCGCCTGGCGGAAGTAAGCCTGAATGGCCTGCATTTCAACCAGGTCAAGCGCCAGGCGGCGCGTGCGGCTGATCTCCAGCAGGGCCGGCGCGTCGGCGGCGCACAGGGGAACCATCTCGACGGTGTCGTCCGCGCTGGCGCTGGCAAAAACGGGCGTCAACGGCTGGTTGATGGTGTAAAACTGGATCGTGCTGTTAGCCAGCAACCCCTGGGCAATGCGCTGCACCTCGTGCGGCGTCAATGCGCCTTCCAGGATGACCTGCTGCCCCGTGGCCGCGTGCCGCAGGCCGCGAATGTCCAGCAGCCGCGCGGCATCGAGCAGGCTCTCGGCCACGCTGTCAGTCACCCCTGGATGCAGCGCCACTTCGATGATGTACTGCCCGTCTGGCGGCGCGCCTTGCCCGTCAGCAAGCGGCGTCAGGCGCGCCTGCTCCGTTACGGGGTCGCACAGCACCACCTGGGCCAGGCGGTCGAGCGTGGTCGCGTCCAGGTCGCCCTGCAAGAAATAGAGGTCGCACACGC
>DAISHS010000674.1:0-1658 GCA_036822415.1 Chloroflexota bacterium
GGCCAGGCTGAAGTCGGGGGCGGTTTGGTTGAGGGATACACGTGGCATTGGGATACTCCTGATGATGATTCTCCGTGTTTATTTATTCTCATCCAGTCCATGTTCAGTCTGGCGCCGCAGCCGGGCCAGAGCAAGCTCAGCAGTACAGCATCAGTCTGCCCTTGCTCCTCTCTATTGACGACGCCGGGCCGCCCGCAGTCACCGCAGCGGGGCGCCGCTCATCACCCCGGCCGGCGATTCTGGGCGCGGCCAGGAGCTTTCTGCTCACGTTGCGTTGATTGCGGCGCGGCTTGTCATTTGTGCAAATTTGCAGTATGATTGCAAATATGCAAGGAGGATGGGCGTCATGTCGGAAAACTACATCTCCAGAAGCCTGGAGCCAGTGCTTGTGCGCGCGTTTCACGATTTTCCCGCCGTCGTGTTGATCGGCCCGCGTCAGGCGGGCAAGACCACGCTCTTGCGCCATCTTTTCGGTGCGCAGCGACCGCTCGTCTCGCTCGAGGCGCCCGACGTGCGCGCAGCCGCCAGGCGCGATCCACGTGGCTTTCTCGACCTCTACGGGCCGCCGGTCATCTACGACGAAATCCAGTACGCCCCTGATCTGCTGCCCTACATCAAGGAGCGGGTGGATGCCAGCCGCGATCAGCCCGGCCAATTTATCCTGACCGGCTCGCAAAACCTGCTGCTGATGCAGCAAGTGACCGAGAGTCTGGCCGGACGGGCGGCGGTGCTCAAGCTGCTGCCGCTCACCCAGCGCGAGGTCATCGGTGAACCAGCTCGACCCCTGCCGTGGGAGGCTGGGCGGCCGCCTCACAGCGCCACAGCGCCATTTCACGGCGAGTTGTGGGCGCAGATCTTGCGCGGGTTCTACCCTGAGCTGGTGAAAAGCCCGGACCGCGACGCTCGCCTATGGCAGGCCAGCTACGTGCAGACTTATCTGGAACGGGATGTGCGTAACCTGCGCAACATCGGCGACCTGGGCCTCTTCCAGACCTTTCTGCGCAGCCTGGCCACACGCGCTGCGGGGCTGCTCAATTTGAGCGATCTGGCGCGAGACATCGGCGTCACGATCAACACGGTGCGCGATTGGGTGGCGATCCTGGAAGCCTCGTTTCAGATCTTTCTGTTGCGGCCCTATTTTGTCAACCAGGGCAAGCGGCTGGTGAAATCGCCCAAGGTGTACTTCGTTGACACGGGGCTGCTGTGCTATCTGGTCGGTCTGCGGGATATTGAACACGCCGCCGCCGGGCCAATGGGCGGGGCGCTGATGGAGAACCTGGTTGTCTCGGAGTTGTACAAGAGCAGCCTGCATCGCGGCGATGAGCCGGCGCTTTACTTCTGGCGTACCGCAGCCGGCGCCGAAGTGGACCTGATCGCCGAGACCGAAGCCGGCCTGATCCCGATTGAGGTCAAGGCTTCGGGTACAGCGCGGCCTGAGATGGCGAAAGAGGTTCACGTCTTCCGGCGCGATTTCGGCGACCGCGCGGCGAGCGGCTTCGTCATCTACCCCGGCCAGTCCATACTGCCCCTGGGGGGTGGCGTCGTCGCCCTGCCGTTCGCCGCACTCTAGCAGCCTGTCGGAGACACGCGCTTCAACCCGTTCCCCGGTCAATCATTCAGGGAGATCAGTGGGGTGCCAGGCGACCTGTTATCGAGTA
>DAISHS010000675.1:0-1657 GCA_036822415.1 Chloroflexota bacterium
CCCTGTGGGCCGGGCGGCGTGCTGCACGATTATGTGCCTTTCTACTTTGCTCCCCGTTCGCCCATGTTGTTCGCCATCCATAAGAATCAGGTGGCGGGCTACAGCGGGGGACAGACGCCCATCGTACACTTGGTCAGCTCGGTGGCCAGGATTCAGACCACCGGATGTCAGTTCGTCTTCACCGATGGGCACGCCACTATGAGCTTCAGCCGCTTTTTCACCGAGATCGCCGATCTCGACCAGATTGATTGGACAACGATGCAGTCCGCATACTGGAATGACACAGTCGAAGATCCCGACCGCAAACGTCGTCGCCAGGCCGAATTCCTGGTGTATAATACGGTCAGTTGGCAGGCTATGCTCGGTATCGGCGTGTTCGACGCCAACATCGAGGCGCGGACGAACGCAGCGCTTGCCGCATCCGGCGTCACTTTGCCGGTGCGCGTTCGCCGCCAGTGGTATTATTGAGGAGCAACCGCCATGATCACCTATGCCAAAGGCAATCTTCTCGAAGCCAAAACCGACGCGTTGGTAAATACGGTCAATTGTGTGGGCGTCATGGGCAAGGGCATTGCGCTCCAGTTCAAGCAGGCCTTCCCGCAGAACTTCAGCCAGTATGAGCGCGCTTGTGCGGCCGGCGAAGTCCAACCGGGGCGCATGTTCGTCACCCGCACGGACAGCATGCTCCCGCCTTTTTACATCATCAACTTCCCCACCAAACGCCACTGGCGCGGCCCATCGCGCCTGGAGGACATCGAAGCTGGGCTGGCGGCTCTGAAAGAGGAAATTCAGCGCCTGGGTGTTAAGTCTATCGCCATTCCGCCTTTGGGGTGTGGCAGCGGCGGGCTGGCCTGGGAGGATGTGCGCCCGCGCATCGAACAGGCGCTGGCGACGTTGGAAGATGTCCGGATTGTTGTCTACGAACCGCGCGGCGCACCGGCCCCCGACGCCATGATTGTAGCCGACAAGCAGCACGCGCTCACCCGTGCGCGCGCCATGTTGCTGCTGCTTTTCGACGCCTACAGCGCACAGAATTACGCGCTTTCGCGCCTGGAGACCCAAAAGTTGGCCTATCTGTTGCAGGAAGCCGGTGAGCCGTTACGGCTCAACTACGTCAAACACCAATACGGGCCATATGCCAACAACTTGAATCACGTCTTGCACCTCATGGAAGGCGTTTTCATTCGCGGTTTCGGCGACGGGACGCAAAAATCGGCCATCCGCACCTTGCCTGGCTCGACGCTGGCGGCGCGCGAGTTTGTGGCAAACGATCCAGAGGCGCAGCAACGTCTCCAGCAGATCGCCAATCTGATTGCCGGGTTCGAGACGCCCTACGGTCTCGAACTTCTTGCTTCGATCCACTGGCTTGCCATGCACGAGGCCACCCCGGTCGCCAGTTCCGAAGCGGCTGCGGCTGCGCTGCAGCAGTGGAGTCCGCGCAAAGGCAATCTCTTTCGCCCCGAACATGTGCGTGTGGCCTGGCGCCGTCTGCAAGATGTGGGCATGATCTCAACCACTGGCAACAACCATGAACCTGCATCCTCTTGACGCGAGAGCTGATTGATGGACAGGCCGTAGATTGCAGAGTGAGCGGATAGTGACGCCTTGACAAGGGAATTCTGACCCATGAATCTCAGCGAACTCAAAGCCCAGGTCG
>DAISHS010000676.1:0-1657 GCA_036822415.1 Chloroflexota bacterium
CCACTGCGCCACAGCCCGGCGCCGATCCAGCCTCTCAACTATCCCAGGCAGTCGCGGTTGCCACTGGTGCGCGCAAAGAGGTGCAGAACAACGTGGTCGATTTGCTGCGCTTGCGGCGGAACGCTGCAACCCGCCGCAGCCGATTGCAAACCCTAGTCGCCGTAGGTGTGCTCACGGTAATCATTGGTGTTCTTTTCGCCGTGCAGTCGATTCAACGAGCGGCTGAAGTCGCCCGTACGGCGGCGACGGCGACCGCTGAAGTTGTCCGCATGACGGCGACGGCGACCGAACTGCTTGCGGCTTTTCCAACGCGGGTACGCGCTGCCGATGGGGCAGTGATGGTGGAGGTGCCCGCGGGCGACTTCCTGATGGGGTCGGCCGACAGCGACAGCCAGGCAGACGGCAGTGAAAAGCCGCAGCACACGGTGACGCTGGACGGATTCTGGATTGACCACACGGAAGTGACCAATGCGCAGTACCGGAAGTTCATGGACGCCGGCGGCTACAACCAGGAGCAATACTGGACGGAAGCGGGCTGGGCCTGGAAGCAGGGGAACAACGTAACCCAGCCTGGTTGCTGGGGCGATGGCAATTTCAATCAAGCTGCGCAGCCGGTGGTGTGCGTGAGTTGGTATGAGGCCTCAGCCTATGCGCGCTGGGCCGGCGGTCGTTTGCCGACGGAGGCGGAATGGGAGAAGGCGGCGCGTGGTCCGGATGGACGAATCTATCCGTGGGGAAATGCGGCGCCAGACTGCAACCGGTTGAACTACTCGGGCTGCATCGGTCACACAACAGCGGCGGGGAGTTACGCAGATGGGGTGAGTCCTTACGGGGCACTCGATCTGGCGGGGAATGTATGGGAGTGGGTGAGCAGCAAGTATGGGACTTATCCTTACAGAGACGATGATGGGCGAGAGGATCAGAGTGGTGCAGATGCTCGCCTGCTGCGCGGCGGGAGTTGGGACAACGATGCGTGGTTCGTGCGTTCCACCTACCGGCTCAGGCTCGACCCGGGCTTTCGCAACGGTAATGTCGGCTTCCGTCTCGCCGCCCCTGGCCTTTGAACTCTTTCTGCCTCTGAACTCTTGATTTGCCCCACGGAGTGCACGCTAAGCCGGCGATAAGCCGTTGTTGACGGCGTCTTCATACTACACGAAAGAAGTGAAACGAAACTATGCCTACACAACTCAAAGCCGCGTGCACCGAAGTCTACCGTTGGGACAATCTGCTGGCTGCCTACCAGGCGGCCGGTCGGGGCAAGCGCGGTCGCGCCGCGACTGCCACCTTCGAGTATGCCCTTGTCTACCTCAGCAGGCTGGATCACTTCGGTCAAACGGGAGCTGAAGTGTAGGGTTATATACGCGACGTAGACCACCTGCTGTTCGCCGACGACAAGGCCACACTGCACACTTGGCGCGCTGCGGTGATCGCTTATCTGGCCCGCTTGCGCCTGATGCTCTACGAGAACTCAGCACAGCCGCGACCTTGTCTGGAAGGCGAGCGTCGGCTGCCCCCGGCTGGGGAATAGGCATGAATCACGCACCAGGCACTTCTAGATGTGCCTGGTACGTAATTGCGATCACTTGCCAGGCAAATGCGAAGAGTCCGGCTCCCTGACGCGACAGGCGTCTTGGCGCCGCACATTCCCCGCGTTGAC
>DAISHS010000677.1:0-1643 GCA_036822415.1 Chloroflexota bacterium
GTATCTGCTGCGCTCCATCTACAACAGCGCCGGGTTGACCGCCGACGCGCCCGTGCAGATGGTCTCGCACGACGGCCACCTCTACGTCTTCCGCCAATCGACGCGCGGCACGCTGCTGGCCGATCGCTTTGTGCTCGACGGTATGACCAATACGCTGACGCCCAAGCTGGAGGTGCGCTTCAAGCGCAGCCGCCAGCGCTACACCCCGCTCAAGGCGATGAAGATCAACAGCGGCGGCCAGATGGAGTCGCTCGATTCCCTCGATTTCCGCGACATGCAGAACCAATCCTTCACCGAACCAACGAGCGAGCTTTGCCCCGAGGTGCTGAAAAACGTGCACCACGGCTGGTTCGGCGTGGTCGTCACCCCAACCAATGAGAAGGAAAGCTACCGCTGGCATATCTTCGCCCACAACAGCGCCAGCGCCAAGATTGACCTGGTGACGCTGCGCGCGGGCAGCGATCAACCCTTCGATGTGCAAGACTATTGGTTCCGTACGGTTGACCCGGTCACCGACCAGACGCAGTACGAGAGCATCCCCGGCCTCATCCATCGCGAGCTGGAGCTGCAGGACAGCGCGGGCAAGCCGCTGACCGTCAGCAATGGGCTGGCCGTCGCCAAATACGACGTGCAGCGCGAGCAGCAAACACAGAACGGCCCGCAATTGGTGCGCGATGCCAGCAAGGTGCTGTTGGCCGTGCCCACTGCGGCCGGCGCCGCTACCCTCAGCTTCGCCATCGGCGCCGACGGCCGCCTGGCCCAAATCGCCGGGGACAGCACAGACGATCTGCTGCGCAGCCAGGAGCGTGAGATTCTCCTGCCGCTCAACCTGCTGGACAACATCCGCGCCGTGGGCGACAGCACGGCCGCGCCGGCCGGCGTGATCACCGGCATGAGCCGCTCCGATGACGATGACAGCGCCGATCGCGTGCGCGTGCGCGTGAGCAAGGGCGACGAGGCGGCGGTGAGCAAACTCAAGAGCGGCGATACGGTCAAGCTGAGCAACACCACCAGCAGCAACGGCCTCTACCGCGTGGTCAAAACGGACGATGGCAGCTTCGTCATCGAAGCGCCCTTCAAGTACGGCGAAATCGGCGACTGGGAGAAGGTCGAAGAGGAAGAGAGCGGCCTGATCTTCGATGGCATGATCACCGGCTATGAAAAAACCAGCGACGGCAAGCTCAAAGTCCAGGCGGTCAATCATGGGCTGGCTGCCGGCGACCTGGTGCAGATCGTGGGCGCAGGCGATTACAGCGGCGAATACCCGGTGCTCAAGCACGACGAGAACAGTTTCACGATCGAACGACTGTGGACCACCGGCGAGGCGGTCAACGTCAAGCTGGAGTCACGCAAGCGCCGCGGCCTGGTGCTGGACGGCAAGCGCGATTGGATCGCCGTGCCCTTCTCGCAGCCGATCAACCTCAGCGCCGGTTTTACCGTGGAGGCCTGGGTCAAACTGAACAGCGACGCGGATCAGACCCTGCTGGCCACCCAGCCGGAAAGCAAGCCTGGCGGCGTCGCGGCCGAGGCGGCGACCGCCGCGGCCCTCGTCCTGCAGGACGGCAAATTCGCCATCGCCATTACGCGCCCGCAGCTGGGCCGCAGCAGCGCGCTGCGCCTCGATTCCACGACCCCGGCGCCGC
>DAISHS010000678.1:0-1641 GCA_036822415.1 Chloroflexota bacterium
TCCTCGCGCGGCCGGCGCGCGGCGCTTACAGCGCTTTTTCTAGAATTTCCTGCAGATCGTCGTCATGCAGCGGCGTGGGATTGCCTTTCATGCTGCTGGCGCTGCGCGCCTTCGCGATCAATTCGGCGAAGTGCGCCGGCGTCAGCCCCAGGGAGGCCAGCGACGGCGCGGCCAGCGCCTGGCAAAAGTCGTGCAGCCAGGCCACGCCGTCCGCCGCGTGCGCGTCGCTGCGCCCTGTGAGCAGACGAGCCGTTTCGTCGCAGCGCGCCAGGGCTGCGCCATCGGCCGGCCGACGGCGCAGCGCGGCCACGTTGACCGCCAGCACATGCGGCAGCAGCGCCGCACAGATCGCGCCATGCGGCGCGTCCGGCAGCATGCCGCCCAACGGCCCGGCCAGCCCATGCACCGCGCCCAACGCGGCATTGGCCAGGGCCAGGCCGCCGTAGAGCGCGGCCAGGGCCATGTCCGCGCGGGCGGCCGCATCCCCCCCGTCCCGGTAGGCCCGCGGCAGGGCACGCGCCGCCCGCGTCATGCCGTCACGACAGAAGGCGTCGGTCAACGGATTGGCCTTGACCGAAATGAACGGCTCGATCAGCTGCGTCAGCGCGTCCAGGCCCGTGCTGGCGGTGACGGCCGGCGGCAGGCTGTAGGTCAGCTCTGGATCAATCAGCGCCAGGCGCGGCAGCAGCAGCGGGCTGCGCAGACTGACCTTGACCCGCTGGCCCGGCGAGCCAAGCACGGCGTTGCGCGTGACCTCGCTGCCGGTGCCGGCCGTGGTGGGGATGGCGATGAAAGGCAGGGGCGGCTGAAGCAGCGGCCGGCCAGCGCCGATCACTTCCAGGTAGTCCAACGGGTCGCCGGGGTTGGTCAGCAGGCCGGCGATGGCTTTGCCCGCGTCGAGCGCGCTGCCGCCGCCGATGGCAATCACCAGGTCAGCGGCATGGTCACGCGCGGCCTGCACCCCCCGCCGGGCCAGGTCGGTCGTCGGCTCACCGGCCACCGGAAAAACGCGGGTCGCGACGCTGGCGGCGGTCAGCGGCTCGCGCAGTCGCGCCGCAGACTCCGGATGGGCGCCGGTCACCAGCAGGGCGCGGCGGCCCAGCGCGGCCGCTAACGGCCCCAGCTGCTGCACGGTTCCTGCGCCAAAAATAATGCGCGTGGCGGTGGCAAATTCAAAGCGCATGGGCCTACCAACCCGCATCCGCGGGGAAAACGTTGTTGTACTTGACACTGCTGCGCGGCGCGGCCATCATCGACGCGACGGCGTCGCGCCAGGCGGCATAGTGGGCCGTTTCCTTGTGGCGGGCCGGCGCGTCCGCCGTGCGGTAAACTTCGACGAGCAAGAAGTGGGCAGCGTCCTCCGGGCTTTGCAGGACATCGAAGCGCGCAATACCCGCCTCCTGCACACTGGCCGTCACATTCGCCAGCGTAGCAACCTTGAAAGCCTCGACAAACTCCGGTTTGACCTGCACATTGACATGAACGATGAGCATCTTGCGTTCTCCTTTCGTGGCAAAACTGCGGTGAACAGCATAATCTGCAACGAATTGTAACACGATCCAGGCGAGATGAGCAATGACCGCGGGCGGCGGGGTGCATTTCAAACTGGGGGCAGATCGGGCGACTGCAAGTCGCTGCAAC
>DAISHS010000679.1:0-1635 GCA_036822415.1 Chloroflexota bacterium
CGCTCGACGAACAGGCGCACGGCCGCGAATTGCAGTAATTCCGTCGGGGCAACCGCTGGGGCAACCGCTGGGGCAACCGCTGGGGCAACCGGTGGGGCAACCGGTGGGGCAACCGGTGGGGTAACCGCAAGGGTTGCCCCACCGGGAGGCGACCCAACGGCAGGCGGCCCGACGGTGGGGGTTGCCAGCGACGGCACGGGGTACACCTGCTCGCCGGCGATGCCCAGCGCCTC
Organism: Chloroflexota bacterium; assembly: GCA_036822415.1. GTDB lineage: Bacteria > Chloroflexota > Anaerolineae > SSC4 > Amarolineaceae > Amarolinea. The sequence goes on from DAISHS010000679.1 coordinate 234, forward strand.
GCGGCTCGTCGCCAGCACGCACAGATGCTCACATTCGGTCAACAGCGTCTCGATCAGCGCCGCGCACGCGGCGATCAGGTGCTCGCAGTTGTCCACCACCAGCAGGAGCGATTTTGCCCGCAGGAATTCGACCAGCGTTTCGGTGATCGGCTGGTTCGGCCTTTCCTGCACGCCCAACGCCTGGGCGACGGCGCCGGGCACGAGCGCCGCCTCCGCCAGCGACGACAAGTCCGCCCACCACACGCCCGCGCGGTAGGCGCTGAGCAGCGCACGGCCGGCCTCGGTGGCGAGACGCGTCTTGCCCGCGCCGCCCACGCCGGTCAGCGTCAGCAGGCGCGCGCCGGCCAGCAGCGCCATCATCTCTTTCAACTCCGTTTCACGGCCCACGAAACTCGTCAGCGGCCTGGGCAGGTTGGTCAGGCGCGCCGCGGCCGATGCGGTATCGCTCTTTTGTGTGATGCTCTGGAACAGCGCGCGCGTCTCCGGCGCTGGCGCCACGTCGAGCTCGGCGCGCAGGGCGCGTTCGCAGGCGGCGTACTGCTCCAGCGCGGCCGTGCGCTCGCCCTGCGCGGCCAGGGCAAACATCACGTGCTGATGCGCGGTCTCGTTGGCGCGGTCGGTCGCCAGCACGCGCCGCCCCAACTCGACGACCTGCGCATAGCCGCCCTGCGCACGGGCGCGCTCGATCAGCGCAAAGAGCGCGGCCAGATAGCGTTCACGGTAGGCGTCGCGCAGCGGGTCAATCCATTCGTCGTAGAAATCGGCCAGCAGGTCGCCGCGGTAATTGGCGATCTGCGCTTGCAGGCGCTCGACCTCCGCCTCGGCCAGCGGCAGGCGAAAATCGAACACCTCGGCGACGTCCACCGTCACCGCCGCCTGGGGGTTGAGCTGCACCGTTTCGCGGTCGGCAAGGAGGATGCCGTCGCCCAGCTTCTTGCGCAGGTCGCTCAGGCCGACGCGCAGCGAGAGGCGCGCCTGCTCATCGGGCGAGTCGCCCCAGAACATCCCGGCCAGTTTCTCGCGACTGTGCGCTTGGGGGTGCAAGATCAGGTAGGCGAAGAGCGATTCCACCTTGCGCGAGTAGAGCGCCAGCGGCTGGCCGTCGCGTTCCAGGCGAAACGCGCCGAGGAGGGTGAGTCGCAGTGAAAACAGTGTGGATGGTTCGGTAGGTGATCGTGGCATCAGCGCTTGTCCTGGGGATGCCCCTGCGCCAGTCCCGTGTAGGCGGCGATCTCTTTCTGCGTACGTGCATCGTTGGCAATGGCTCGGAACACGCCAGTATCGCTATGTGGATGGCTGACGAAATCGTTTGTCGGTATAATACGAATAATCGAGGGTGATGTCAAAATGTTGCACAACTGCGTTATCCCGTGCGCATCAAGTAGGCCGCCTCCCCGGCCAC
>DAISHS010000680.1:0-1624 GCA_036822415.1 Chloroflexota bacterium
TCATGGCTAACGAGGTCAGCATCAGCGACTTTGGCGGCCTGCCGCTGCTCACGGTGCGCGATGTGGCCTTACGCGGGTGGAAACTGGCGCTCAAACGCATCGTGGACATCGCAGGCGCCTGCCTGGCGCTCCTCTTTGCCTCTCCCGTCATGATGTTAACCGCGCTCCTGATCAAGTTGGAATCGCCCGGCCCGGTCTTCTATGTGCAAGAGCGCATGGGCTTGGACGCCAAGCCATTCCCGATGCTCAAGTTCCGTTCGATGCGCACCGACGCGGAAAGCAACGGCCCGGGCTGGACCGTGAAAAACGACCCGCGGCGCACCCGCTTTGGGGCGCTGATCCGCCGCATCTCGTTCGACGAGCTGCCGCAGTTCATCAACGTGCTCGTCGGCGACATGAGCCTGGTTGGCCCGCGCCCAGAACGCCCCGTCTATGTCGAGCAGTTTCGCCAACGCATCCCCCGCTACATGGACCGCCACCGCGAAAAAGCCGGCATCACCGGCTGGGCGCAGGTCAACGGTCTGCGCGGCGACACCTCCGTTGTCGAACGCACGAAATACGACGTCTGGTATATCGAGAACTGGTCATTGGCGCTGGACTTCAAGATCATCATCCAGACCGTCCTCAACGCCGTACGCCGCGATAACAACGCATACTAGCGAACGATATCTTTGCTGGCAACACCAGGCAATGCTATAATCTGTCCGATTGCATCTTACTTTATTATACGAGAACAAATCATGTCCCTGACGCTGCAAGATGTGGAACACATTGCCGAGTTAGCCAAGCTGGGCTTGAACGCCGAAGAAAAAGAGCGCTATCGCACGCAGCTGTCCACTATTCTGGATTATGCTCAACGCCTGCAAAACCTCCCTATCGCAGACATCGAGGCCACGGCCACGGTGCTGCCGCTGACCAACGTCTGGCGGGTTGACGAAGCGCGCCCCTGCCTCCCCACCGCTGATGCCTTAGCCAATGCGCCTGACGCGGAAGACAACCATTTCCGCGTGCGCGCCGTTCTGGAAGAAGAGTGATCGCTGTGGATTTTTCGCGACTTACCATTCATGAAGCTCATGAGCTGCTCCGCCACGGCCGGCTGACCTCCGTGGCGCTCACCCAGGCGCTCCTCGATCGCATTCTGGCGATTGACAATGACTTGCAGGCCTATCTCACCATTCTGCCGGAAATGGCGCTGGAAATGGCCGCGGCCGCGGATGAACGCCGCGCCCAGGGCGAAGACCATCCGCTGCTTGGCATCCCCCTGGCGCTCAAGGATGTGCTGTGCCTGGAAGGCGTGCGCACGACCTGCGGCTCGCGCATTCTGGAGGAGTTCATCCCGCCCTACAGCGCCACCGCCGTGGCGCGCCTGGAAGCGGCCGGCGCGGTTTTCCTGGGCAAAACCAACACCGATGAATTTGCCATGGGTTCTTCCACGGAAAACTCAGCCTTCTGCACCACCCACAACCCGTGGGATATGACGCGCGTGCCCGGCGGCTCCAGCGGCGGCAGCGCCGCGGCCGTCGCGGCTGATTTGTGCCTGGGCGCTCTCGGCAGCGACACGGGCGGCAGCGTACGCCAACCGGCCTCGTTCTGCGGCATCGTTGGCATCAAGCCGAGCTACGGC
>DAISHS010000681.1:0-1623 GCA_036822415.1 Chloroflexota bacterium
TGGCCGCAGTTGGCCTGCCAGGCGCGCTGACCGGCCCCATCCGCCGCGGCGACGCAAGCACCGTGACCAACCACCTCCGCGTGTTGGATGCCAGGTCACCCGACCTGGCCGGCCTCTACCGCGCCCTGGCCCTCCAGACTCTCCCCCTGGCCCAGGCCCTCAACCTCGCCCCCCAAGCCCTCGATGCACTCAAGCAGGTGGTCACGCCGCCCATCCCGAACGCCGCGCCGTAAGCTCGTTGCGAGCACTCCTCAGCGTTCACCATTTTAACAACCTATCGCACTCTCTGCACTTTGCACTTTGCACTTGTTCGCATCTGAGGATGCTCACTCCGCTTTGCACTTGTTCGCATCTGAGGATGCTCACTCCGGTGTGCACTTGTTCGCATCTGAGGATGCTCACTCCGCTTTGCACTTTGTACTTTGTACTTTGCACTTCTTCAAGGAGCCTGTTATGCGTAAAACAATTCGCCATTTTCAACAAATGAAGGACCGCGGGGAGCGGATTCCCATGGTAACCGCGTACGATTACACAAGCGCCCGTCTGGCTGAGGCCGCGGGTCTGCCAATTCTCCTGGTCGGCGACTCGCTGGGCATGGTCATGCTCGGCTATGAATCCACCGTGCCGGTCACGCTGGACGAGATGATCCATCACGCCAAAGCGGTGGTGCGCGGCACGCAGAACGCGCTGGTGGTGGTGGACATGCCGTTCATGACCTATCATGTCAACCCGGAGCAGGCGCTTGTCAACTGCGGGCGGGTGATGCAGCAGACGGGCGCGCAGGCGGTGAAGATCGAAGGCGGGGCGCGCATGGCCGAGACCGTGCGCCGCCTGACCGCTAACGGCATTCCCGTCATGGGGCACATCGGCCTGACGCCGCAGTCGGTCAACCAGTTTGGCGGCTATCGGGTGCAGGGCCGCAGCCTGGAAGCGGCGCGTCAGCTGTTGGCCGATGCCGTCGCGCTGGAAGAAGCCGGCGCGTTTGCCATCGTGCTGGAACTGGTGCCGGCCGAGCTGGCCGCGCTGGTCAGCGAGCGCTTGCACATTCCCACGATCGGCATCGGCGCTGGCCCCGGCTGTGACGGGCAGGTGCAGGTGTGGCATGACATGCTGGGCCTGTTCGAGGATTTTGTGCCCAAACACGCCCGCCGTTTTGGCGAGCTGGGCAAAGCCGCGCGCGCCGCGCTGGCCACCTACGCCTCTGACGTGCAGGCTGGCGCTTTCCCCACCGAGGCGCACAGCGTCAACATGGACGCGGCCACCTGGGCCGCGCTCAGCGCGAGCGCTGACGAAGCTGCGGAGGCTACCGGCGCAAAGAGCGCGCTGGCCGCTGAAGCGGTCAGCAGCGAAGGAAGCGTCGCCCTCTATGGCGGCAATGGCAAGCGCAACTAAAAGCTGGAGAGCTGACGCATGTTACAATTGACAAGCGTGGCCGAGATGCACGCGGCGCGGCGCAGCCTGACCGGCGCGGTGGGATTGGCGCCGACCATGGGCTATCTCCACGCCGGGCACATCGCCCTGGTGGCGCGCGCCCGCGCCGAAAACGATCACGTCATTGCGACGATCTTCGTCAACCCGACGCAGTTTGGCCCCAACGAGGACCTGGCGGCCTATCCGCGCGAT
>DAISHS010000682.1:0-1614 GCA_036822415.1 Chloroflexota bacterium
ACGTTGGGCGCCACGCTCGCTCCCCTGTTGGCGGATGCGGCCCCGGGCGGGCCGCGTGTCGCTGGCGCCAAAGCAGTCGCCGGCCGCGCGGGCGGGGGCGGCGAGCCTCTGTGCCGCGTGCGTAACGGCTCGTTTGCCGCGGCCTATTTGCGCAACGAGTCGGCGGATCGCCAGGTTTACCAGGTGTTCGACACGTCCACGCCTGCGGCCGACAACCCGGTGCACCTGGCGGTCGAAGTCGAGGCCTTCGCGCTCAAGCCGGTCTTCATGAACCTGCCGCTGGCGGGCAGCGGCCTGCGGTTGCGCTTTCACAGCGGCCGCATTCTCGGCTTCTGGCGCCTGCGCGGCCAGGATGTGCTGGTGGTCTACGGTTTTGCGGGAGAGGCAGGCAGGCTGGCGGTTGCGCTCGATCCCGCGCAGCCGGGCGCGGACGCGGCCGCATCGTGGTCGCTGTCCCCGCTGCATGGCGACGAGACGCCTGGCGTCCACGCGGAGGTCACCGGCAGCGAGCTGCATATCGCGTATTGGCTGCGTGAGCAGCCCACCGTGGTGCGCGCATCCCGCGGCGACGGCGGCGCGGCGCGCGGTTTTGCGCTTCTGCTGCTGACCGAAGCGTATGCAGAGCGCTGCTGGCCCATCGGCGAGCATGGATTCCTGCTCGGCCCGCACGTGGTCAGCGCCTGGCAGGCAGGCGCGGCAGACAGGCTGGAGGTGCAGCTGGACGCGCGCGGGTTGCAGCCCTGGTATTGGGCCGATGCGCGCAGCGGGCCACTGCAGATCAGCCCTGCCCCGGCCCAAACCCCAGAATCTGCGCCGACTGACCGCACGCCCGTGATCGAGGGGTGGGAACGGCGGGCCGTGGCCGAATTGACGGAGAACAGCGGCTGGCAGCCGCTGCGCGACGTGCGTACCGATCGGCCCAATGAACACGGCTACGCCTGGTATCGCACACGTTTCAACGTGGCGGCGGCCGGGCCGACGACGCTGGCCGCGCCAGGCCTGGCCGACCGCGGCCAGCTGTTCGTGGACGGCGCGTTCGTTGGCGCCCTGGGCGTCGGGCCACGGAGGCCTGCCCTGGCGCTGCCCTGCACCCTGGCGGCGGGCGAGCATGAGCTGCGCGTGCTGGTGGATGACCTGGGGCGGTTCAACTACGGCAGCGGCCTGGGGGAGATCAAGGGCCTGACTGACACCCTGTACCTGGGCGGCGAGCAGATTGACATCAGTCGGGGTTGGAGCGCGCTGTGGCAGGAGGCCTCCTTTGCCGGCGAGGCCCTGGCCGGCGCCCGGCCGGCGCACGTGCGCGCGGATGCCAGCGTCGTTGACCTGGCTGCTTTTGCTCCACCCGATGGCGCGGGCGGCGAGCTGTGGCTTCTGCGCGAGCTGCCGGTACCCGCTGGCCAACGCGCCCTGCTCTACATCACTGGCGACCGCAACCCGGGCGGGCTTTTCGTCAACGGCGCGCCGCTGCTGCGCTTCAGCCGGCACTTCGGCGGCGGATTCTTCAAGTTCGACATCAGCCCGCATCTGCGCGCGGACGACACGAACGTGGTGGCGCTGCACATCCGTGACTATGCCGGCCATCCGTGGCATGCCTGGCTGTTGACTTACGACCCC
>DAISHS010000683.1:0-1605 GCA_036822415.1 Chloroflexota bacterium
GGCGGCGGCGAATACTTCGCCATGGCCGGCAATCTGCTCAAGATCGCCCTCGTCGCCGCGGGGGTGATCCTGCTAAGCGTCGTCCTGGAGAAGCGCGCCAGGCTGCGGAGGGTGCGAATACTTTTGGTGTAAAAAGGGGCTAGGGGGACAATAGGGTATGGATGAGAAAGGAGTTCCCCAGCCAGAAGTACCCAACGAATTGGCCCGCAAGATGAGTCAGTGGCGGCAGGCCAACCCCAACGCGACATTGACTGAGATCGAGGCAGCGGTGGAAGCCGAACTGGCCGAGTTGCGACGGCAACTGGTGCAAGCGATGGTGCAAGAAGAAGCCGATGCGCAGCCCGACGTGCCGGACTGTCCGCAATGTGGCCAGGCAATGGTCAAGAATGGGCGGCGGAAACGAAAACTACAGACGAAAGAAGGCCAAACAATCCAGCTTGAGCGGCAGCAATGGCGTTGTCTGGCCTGTGGGACAACGCTTTTTCCCCCTGGATAGAGCGTTAGGATTGCTGCCCGGCGCATACACACCGCAAGTGCAGGAGGCCATCACGCGCTTGGGCAGCCGGATGAGCTACGGCGAGGCGCGGGAAGAGTTGGCCCGGTTGTGGAAGGTGAAGATAAGCACAGGGAGTCTACGCCAGGTGACGCTGCGGCATGGGGCTGTAGCTGACCGCCTCATCCAGGAGCAGGTGGCGCAGTTGGAGGCGACCAGCCCGGAGCCAACGGCGCAACCAGAGCAGTTGGTGATGTGCGTCGACGGGGCGATGGTGCAGGTGACGAGCGGGGAATGGCGCGAGGTCAAGACGATGGCCCTGGGTGAATTCAAGCCGTATTGGGATGCCAAAGAGCGCCAAGTGGTGACCCAAACGACGCACCTGAGCTACTTTTCCCGGGCGGACACAGCCGAGAACTTCAGCCGCTTGGCGCTGGCCGAATGGCAGCGCCGGGGCGGGGATAACGCCCACACCGTCGTCGCGGTTCAGGACGGGGCGGCCTGGATTCAGGGGGTCATTGACACTCATTGCCCCCAGGCGACCCGCATCATTGATTTTGCTCATGCGCAGGGCTACCTGGCCGTCGTCGGACGAGCGATCTATGGTCCGGAGACGGACGCCTTTCGCCAGTGGTATGGTCGGATGTCGCGGCAGTTGGGCCACCAACCCCCGCAGCGCACAGTGGGCGAACTACGACTGCTGCAACGACAGCATCCCGACCACCTCCAGGCCACAGAGATAGAGGCGGCCATCCGCTATCTGGAAACCCGTTTGCCGATGATTGATTACCCCCATTTTCGTCGCCAACAACTGCCCATCGGCTCAGGCATCGTCGAGAGTGGCCACAAGGTGGTCATGCAGAAACGGATGAAACAGGCGGGCATGCGCTGGTCCGAATCCAGTCTTAACCCCATGCTGGCCTTACGCACCGCTTTGTGTAACCAGATCTGGAACCAGACCTGGCAAGAGATTGAGGCCCGTGTTCGTCAGGATAGGTTCCCAATTCGCGCCCAACCGCAACAGCCACCGACCACAGCAACCACAGATACGGTGACAGACGCAGACTGCCAACGCCTGATTGGCTTAGCCGAGCGAATGGCCGCGCGAAAAC
>DAISHS010000684.1:0-1605 GCA_036822415.1 Chloroflexota bacterium
CCGGGGACTTGAGGTTGCGCAGCATGAGGATGGACGACCACTGCGGCACGGTGACGCCGGTGGTGAGCTTGCCGCACGACAGCGTGATGGTCTTGGTCTCGAAGCCGCTGCCGATGGCCTTGCGCACCGGCGGCAGCGCCTCCAGCCCGATGCCCGCCGAGGCGCCAGCGGCGACGACCACCTGGTAGTCACGCCAGAAGGTGTTGTGCCTGGCGGCCAGCAGGTTGGCCATGGCGTGACAGGCGGCGACGTTGGGCAGGAACCAGAACGAGTGCTGCAGGTAGGGCAGCAGGCGCACGTCGGAATAGGGAAACGGCGGCCGCGTGCCGGTCTTCAGATATTCGACCGACTTGGGCGCGTAGCCGCCGCGGATGATGTCCAGCCACTTCTGCACGTCGCTCTGATGCTTGAACTGCGCCGCGGCGCCCCTGCCCGTCGCCTCGAAGAAGGCGTTGAGATCGAACTCGTCGAACTCCCCGGCGCTGGCGATGGCCAGCAGCTCGTCCGGCATCTGGTAGGTCAGCAGGCGCAGCGGCGGCAGGCTGGCGTAGGGGTTTGGCTGGCCCGGGCGCCTTGCTGCAAACTCCGCCCTGGCGCGCTGTTCATCGGTGTAGGTCCAGTTGAAGATCTGCTCCTCGATGAACTCGCCCGTGGCCAGCGCGCGGAACGGCGTGCCGGAGAGGTAGAGGTAGGCCTTGGTGGTGATGGGCAGGAACTCGATCTCCCGCGCCGAGAGTTCGTTGAGGTCTTCGTTCACGTCGCCGAGGTCGCTGCCGTACTCCAGCCTGGTTTCCTTGACGGCGATCGCCGCCTCCTCGCCCTCGAACAGTTCCCTGGCGGTTTCGCGCCACGCGCCGAAATGGTATTCGTCGAAGATCACCAGGTCCCAATGCACGGTGTGAATCCATTCGTTCTTGGGCTTGATGTTGCCGGCGGCGTCGCGGCCGAGCAGGTCCTGGAAGGAGCCGAAATAGACGACTGGCTTCAGGCGGCTGATCTTGCTCGGATCGCTGCCGGACGCGCGGGAAAGGTACTGCCAGCCGTCGAAGTCCACGTGCGACTCCAGGTCGGTCTGCCAGGCGTCCTCGACCGCCGGCTTGAACGTGACCACGAGCACGCGCCTGGCGCCGAGCTTCTTGGCCAGCTGGTAGGCGGCAAAGGTCTTGCCGAAGCGCATCTTGGCGTTCCAGAGGAAGCGCGGCACCGCGTGCATATCCTCCTGCCAGACGGAGTGGAAGTAGGCGTGGGTCTTGTCCACCGCCGCGGCCTGCTCGCGGCGCAGGGCGAAGGTTTCGTGATGCGCGCCGCTGAAGCGCTGGCCGCTGCGCAGCTCGGCGAGCACGGTCTGCACGTCGGCGACCGAGCAGCGCATCCACTCCAGCTCGACCTTCGCGAAGCCCTTGCGGGCCAGCGCCGCGCGCACGTCGTGGTCGCTGAAGAGGGCGCCGTCGTCGCGCACGGCGGGTTCGTCCAGCTCGATGCGGACGTTCTTGATGGCCGCGGTCTTGACCTGTTCGGCCACGCGCTGCTTGACGTCGCGCGTGGTTTGGCCCACCTTGAGCAGACCGGCGTGCGCGGCGTCGTCAATCGCATAGGCGTAGATGC
>DAISHS010000685.1:0-1593 GCA_036822415.1 Chloroflexota bacterium
GCGCGGCCGGCGCGGCGGTCACGCGTGCGCCCTGGGCGTCCAGCCAGGCCAGGCCCCCGCTGAAGCCGCCGCTGCTGTCCGGGGGTTGATTGGGCGGGGTTACAGAGGATGTGGTCGCCAAATGCGCCAGCCCGGCGACCTGTTGGGCGATCTCACGGCCCAGACGGTTTGCTTCGGCCGCCGCGATGCCACGGTCGCGGTCTTCCACCAGGCCCGTCATCGCCTGCCGATGGCGGGTGACGCCGGCGAGTGATAGCACAATCAACACAGCCGCCAGCGGCAGGATCGTCCAGAGCAATAATTGGGCGCGCAGGCCGCGCAGCAGCCGATGGCTCCGACGCGGTGCGCGGCCGGTTGATTCAAGCGTCATCCAGCACCAGCCAGCCCAGTTTCAACGCCTTCGTCACCGCCTCGGTGCGGCCGGCGACCGCCAGCTTGCCATAGATGCTGGCCAGATGTCCCTGCACCGTGCGATCACTAATGCCCAATGCGGCCGCAATCTCCTTGTTGGTCAGGCCGCGGGCCGCCTGGCGCAGCACATCCAGCTCGCGCTTCGAGAGCGGCTCGACCTGCTCGGCGGCCGCTGCTGGCTTGCCGGTGGTCATTTGCGCAACCACCTTGGCGGCGATATCGGGAGCCAACACCTTGCCGCCGTCCGCCACCGTCTTCACCGCGCGCACCAGGTCATCGGGCTCAGCATTCTTCAAGACGTAGCCATCCGCGCCGGCGCGCAGAAGCGCGAACACGTAAGGATCTTCGTCGTAGGCCGTGAGGATCAGCACTCGGATCTCAGGGTAAGCGGCCTTGATCTGGCGCGTGGCTTCGATGCCGTTGACGCCCGGCATCTGTACGTCGAGCACGGCTACTGCGGGCCGGAGTTCGCCGGCCAGACGCACAGCCTCCGCGCCGCCGGCGGCTTCAGCCACTACCGCGACTTCGCCATCCTCTTCCAGGAATTCGCGAATGCCTTTGCGCACGACGGCGTGGTCATCCGCCAGCAAGACCCGCAAGGGCGCAGAATTTATCATGGCGCATGATCCTTGATCATTCATCTACAGCCATAGTATAGCACAAAAATGGCCTGTCTGCGCCTTGCGTCGCGGTAGGGCGAAACCATGTTGCAGCCGGCGCCTAATTGCTTAACTTCTGCCGCAGCGCATCGAACTCCTGCGGTGTGATCTCGCCGGACGCCAGCCGGCGACGCAGGATGTCCAGCGCCGTATCGGGCTGTGTGCCGCGGTAAGCCGTGCTCTGGCCCGAGCGCGTTAGCGTTACCACCAGCCAGATTACCAGGCCAATGATCAGCCCCCAGAACAGGAGCATCCCCAGGCCACCCAGCAGCCCCATGCCCCAACCCCAATTACCCATCATAAAGCTATCCTCACTTTCTGAATCGGCGCGGCGGGGCCAGGCACTGCGCTTCGCCCCGTTTCGCAGCTCTACTTCTATCATCGCGCAACCGGAGACAGACGGCCAGGGTTTTTCGGCGCAAATCGCGCCAGGCCAATCGGCGCGGTGCAGAAGGGGACGCAGGGTTGCCAACTCTTGGAGAGTTGGCAACCCTGCGCCCATCCTACCGCCGCGCCCAGGCCA
>DAISHS010000686.1:0-1590 GCA_036822415.1 Chloroflexota bacterium
GGGTAGGGCGGTCAAGCGGGCGGCTCGAAAGCGCGGCGATTTGCGGAGGATTGCGAGTGGCACTTGCGCGCCCGGGAGAGTGCGGTAAGGCGCATTTATTGTCGCAAAGCGGCGCACAACGAGGCAGCGGGCGGGCTTGACGGGGGAAATCTCTGCCTCTGGTCCATGGCGGGGCAACTCAGGGCGATGCTCGCGCGCGGACCGCTCCGGCGGCAACTGTCGCGCGTGGGGTTGATGCCCGCCATTTGAATGAGAGCGTAGTGACACACACGCAGCCCCGCTGGGGGATGACGCTTTCAGGTGTCAGCGAAATGTCCGTGCATCGCCGGTTCGCTGACAGCGGGCCGGGCCCGATGCCGAAATCGGCCTCTTTGAGTGGGGATTCCGTGTGGCGGGATCAGATCGCGCTGTCGATGCTGATCGACCTGAAACCAACCTCGGAGTCTTGCTATGGAATTGATCGTCAGAGCGGTGGATGTCGGATCCGGCAACACCAAATTCGTCACGGCCGCGACCGGTACCGACATCCGCTGCGCCAGTTTTCCCTCCGTCGCCTACCCGTCAAGCGACGACTCGCCGTCGTGGCCGGCGAGCGAGCGCAAGAAAACCGTGTGCATCCCCATCGGCCCGCTGTTCTACGAGGTCGGGCCGGACGTGAGTCTCGCCGCCGATACCTTTCGCGCCAAACAACTGCACGACGAATACACCGAGACGCCCGAGTACATGGCGCTGCTCAGGGGGGCGCTCTCCATGATGAAGGTGAGCCACATCGACCTCCTCGTGGTGGGCCTGCCGGTGGCGCTCTTTGCGGTCAAGAAAGCGGCGCTGGAGAAAGCCATGACCGGCCGGCACGACATCGGGGGCAGTAAGGTCGTGACGGTCGGCAAGGCCATGGCCGTCGCTCAGCCGCAAGGGGCGCTGGCGCACTTCGCCTCCGAGCACCAGAAGATGGCGATCATCGGCAACGAGCAGAGCCTGATCATCGACCCGGGCTCGCGTACCTTCGACTGGCTGGTGGCCCGGGGAATGCGCCTCGTGCAGAAGCAGAGCTACTCCTTCAACCGCGGCATGTCCGATGTGCTGCGCCTGCTGGCGGCCGAGATCACCAAGGATATTGGCTCGCCGTACCGGGACTACGACGCCATCGACCTGGCGCTGCGCACCGGCAAGCAGCCGATGATCTTTCAGAAGCCGTATGACATGAAGCGCCTGCTGCCCCTGGCCGAGACCGTCGCCGAGCAGGCCGTGTCAACGATGAAGGAATGGATCGAGGCACCGCACAGCCTGCAGAACATCATCCTGGTTGGCGGCGGTGCGTTCCTGTTCCGCAAGGCGGTGAAGGCGGCGTTCCCGAAGCACCGCATCCACGAGGTGAAGGAACCGATGTTCGCCAATGTGCGAGGTTTTCAGCTGGCCGGGCAGAACTACGCGAGCAGCAAGATGACCGCCACCGATAAGGAGCCAGTTCAGGGCGCATCGGGAGAACTCGAATGAGCACCGATACCGTGAAGGACGCCGCACCCATTCGCCTGGTCTTCGTATTGACGCGTGCCGCCCATCCCCGTCTGTATGACGATCTGATCCAGTTCC
>DAISHS010000687.1:0-1564 GCA_036822415.1 Chloroflexota bacterium
CTGAGCTGTTGACCGCCCTGGGCAACCTGGCAACCCGGCAGCTCGATCCGCAGCCTAGCGCGGCCGCTCAATTTACAGCCGCGCTGGCCTCCGATCAAACTTTCATCGCGGCCCACGTTGGCCTGGCTGCCGCCCAGGCGCTGGCCGGTCATCCGGCCGCGCAGATTGCGCAATTACGCCAGGCCGTCGCCCTCAACCCTGCTTCGGCCTGGGCGCGCACGGCGCTCGCCAGCGCCTTACGCAGTCAGGGCGCCTGGCCGCAAGCGGAGACGATCTTCAAAGAAGCCTTGGCCGTCGAGCCGCTTTACACCGCTGGCTACACCAGCCTGGCGACAGCCTATCTGGCCCGCGGCGAGCGTGACGCCGCCTGGTCTGTCTTGCAGGCCGCCGCCCGCGTGGCGCCGGCCGACGCCGTCGTGCAGACCGCCATCGGGCAGTGGTATCAGCACGGCGCACGGTATCCCGAAGCCCAGGCCGCTTTTGCCCGTGCGCAGGCGCTCGATCACAGCCTGGCGGCGGCGCCGCTAGGCCTGGCGCAGGCCTACGTGGCCGCGGGCGACCGCGCGCAAGCTCTGGCCGTGCTGGCTGAGGCTGCCCAGGCCCTGCCCACCAGCGCCGAGGTTTGGCTGCTGCGCGGGCAGCTGCTGGAGGCGCTGCCTGTCAACGCCGCCGCCGATCCGAACACGCCAGCAGCCATGTATCGCCAGGCTGCGCAGCGTGATCAGTCGCTCGCCGCGCCCTGGCTGGCGTTGGCCGCCTGGCGCCAACGCGCCGCGGATGCCGATGGCGCTCAGGCCGCTTTGACCGAGGCGGCTCAGCGTGAGCCGCGCAATCCGGCGGTGGTCGTGGCGCAGGCCGAAGCGATCCACGCGCGCGGCCAGATCACGGCCGCGCACACGCTTCTGCTCACCGCGCTGGCGCGCACCCCTGGCTCTCCCGATCTGCTGCTGGCGTTGGCCGACCTTGCCCAATACGCCGAAGGTCGCCCCGCCGACGCCCGCGCCTTCCTGGAACAGGCATTGGCCCTCAACTCGGCCAGCTCGCCTGCGGTGTTGGCCCTCGCCGCCCTGGACCGCCAGGCCGGCCAGCTGACGCAGGCGCAGGCGCGCCTGCAGACGGCCGTTTCCTTCGATCCTGCCAACCCTGGTCTTTTGATCGCCCTGGCCGGGTTGCAAGCGCGTCATGATGCGGCCGGCGCGTCGGCGCGGCTGCAAGAGGCTGTGCGGCGCAACCCTGGCCTCGGCTGGCCGCTGGCGGCCCTGGCTGCACGCGAGCTGGCGACGGGCAACGTTGATGCGGCCGAAACCGATCTACGCCAGGCTGTCGAGGTCAACCCCGACTTTGCGCTCGCGCCCTTGCTGCTGGGCCAGCTCTATCAGCGCCTGGGGCGCGCCGCCGACGCCGAAACGACCTTTCGTCAGACATTGGCCTTCGACGTCACCCATACCGATGCGGCCGCCGCGCTGTCTGCCCTCTTGGGCCAGCAGGGGCGCAGCCGCGCTGCTTTTACCTTGCTGCAGGAAAGCGTCGCTAACAACCCCGCGTCCGCGCCGGCGCTCATCGC
>DAISHS010000688.1:0-1553 GCA_036822415.1 Chloroflexota bacterium
CATCCAACTCGCCGCCGTGCGAATCTCGCTTCGACTAATTGAGTCCGCGTCCTAGCACTACTTTGGCAGAATTGTTTCATGCGGCCAGTTGACGCTGATCCGTTTTCGGCAGTGTGGACATTGGCGAAGCGGCTGGATGATGCGGGCGATGATGGCGTGGCGGACGGCTGGGAGGGTTGGTTGCGGTGGCGGCCCGTCGACTCTTTTTCCCCCGGCTCGCCGTGAGGCGACGATGCTGGAGGAAGGCGTAGGCGATCATCGTCATGAGGGCATGCCGGTGCAGGCCGTCCCAGGATCGTCCCTCGAAGTGGTCGAGACCGAGTTCCTCCTTGAGCTGTTGATGGGCTTGCTCACAAATCCATCGGGCTTTGATCGTGGCCGCGAGATCGCGCAGTCTCATTCTCGGGGAAAGGCTGGCGAGATAGTACTTCCTTTCCCCCGACGCCCGCTGCTCGCCGACAAGCCAGGCCTCTTCGCCCGGCAGATGCTGCTGGCCTTTGTCCCTGATCCGCTGCGGCGGGCCGTCAGCGATGCGGACGCGGACCGCGGCAAAGCGGGCTGTGAGCGGTCCTTTGGTGCCGGTGCGCCAAGAGATCGTACGCCACTTGGCATCGGCGAGCATTTTGTCGGCCGGGATCGACAGCACATCGGGGATGGACCGTTGCCGCGGACGGCCACGCGCGGCCTTGGGCCAGATGAGCTTCACATCGACTGGGTACACTTTGAGGTGACGAGGAATGCCTACGGCCCAGGCGAGGTTGCGCTCTGTCAGCCCTTGGCGAAAGGATGCGCTGAGTCCGTATCCGGCATCTGCCAGCACACAGCCGAAGCGAACACCGGCTACGATCGTGCGATCGATCTCGGCGAGCGCGATCTCCGGCTTGGTGCGCGCCGTGCGATAATCCGTCGGAACGCCGGCTCGCGCCAATCGCACCGGGTCGCTTGTCCAGCTCTCGGGAAGGAACAGGCGCAAGGCCACCGTCACCGGCACTTCGCCGCGGGCGAGCGTCAGCGACACCAGCGTCTGGCAGTTCGCCGTCTTGCCAAGGGCCGCCGCATATTGGGGCGCAACTCCAACCGAATGGTTGCCCTTCTTCGGCAAGGTCGTGTCGTCGATCACCAGGATGGCGTCGCTGCCGCCGACGAGCTTGTCCGCCTGTCGGAGCAGTTCAGCTTCCAACGGGGCCGCATCCCACACGCCGGCTGCAATGAAATGATGTAACTGATCGTAATCGCCTGGCGCGAACCGCTCTGCCATCGGCTGAACGCTCTTGCGGTCGCCGGGTCCAATCAGTCCAGCTACATAACGCGGACACATCCGCCGTCGCGCCTTGTGCCCCAAGCACTCCAGGAACGGCTGGAGCCAACGCTCAAGCTCGTCCTCCCAACTCGATCTCGCACCGGCCATGGTCGGCCCTCCAAAAAGCCGACCACTCATGAATCATCGAAAAGACGATTCGGGAATCCCAGGCTGCTCACCAACCGAAAGTTTCTGCCAAAGTAGTGCTAGTGTGGCGGTTCAGAAGTCCGCATCATTCTTGCGGCGAGTCCGA
>DAISHS010000689.1:0-1550 GCA_036822415.1 Chloroflexota bacterium
ACAGCCGCCGGCAGGCGGCCGACCGCGTCATTCACACCGAACAAGGCATAGGCCAGCGCGTCGATGTGAAAGCGGAAGGGGCCGTGCATCATCGGCTGATGCTGATAGCCCTGGCCGTCGTACAGCTTCCAGGAGTAGAGCACGTGCAAGCTCTCGTCATGGCTCATGGCGCGCACCCCCAGCATGTAAAGGTGCGTGACGACCGCCAGGATCAACAGCAAGGCCCAGGCGGTTTTTTCCAGATTCCAGTTAAAGCGTTTCACAAATGGCGTATCCAAGCGTTCCGTGATGTCTATGTTTTGCATCTCATCCTCAACTTTTGAGTTTAATTTTCATCATTCCGCGCCGTTGACCCACAGCACGACTTTCTGTTCTTGCGCTGGCGTCTTGGCCTCGTTGAAGAGAAGCCAGCGCGCCCAGGCCACGCCGCTCAAGCCTTGAGGCGTCCAGCGACGCGCGACGGTGTACGCTGCCCCCACGAAGCTGTTCGCCGGCGGCGTCAGCGGATCGGTCAGCGGTTGAATCAGCGCATCCGTATCGGAGGCAGCCGTTGCAGAGGTCACCAGGCGGATGCGCTGAAAATCGCGCGTATACCAGCGCAGCACATCGCTGGCAGGGCCTTCGACCACATCCACCTGGAAACGATGCTCGTCGCCATAGCGATGCGCCGACCGGTTGACCAGCGTCTCCGCCAGCGCGCGCGCATCGGTGGTGGTTGCGGTTTGGTACGCCAGGGCGACCTCGCGTGGCAGTTCCGTCTGATTGAGCGCCCATAGATGCCCAACCTGCGCGACGCCGAGGACAACCAGCAAGAAAACGGCCAGGATGCCAGAGGTCGCCTGCACGCCGATCCAGAAACCGCTCAGCACATACAGCACGATCACCAATCCCAGCAGCACGAGCGCAGCCAGCAGGTATTGATTCTGCCCGCTCTGTGTCCAACTCGCCAGGTAAAGGCTGAAAGTGACGATCAAGGAGAGGCTGGCGAGGAGGACGATCCATTCTTCGGACCAGGAAGGGCCAGCCTTGACGCGGGTCAGCAGCCAATCGAACGCCTGGGCGGCCAACAAGGCCGCGGGAACCGCAATGACCAGCCCATCGGCCGGTTGGCGGCCCAGCAGCGCCAGCAGCAGCGCCAGCCCGCCCCAGAGGGCCGCCGTCTTGAGCGGCCAGGTCAGCCGCGGCCTGAAGTCTGCGTTGAAAACCCAAAAGCCGAGGCCTAGCAGAGCGCCCGCCAGAATAACCGGTTCGTCAATCAACAGACGCAACAGGGGCCACCAGAACGGCGGCGCGTCCGCGGCCGGGGTGATGTGCGCCAGCCATTGACCCAGCAGGTCAGCGCTGGCGCCCAGGCCAGGCCAAAAAGTCAGCAGGAGCGTCGAACCGAGGACAAAGACCAGGAGGGCAGGCAAAAGGGCAGCGGGCAGCAGCTGACGCCATGACGGGGACAGGTTGCTGATCTTGTCACGGGCAAACCAGGCCAGGCCGATGAGAAGGGCCACAACCCCGGTGACGCCGCCGGCGGCGCTGCTCAGCGCAATCGCCGCACC
>DAISHS010000690.1:0-1549 GCA_036822415.1 Chloroflexota bacterium
GTGCCGGCAGCTCGACCGCTTCCACCTGGATAACCGACGAATCCGCCATTGTGACGGTCACCGGCGGGAGGTTGGCCCCTCGTGGCTGCCAGTAGCGCCAGTGGTGGCGCTTGAAGATTTCGCCCTCGTCCGGCGCCGGCCGCTGCTGATAGAGGCTGGCCCAGTCACGCTCGCCTACCACCGCCCGCTTGCGTGCCATCTCGGCAGCATCCCAGCGTGTAGGCCACAACACCTCGCCGGCCTGGCGGGGGTCATAGGCTGCGACCGGCTCCTCGGCTACGGCCGGCAAGTTCAATACCGTCCACTGGTCGGCCTTGGGGTCGGCTTTCGCTGCCGCGAGGAGACGGCCGGCGAGGTCATCCTCGTGCCAGCGGGTGACGATCAGTAGGATGTTGCCGCCGGGGGCAAGGCGGGTGTAAAAGGTTGACGTGTACCACTCCCACACAGCCTGCCGGTAGGTAGGTGAGTTCGCCTCTTTGCGGTTCTTTACCGGGTCATCCAGAATCATGTACTTCCCGCCGCGCCCAGTCAGCGAACCACCGACGCCTACGCCCAGGTAGAAGCCGCGCCGGCCGACAACCTCGAACATATCGGAGTTGCGTAGATACGAGCCGTCGGCCATGCTGCGCACGTTCTTGCCCCACAGCTGCGTGGCCGGAAACAATCGGCGATATTCATCGCCATCCATGATGCGCTGCACGTCGCGGTTCATGCTGCGCGCCAGTTCGGCGCCATAGCTGGCAGCGATGATCCAGGCGTCAGGGTCGCGCCCCAGGATGTAGGCGGGGAGACGGCGGGAGACAAGCTCCGACTTGCCCGAACGCGGCTGAGCAAAGATCATCAGCCGCTGGTCAGATTTAGTTGCGAAATCGTCCAGTAAAGTGCAGGTCAGCCGGTGGTGCCAGTTGACTTCATATGCTGGGTAGGTGTAGGTAGTGAAGTCGAGAAGGTGAGAGCGGGCGGCAATCTCAGCCGGCGTCGCCTGTGGCATTGCCGTACGCCTCGAGAATGCGAATCGTCTTATCGGCAATGACCCCGTGAAGGACGGCAAGCTCAGAGGCCGACTGCTGCCGTAACCACCTCTCGTCTCGGAAGAACTCTGATTGAGCACGCAACGTCACCAAGTTTGTCTCAACATAGACCTGCAGCAAGCTATCGAGCGTCGCTCCGGTTTCAGCGTTTTTTTGTTCCACATCTACGTGGACGCGCTCGGCTAGCTGCTTGCGCCACTTCCCTACCGTGCTACGCGGAAGTTGGTACTCTTTGGCCACAGCGGTGATCGCCTGCCCGGCCAGCAGCGCTGCCATGACCTGCGCCTTGATATCGTCGCTGTACTCCCGCCGCGCCATCGTCCTGCCCTACTTCCCGTCATCCAGGCGCAGAATCAGCACCTGCACGGCATCGGCGAGGCGCTTCAGCGAATCCTCCAGCCGCAACAGCCGCGCATCAACCATACCACGCCGGCCGGCGAGTTCCTCCTCGAACACGTCCTGGCGCAGCGATAGCGCCTGCATGGCGTCAACCAGGCGCACGAGCTCCGCCACCACCA
>DAISHS010000691.1:0-1521 GCA_036822415.1 Chloroflexota bacterium
TGATCAGCGACCAGATGCACTTTGTGCGCCTGGCGAAAGCCTGGTTTACCGCGGCCGATTTTCGCTACATCCAGGCCCGGCGCATCGGCGCAGGAAAGATCGGCGGCAAAGCGGCCGGTATGCTGCTGGCCTGGAAAGTTCTGCAGGGAATGGCGCCGCACCTGGCCTCCCAGATTCAGATTCCACGCTCGTACTTCATCGGCGCCGATGTATTTTATGACTTCTTATCGCTCAACGATATCGAATACCTCGATCAGAAATACAAGCCGCCTGAAGAGATTGCAGCAGACTATCCGGCCATCGAAGAGGCCTATGCACAGGCCCAGCTGCCTCCCACGGCCATGTCACGTCTGCGTGAGGTTCTGCGCGAGGTAGGTAAACGCCCCTTGATTGTGCGCTCCTCCAGTTTGCTGGAAGATAACTTCGGCATGTCCTTTGCCGGCAAATACTCCAGTTACTTTTGCCCCAACCAGGGGACGGTGCAAGAAAACCTGGACGCGCTCAGCCTGGCCATCCGTCGCGTCTATGCCAGTTCACACAATCCAGACGCCCTGCTTTATCGTCGCCGCATGGGGCTGCTGGACTACGATGAGCGCATGGCGATCTTGCTGCAAGAGGTTCAGGGCCAGGCTTACCACGGCTATTTCTTCCCCGCGGTCGCCGGCGTCGCCTTTAGCTTTGCCCCGATCGTCTGGAATCCGCGCCTGCGCCGCGAAGAAGGCTTCATGCGCCTGGTGACCGGCCTCGGCACGCGGGCCGTGGAGCGCGTCGGCGAAGACTACCCCCGCCTGGTGACGTTGAGCCATCCGCTGCTGCGCCCCGAAGTTTCGCCCAGCACCGTTCGCCACTACTCGCAGCGCTTGATGGATGTCATTGATCTCAAAAAGAATGAACTGACAACGCTGCCCGTGCGTGAGGTGATTGATTGGCAGTATCCACCGTTGCGCTGGCTGGCCTCGGTTGACAAGGGCGATACACTGATGCCGGTTTTTTCGCTTGGCCCTGAGCTGACCGCTGAACGCCTGCTGCCGACGTTCGACAACCTGCTGCAGCGCACCGGTTTTGTGCCTTTCTTGAAAGAAATGTTGGCCACCTTGCAACAACAATACGGCTTGCCGGTGGACATGGAGTTTACCTTGAGCCTGGTCCCCGGGCCGAAGCAGCCTGAGATCACCTTCCACCTGTTGCAGTGCCGCCCACAAAGCACCGCCAACGACGAAACGGCCAGTTCGGCGCCGCTCGATTTGTCCGAGGCCGATCGCTTCTTTCTGGCTCAGCGTATGGTGCCCAAGGGACGCGTCTCCCAAATTGATTACCTGGTTTATGTGGACCCTCTGGCTTACGGCAATTTGCCCGCGCCTGTGCAAAAGCGTGAGGTGGCGCGCTGCGTCGGCCGCCTGAATAAGGTTTTGGAAAAGCACGCCTTCATCGTGCTTGGCCCAGGACGCTGGGGGTCAGCCAACCTTGATCTGGGCGTGCCGGTGAGCTATGCCGATATTTTCAACGCCAGGGCGCTGATCG
>DAISHS010000692.1:0-1515 GCA_036822415.1 Chloroflexota bacterium
TCCAGGGAGCTGGCCTGGCAGCTGCGCACCCTGGCGTCGCCAGCCGATCGCCCTTCCGCCGCGGCGGACGTGCAGATCACGCGCCTCTTTGCCGGCGACGGCTTCGAGCTTTACCGCGTCATTTCGCCGACGACGCCGTCCCTCATCGTCGCCGGCAACACCCTGCTCGGTCAGCAGCGCTGGGCCGCGGCCGCCGACGCCTTCCGCGCGGCGTTGACAGCGACCGACTCCGCGGTTGCCTGGTACGGCCTGGGTCAGGCGCTGGCCGCCGACGGCGGCAGCGGCGCGGATCCGCAAAATGCGGCCGCAGCCTTTGCCCACGTTGATTCACCCTTTGCCCTGGCCAATCTTGCCCGTTTGACGGCTGCCCAAGCGCAGCCCGCGGACGCGCTGGCCCTTTACACCCGCGCCACCGCGGCCGACAGCACGCATGGCGAGTGGTTCCAGGAAATGGGCGACCTGGCCCTGCTGCTCGATCAACCAGAGGCGGCCGCCAGCGCCTACGCCCGCGCGATCGCCGCGGCTGTTCCGCCGGACACCCTCACCTATTTCAGCAAACTGGCGCCGCTGCTGGGCAGCAAGGGCCTCACCGAGCCGGCCGTGCAAGCCTACACCCAGGCGCTGCGCCTCTCTCCCAACGATCTCGATCTGCTCTCACCGCTGGGCAACCTCCTGCGCGATCGTGGGCGTCTCAGCGAGGCGGAGGCCATCTTCCGCCGCGAGCTCAGCATTGATCCTACCGAACCTGACGGTTACGTCGGCCTGGCGATGGTTTATCATCGTCAGGGGCGCTATGCCCAAGCCGATCCCTGGTACAGTCGCGCGGTGATCGTGCAGCAGGCCCGCCTGGTCAGTCCGGTGGACACGCTGCTGGCCTGGGGGCAGCTGGCGCAGACGCAGGGGCAGCTGGCGCAGGCGCGCAGCCGCTTCATGCAGGTCATCCGGCTCGCCCCGCAGGACGCGCGGCCCTATATTGCCCTGGGCAACCTGGTTTTGCAGGGCACGCGCGCCACGCCCAGCCCGACTTATGCCGGCGCTGTCTCCTCTGCGGCGGCCGCCGCCGCGCCGAGCGCTTCATTCACCGCGACGCTCACCGCCACCCTGACTTTGACGCAAGAGGCCGAAAATTGGTATCGTCAGGCCATTCAGGCCGCTGCGCGCGACCCTGCTGGTTTTGCGGCCCTGGCTCATTATCTGCAAAATCAAGGCCGCTTGGCCGCTGCCCTGACCACGGCTCAGCAAGGGGTGGACGCGGTCATGGCCACGACTCCGCCGGCCGTCGGGGCTGACCAGGCCTACCAGACCCTGGGCGACATTCAGCAGGCCGCCGGTCAGCTGAGCGCCGCCGCGGCTGCCTACCGCAAGGCTATCGAGCTTAATCCGCGCAACGTGGGCGCGCACGTCAACCTCGCGCGCATTTTCACGCGCCAGGGGATGCCGACTCGCGCCCTGGCTGAGTTCCAGGCCGCGGTGCGCGCCGCGCCCTATTCTGCCTGGGCCTTGTCCGCGCTGGCC
>DAISHS010000693.1:0-1506 GCA_036822415.1 Chloroflexota bacterium
GTGGGCGACGGCGTTGCGCTGGGCGCGGCGCGCGTGGGCGACGGCGTTGCGCTGGGCGCGGCGGCCGTAGGCGCCGCTGAAGTCGGTGCGGCGATGGTGGATGTTGCGCTGGGCGTCATGGTGACAGCCGGCGCGACGGTCTGCGTTGGCCCGTGGGGAGGCGCGGGCGTGTTCGTGACTGCAATGTGGTTGTCGGTGCAGCCTGCCAGCAGCAGTAGCAGACATGCCGCCAATAGCCCGAGACGAAAGGACCTGTGGTGCATGAATCATCTCCGTCTACCGCATGATCGGCGGCGCGAACAGCAGCCGTTGGCGCTCAGCCTGAACGCCGCGCTACGGGCTGAGCGCCAACGGCCGGGCCAGCGTTTGGCCGTCGTGCAGCCCATGCCGGCCCCCAGTGCGCAATCGGGACGGCCGCCGCGGTCACGGCCTGGCGCCGGACGGCAAAGGCGCGGGCGACAGGCCAGGCATGGGCGAATCGAGGCCCACGTGCGCTTCGAGGAATTGGGCGATGTCGTCCAGCGATGCGACCGTCTGCGGCAGCGCGGGAAAGATCTGCCATACGTGCCACATGCGCGGATACACCTCCAGGCGCACGTCCACGCCAGCCGCGCGCGCCGCGGCCGTGAGGCGAACCGCGTCGTCGCGCAGCATCTCCTCTTCCCCCACATGCACCAGCAGCGGCGGCAGGCCGCGCCAGTCGCCATAGATGGGCGAGATCAGAGGATCGCGGTCATCGCCCTGGGCAACGTAAGAGGTATGGTAGAACCGCACCGCCCGCAGAGGCAGCAGGGGGTCCTGAAAGCGGGCCGGGCCGGGGCGCTCGGTCAGGTCGGCCACGGGGGAGAGACAGGCGGCCGCCGCGGGCAGCGGTTCGCCGCCGTCGCGCAGCTTCATCAGGGTCGTGAGCGCCAGGTTGCCGCCGGCCGAATCGCCCGCCAGCACGATGTTCTGCGGGGCAAGGCCCTGCCTCAGCAGCCAGCGGTAGGCGGCGACGCAGTCGTTCAACGCCGCGGGATACGGATGCTCCGGCGCCAGGCGGTAGTCCACGATCAGGGCGCGCACGCCCATCGTGCGCGCCAGGTGCGCCACCATGCCGATATGCTGCGGGGTCACGCCGAGGACGAAGCCGCCGCCGTGCAGGTAGACCAGCGCGCGATCGGGCGGGCTGCCCTGCGGGATGAGCCATTCGCACGGCACGCCGTCGGCCGACACGGCCGCGCGCGTGACATCGGCCGGCAGGGGGGCGCGGGCCGTGGCCCGTTTGAGCGGCCCCCTGGTCCAGCGCAGCGGCAGGCGCACCTGCAGGAAACGGATGAGGGGCAGCCCTGCCCGGATTCTGCGTTCAACGGAAGATGGCGTCATCGGACCTCCTGTGTTCAGATTTTTTTAGCGCCATGCCGGCCAGTTTAACACAAATCGCGCGCCTTGTGAAACGTGCGTGAAAGCGAGGGTGTGGTTCAAGTTTTTGCATCGGCAGGCTTGGCTGGGGGCTCGAAGCGTGCG
>DAISHS010000694.1:0-1501 GCA_036822415.1 Chloroflexota bacterium
CGCTACAGCCGTTTACTGGCGCATCCGGCCCTAGCCTTGCTGCGCAGCGGCCTCATTGGATTTTTTCGCAAACCTCCTTTGGCGCCCGCGTTGAACAGTGGTACAATGCGCTCACCCTGAAGTTTGGGGATATGATCCCCGGAGGAAGCATGGATATCCATTTTGGAACGGATGGCTGGCGCGCCGTCATCAGCGACACCTTTACCTTTGCCAATGTGCGCCTGGTGGCGCAGGCCATGGCCGATGTCGTTTGCCAGCAGTACCCCCATATCCCCGCCGTGCGCATGGTTGTTGGTTTTGATACTCGTTTCTTGTCCGACCGTTACGCACGCGAGGTTGCCTGTGTTCTTGCCGCCAACGGCATCCAGGTTGACCTGGCCCGCGCAGACACGCCCACGCCGGTCATTTCACACGCCATCGTGTTGCATCGCGCGCAAGGCGGCGTCATGATCACCGCCAGCCACAACCCCCCGCGCTACAACGGCATCAAGTTCAAGGCCGCTTATGGCGGTTCGGCCTCGCCCGCGGACTGCAAGCTGGTGGAAGCGCGTTTGCAGCAGAACGAGCAAGAGGGCCGCAAGCCGTTGATCCTGGACTTCGACGAGGCCCAGGCCCAGGGCTTGATTCAGCGCTTCGATCCGCGCCCCGCTTACCGCGATCACCTGGCGACGCTGGTGGACTTCGAGACGATTCGGCGCGGCAAGTTGCGCGTGGTGGTTGATGCGATGTATGGCGCCGGGCGCGCCTACCTGGCCGAGTTTTTGCGCGACGCCGGCGCTGAGGTCATCGAGCTGCGCGGCGAGATGAACCCTGGCTTCAACGGCATCCACCCCGAACCGATCGAGCGTTACCTGCAACCGCTGGCCGATGCGCTGCGCGCCGGCCACTGGCATCTGGGCCTGGCCACCGATGGCGATGCGGATCGCATCGGCGCGATGGCGCCCGACGGCCATTTTATTGACCCGCACGTCATCATGTCGCTCAGCCTGCGTTACCTGCTGAAACAACGCCAGCAGCGCGGCATGGTCGTCAAGACGGTGTCAACCACCCAAATGCTCAACCGGCTGGCTGCCAGCTACGGCCTGGAAATTCGTGAGACGCCGGTCGGGTTCAATCACATCAGCGATTTGATGATGAACCACGATGTCCTCATTGGCGGAGAAGAGTCGGGCGGCATCAGCATCAAGGGGCACATTCCCGAAGGCGATGGCGTGCTGATGGGGATGCTGTTGGCCGAAATCGTGGCGGCGCATGGCAGCGATTGCGCGGCGCTGCTGGCCGACTTGACGCGTGAAGTGGGCGCGTTCTACTACGCACGCAACGACTTTCAGTTGAAGACCGTCAACGGTCGCCCGCCTTTTACCAAGAGCGAGATGGTGCAGCGGCTGACTCAGTCCCCGCCCACGACCCTGGCGGGAATGTCTGTCTCCCGTGTCTTGACCAACGACGGCGTGAAGTACATGCTGCAGGACGATAGCTGGCTGCTCATTCGCCCGTCGGG